>CAJUBG010000049.1 GCA_910584575.1 uncultured Dorea sp.
TCCAAAACGCTAATCTTACTGTCCATATTCTCACCTGTCAATGATTATTACCAGTTTTTCGATTATAGCAAATGGATCTTTTCTTTTCAACCTTTATCGCTAAATGTTCACACTAATTAATATATTTAATATTTTTGTTACTTTTTCGTCAATCGTTGTTCATTTCCTTTTTCTTCTTTGTCATAAGCCCGCCGATTCTGCCGGTTTCTTTCGATGAAAGAGATTTCCAACCGTCTTTCATCACCCTGTCAAGAAGTCCTAATTCTTCGGCGATTTCGTACTTTAGTTTTTCTTCCTGTGTCAGCTCATCTAATTTAATCGGCTTGTTTTTCTTTACTGCCATAAATATACCCCTTTCCTGTCATTGAATTAAGTAGTCTCCTAATCAGTATTGACAGGGGTAGGGGCGAATATACAGAAAAAATTCTGATTAATATCTTGTGGGTGCATCCGGAATAATAATTGCCGCAAGGATGTAAGCAAAGATTCCGGTTCCTGTAAACGCGAAGATTGCAAGCACCAGCCTGATTAAAGTTGCATCTACATTAAAGTATTCTGCTACGCCTCCGCACACTCCGCAGATCATGCGGTTTTCTCTTGAACGATATAATTTTCTCGGTTCCATATTGTCTCCTCCTGATTCCTATTTTTAAATAATACACCTATTTCCCGCTTCCGTCAAAGTCTATAATTACAGAGCCGACGCCGCCTTCAATAGATATATCTTTGTCTGCATTATTGTCAATGTGCCTGTCTTTGCCAAGTCCTGAGTAGGAGTTATTCCCGCACATGACCTCGCCGACGCCGCACTCGATTTCATAGTTGTATTCCTCCTCGCGTCCGGACGCGGTATAGACGATGCTTCCCACCCCACATTGGATATCTGCCAAGCTTCGGACGTCTCCGCCTGCCGTTATGCTTCCGGCGCCACATTCAAATTTCGCCTCGTCAGCCTGAAACTTGTTAATCACTACTTCTCCGGCGCCAATCTCCACAGACAGGTCTCTGGTATAAATCTCATTTACCTCCAGGCTTCCCGCGCCCATACTCAGGGAAACCTCCTCAAACGTCATCTCCTTCGGTATATAGACTGTAATCGTCCCTCTGCCTATATTATTGACACCTGAAAATCTTTTTTTGCTGGTAAGTTTTAACTCATTGCCGTCCATGTAGCACTTGAAGCCAAGACGCTGGCTTAAGTTATCTGTATCCACACGTATCTCGCTGCCTTCTCCCTCTGCAAAGTACACCTTTCCGGCAGCAAGATCCATATCAATCTCAGCCACGCCGGTGAAGGTCTCATGCATATTCTCCGCCGTCGGCCCGCTGTCATTACTTACCCAACCAATCCCGTTAGGAAACCGGTCATACACCATATCCGTCGTTATCCCCATGACCCACGCGATTGCACAGAATAGAAATCCAATTGCTATCGCTGCGCCGCACACGATCCAAAACATCTTCCAACCTCTCCTCATCTAAACCACCGCCCTTCTCTGAAATGGCCTGCTTAAAATCCACACACAGCCTCGGCAGATTCCCGGAAGAACGATGATACACAGCCTTACGCTGGCTACTGTCGCCACCACTCCAATAACCGTCAGGATGATTCCCGTTCCAATCAGGGCAAATCCTACCGCCAGCTCTGGCACCAGACTCACCAGTCCTGCTATGAACACACACACTCCTACAAACGCAACTACAACAGACACAATCACCAACGAGGCGAACACTGCAACCAATGTGACGATTCCTGCAAAAACAACTGCGATAATTGCTATGGAAACCGGAAGGATAATCGGCAGGCCCACAATCACAAGCAGGATAATGAGAAATATCTTCAATGCGCTATTCGTCCTGGGCGGCGTCTGTCCATGCCCCTCGTATTCTTCATTACCGCAGCCTCCCTGGTAACTGTTATTCTGATAATTGTGCCCGCGGTAGTCATTCTCCTGACTGCTGCCATAGTGGTAACTATTCTCCTTCTGTTCCCTTCCGGCAGGCATCTCTCTGTGTTCAAATCTGGAATCCGTGTAACCCTTCTCCGTAAATTCGCCGTGATCCTTCGATGTGCTTCCAAGATCAGCCTTTATAGTCGCCGCTACCTTGGCGGGACTTTCCAGTTCCTCCACAACCTGGGCCTCGTTCTCCTGTCCGGCATCGTCGAAATAGTCGTTGTAATACTTCATCGCATCTCTGCGTTCCTCTACGGGAACATCCTGTAATAATGCTGCTAACTCTGTCATAAACTCTATGCGATTCATACAGTTATCCCTCCCTCAAACAATTCATTAATCTTGACCGAATAGTTTTTCCACTCTACGCGGTACAAATCCAGTTGTGCAGTACCCTTTACCGTTATCTTATAATAACGCCGGTTCCTTCCGTCGATCTGCCTGTCGTATACCTCCAGACACTCATCCTTCTGGAGCCTTCGCAGCACAGGGTACAACGTGGATTCCGATACTTCGATGGTCGTCCTGACATCCTGGGTAATCTTGTATCCGTAGGTCCCTTCCTTCTCGCGGGATACAACCGCCAGTACGATAGCGTCAAGGAGGGCTGCGCCGGTGTTAAATACCATGTTCTCACTCCTTTGCTTGAAATATAATAATAAATTATGCAATATTGTTTTGATGTTTATATTATATGTTGTATAATATGATTTGTCAACCCATATTATTAAAATATTTATATTATAAAAAAAGGGGAGAGAAAAAGCAGTCCCGCCTTTTCCTCACCCCTGGAAGAAATACTATATTAATATTTCCGTAGTGTATCATTGGAGTCATCCGTAGTCTTATCAATCTTTTTAATCACCACGTAATATCCGTTCTCTCCGTTCGTCTTAACCTTCACGCGGTCACCCGCTTTATGGCCTCTGAGCGCCTTCCCAAGAGGCGATTCGATACTGATAAGCCCCTTAAGAGAATTCCCCCTCACACTCGTAACAAGACGGTAAACCTCTGTCTCGTCCTCCTCCTCAAAATAAACCTCCACAGTGTTGTTAATCCCTACCTCATCATCTCTGGAGGTATCCGAGACAATCCTGGCATTCCTTAGCATCTTCTCAAGATAGCGGATTCGGCTCTCATTGCGGTTCTTGTCCTGCTTCGCCGCCTTGTATTCAAAATTCTCGCTTAAATCTCCCTGTGCCCTAGCCTCCTTGACGGCTTCCAACTCCTGCTTTCGCACCACCAGTTTCCGGTATTCAATTTCTTCCTTTATCTTCTCTACATCGCTTCTCGTAAGCTGTTCTCCCATGCTTCCTTCACTCCTATCTCATTTACAATACATTAAAGTACATTCTACTCTGTATTCCCGGTTTCGTCCAGTACAAATAAATTGCTTAATATTCTCTTAACCTGGTTGTACCCTGTCCCAAAATCTTCTATACTGTCTATTACACAAGAAACGCTAAGACCATGGGGAGAAAAAGATATGTTAAGAATAAAGAAATTGTTTCGATACGGGTGTATGGCGGCCTTAATCGGCGCCGTCGTTTTATTGGGTACAGACAGCTATGTGAAGATAAAAGCCGGCAGCTTCATCACGTCGGAGGCAGACGTCGTACAATCAGAAAAAAAGGCTGACGCTATCCTGGTATTGGGCGCCCAGGTAAAGCCTGACGGCAATCCAAGCCTGATGCTGAAGGAACGGCTGAATACCGGTATCCAATTATATAAGGAAGGGGCGGCGGATAGAATCATCATGAGTGGAGACCATAGACGCGACGATTATGACGAGGTAAATGCGATGAAATCCTATGCCATAGACCAGGGAGTGCCCTCTGAATGTATTTTCATGGACCATGCAGGCTTCTCCACCTATGACAGCATGTACAGGGCGAAGGAAATCTTCCAGGCAAAGAGCCTGGTTGTGGTGACCCAGGAGTACCACCTGTACCGCGCCCTCTATGACGCGATGGCATTTGGCCTGGACGTCCAGGGCGTGCCCTGTGATACTGCGGTCTACAAAGGCGACACCTACCGGAAATCCAGGGAGGTGTTAGCGCGCCTGAAGGACGTGGGATTTACTCTTGTGAAACCAGAACCGGCCCTTCTGGGCGAAACCATCTCTCTGACGGACAGCGGCGATGTGACAAACGACAAGAACGGCGCTGACAGTTAAGTCTGTCAGCATTGCCTTTCATATCCTAATCTGTTCAGTATCTCCATATCCGTCTCTATGGTATATCCTGCCGTTGTCAGCATATCTCCGGAGATTGCCGCATTGGCCCCAGACCGGAAGCACCCCTCTCCCTTGTCCTCCAAAAGCCCTCTGCCTCCGGCAAGCCGTATAAACGCATCCGGCAGAATAAAGCGGTAAACCGCCACAATCCTTCTCATATCATCCACGGTCAGCCGTTCATTTTCCTCGTAGGGCGTCCCAGGAATCGGATTCAGCAGATTGACCGGAACACTCTTAACCTCAAGCTCTCTTAAGGTAAACGCCATGTCAATCCGGTCCTCTACCGTCTCGCCCAGTCCCATGATACCGCCGCTGCACACGCTTAATCCGGCGGCCTTGGCGGCCTTAATGGCACGAACCTTATCCTCAAACGTATGGGTAGTACAGACATTCGGGAAATTCCTGCGGGATGTTTCCAGATTGTTATGTACCCTGGAGGCACCTGCACTCTTTACTCTGCGAAACTGTTCCTCGCTTAACAGGCCGAAGGAAACACACACCTTAATATCCGCCTGCTCTCGAATTGCCCGTATAGCCCCGCACATCTGCTCAAGCTCGGAATCCTTTAACGCCCTTCCGGATGTCACGATAGAATACCGAAGCACGCCCTGCTGTGCGTTATATTTTGCCTGGCGCACAATCTCCTCTGTGTCAAGGAGAGGATACTCCTTCGTGGCAGTATGATAGTATGCTGACTGGGCGCAATACTTACAATCCTCAGAACATTTTCCACTCTTTCCATTGACGATTGTGCAGATATCGAAGCTATTTTTGCAGAAATGCTCTCGAATCCCATCCGCGGCCTGGCAGAGCTCCTCCAAAGGCGCCTCATACAGTAATAATGCCTCCTCCCTTGTAATCTCGCCGCCGCTGAATATTTTTTCTTTTAGTTGTTCTGTAAACGTCATATTCTTCCCCTTTATCTAAGATATGAAATAACTATATATCAAGCTTCCACATATTGTCAACCTGTTTCATATTTTTGTTTACATTTTGCCGATAATATTTTCCGGCAATCCTTATTGACAAATCTCCGGTTCACTGGTATAAAATTCAATATGATTATTCCAGAAAGGATGCTGTCTACCATGAATCAACTAAGAAAACTCTATTGCAGAACCTTCCAGGCAGGGCTTAAAATCGCGCTCCCCTTCCTTCCCTACCGGAAACCGGATATTGTCGGCAGCGTGAAAGCGCTTCCGGACATTTTACGAAAGCACGGGTGCGGGCGTGTCCTCATTATCACAGACGCGGGTATCATGAGCCTTGGCCTGACCAGGCGGCTTGAGAAGGTTCTTGCGCAGAATCAGATTCCCTATTTTATTTACGACAAGACCGTAGCAAACCCTACCACCGCAAATGTGGCCGAGGCTCTTGAGATGTACCAGGCAAACGGCTGCAGCGGGATTATCGGGTTCGGCGGCGGCTCTAGTATGGACTGCGCCAAGGCGGTGGGCGCACGTATCGCCAAGCCGAAGCAGTCTTTGGCAAAAATGAAGGGAATCCTAAAGGTACATAAAAAACTCCCTCTCTTAATCGCAGTACCCACCACGGCTGGAACCGGAAGCGAGACAACCCTTGCCGCCGTCATCACGGACGCCGAGACACGGTACAAGTATGCAATCAATGATTTCCCCCTGATTCCTCGGTATGCTGTTCTTGACCCCAAGGTGACCCTAAGCCTGCCTCCGTTTATTACCGCAACCACGGGAATGGACGCCCTCACCCATGCTGTGGAGGCTTATATCGGGAGATCGACTACCTATGGCACCAGAACCAATGCATTGATGGCGGTGAGCCTCATTTTCCAGAATATCGACAAGGCTTATACCGACGGCAGCGATATTGACGCAAGACGGAATATGCTGCACGCCTCCTTCTACGCGGGATGTGCGTTTACCAAATCCTATGTGGGATATGTCCATGCAGTCGCCCACTCCTTGGGCGGAGAGTACAATGTGCCTCACGGCCTTGCAAATGCCATTCTGCTTCCCTTTGTACTGGAAGCCTATGGCCCGCGCATCCACAAGAAATTATACCGCCTGTCCGTGGCCGCAGGCGTTTCTTTGGAGGGTACGCCCTATGACGTGGCCGCTGAAGAATTCATTACAGCAATCAAGGATATGAAAAAACGTTTTGATATCGGGGATACCGTAAAGGAAATCAAAGAGGAAGACATTCCCAAGCTCTCCCACTATGCGGATAAGGAGGCAAATCCTTTGTATCCTGTGCCCGTGCTGATGGACGCAAAGGAGTTAGAGAGATTTTACTATTTATTAATAGAAGAATTGCCAATGTAGGGATTTTAAAAGGAGATACTCTATGAATGAACAGGAAATTAAAAATATTGTAACCAGCCAACGGAAATATTTTTATACCGGCGCTACCCTTAATGTTGACGCAAGGATTCTGGCGCTGAAAAAATTAAGGGCAAGTATTATAAAGCATGAAGACGCTGTCAATGAGGCTCTGAAAAAGGATTTAGGCAAAAGCCCATTTGAGAGCTATATGTGCGAAACCGGACTCGTTCTCAGTGAGATTAGCTATATGCTGAAGCATATCCGTTCTTTTGCAAAGGAGAAAACCGTGCTGACTCCCCTTGCGCAGTTCCATTCCAGAAGCTATAAGAAGCCTTCTCCCTATGGCACTGTGCTGATTATGAGCCCCTGGAACTACCCGTTTCTTCTGACTCTGGACCCTCTCGTGGACGCAATCGCCGCAGGTAATACCGCCGTACTGAAGCCAAGCGCCTATTCGCCCTGTACAAGCGAGATTGTTGCCAGAATCATAAGGGAATGCTTCGATGAAAAATACATCTG
The DNA here is from genome assembly GCA_910584575.1 of uncultured Dorea sp. Lineage (GTDB taxonomy): Bacteria > Bacillota > Clostridia > Lachnospirales > Lachnospiraceae > Sporofaciens. Next base: position 7,011 of record CAJUBG010000049.1, read on the forward strand.
TGTTGTCACAGGCGGAAGGGCGGAAAACACCTGCCTTCTTAATGAACATTTTGATTATATTTTCTTTACAGGCAGCCAGACAGTAGGCAGGGAGGTCATGAAGCAGGCTTCTTGTCATCTGACTCCCGTAACCCTTGAGCTCGGCGGGAAAAGCCCCTGTATTGTGGAAAAGAGCGCTAATCTTAAGCTTGCCGCTAAGAGAATTGTATTCGGCAAATTCTTAAACTGCGGGCAGACCTGTGTTGCGCCGGATTATATTTACTGTGACAGGACGGTGAAGGACAGGCTAGTAAAAGAGATAAAAAAGCAGGTACAGCGGCAGTTTGGCAAGCAGCCATTGGAACGGACAGACTATGGGAAGATTATCAACGAGAAGCATTTTGAGAGGATAACAGGCCTGATTGAGCCGTCGAAGGTGGTCTGGGGAGGGAAATCCGACCCGCAGGCACTTAGGATTGAACCTACGGTGATGGATAATGTTACCTTTGGCGACAAGGTAATGCAGGAGGAAATCTTTGGGCCTCTGATGCCGGTTCTGACTTTTGACTCTCTGGAGGAGGCAATTCGTAATATCCAGTCTATGGCTCATCCCCTGGCCCTGTATATCTTTTCAAATGACCGGCAGGCGGTAAGGAGGGTGACTTCACAGTGCGGGTTCGGCGGCGGCTGCGTCAATGATACGATTATTCACCTTGCCACCTGCGAAATGGGCTTCGGCGGGTTTGGCGAAAGCGGTATGGGTTCGTATCATGGGAAGGACGGATTCCGGACATTTTCACATGAGAAAAGTATTGTGGATAAAAAGACGTGGATTGACCTGCCCATGAGGTATCAGCCTTATAGGAAGGCCAACGCGCGGTTGGTTAAGATGTTTTTAAAGTAAAAAAGATATTTGAGAGTGCCGTTTAATCTTGATAAAATGGCACTCTCTGAAAATACATACTACTGCTCCAATATTCCTCTATCCATTTTAAATATCCTGCCAACATAGCTTAGATATTCTAATTCATGGGTGCTAAGCACTACTGTGGTTCCTGATTTACTGATATCCTGAAGCATCTGCATCACTTTATGCGAATTCTCAGGATCCAGGTTACTGGTAGGTTCATCTGCTAATATCACCTTGGGATTATTCAGCATTGCGCGGACAATCGAAACCCTCCGAATCTCACCTCCTGACAGATTAGCCGGATACTCATTTGAAAATTCCTCCAATCCAATCTGCTTAAGCAATTCCAACGCCCTCTGCCGAAATTCATTCATATTCGCAGATAAGTATGCAGGCATACATATATTGTCCAAAATGGTAAAATTGTTTAACAGGCTGTTCCCCTGCAATACATACCCCATATTTTGGTTGCGGAATACTGCTTTTCCATTCTCCTCCATACTGGTAATTTCAGAGCCATCAATGTAAACTTCTCCCAAATCAGGAGTAATCAAGCCTGCAATCATATTGAAAAGGGTCGTTTTCCCGCTTCCGGAGGGACCAATAATCGCCGCAAATTCACCTTCGCCTACCTCTAGCGACACATTATGGACTGCGTCAAATTTTTTTTCATTTCTTGTAAATTTCTTAGTCAGATTCTTAACCTTAATCATCTATTCATTCTCCCTAAGCAAACGGTATACTTCGCCTTTACTAATCTGGTAAGCTGAGCATACTGCCGCGGCAATCCCTGTTGCCAAAGCAATCACAATACAGATTCCTGCCACCGGCATGGCCTTCTCCATGCTCATATCCAAATAAGGCACCTCTAATTTTATACTTATAACGTCTTTAAAGGCGGCAACAAGGCCGTATGTCAAGAGCGTTCCTGTTACCCCGCCAATTCCGCTTATCACCAAAGCTTCTGACAGAATGATATTTCTCATCTGGCTTTTCTTGGCGCCTAACGCGTACAATACGCCAAACTCATATCTTCTTTCATTAATGGTAAGCACGAAAATACTAATCAGCGCAAGCGCAGCCGAAATCAGGGAGATATACGTCAAAATATTGCCATAACCGGACAGCTTTTTCACCTGCTGAGAAATACCACTCAATAACTCGTCCGTTGAACCTGCGTACATCTTCTCCCCCTCAGGACCGCATTTTGCTATGGCAAGCCTTAAATGGATCAGGTCTACATCCTTTATATCGTCTGCAATGTCCACCATCAGCATAGAAACTTTATCTTCTATATCCTCCATCGGCAACGTTGCCTTTGCAGTTTCCGAATTCTTTAATTCATACAGCGTTTCAAATGTCATAAATACAGAACCGTCATAGCCCATTCCCGTTTTTTCTAATTTCCCTGCCACCTCAAACTCTGTTAAATAAAATTGGAGTGTATCTCCAGGCTCTGCCTCCACTCTGTCTCCTACTAAAACCTGTCCTTTTTTAAGGTTTACTGTATTCTGGTTTTTCAGCCAGGGCCAAACCACAAAATCGGTTTCCGGATCAAAGGCAATCATCTGTACCGGAAGGTCACAGCAGGAGGCGGAAAGGGTCCCTACATACATCTGTGCTGAAACCCTCTCCACGCCCTCCACCTTCTCTACTGCAGCTTTCCATGACTTATCGAAAAATACAGAGCAGGGTGTGCCGGCGAACAAGGAATCCCTGATATCCTCCGTTCCTTCGTCCGGTACTACGATGATATCTGCTCCCGCCCTCTGTGTTGTGCTCTTTATCCCCTGCTTCAGATTATTCATCAGAATCGTACTGAAGAAAACCGTCGCTGACATTAGAATCACAAAGAACATCATAAAGGCAGTACGGTATTTCTTCGCCTTTAGATTCTGAACCGCCATATTCAAGGTGCTTAACTTTTTATCTTTTCTCATTGCTAAACCTCTTATTTCTATTTCGTTTCTTTCATTCCTAAGTAAGCAGAAATTCCGCCAATCACAACGCCAATTACTCCCAGAACTTTAACAAACGGCGCCGTAAAATTACATGCCATTTCCGGATTCAGGCAGATTCCCATTCCAACAGACGGGCTCAGTGTCAGAAATGCCAATACCGAAATCACGGCAGCCATAACTCCGCACACCACCATTTCTTTTCTTGCGGCACACAGGATTGCATTGACAAGCAATGCGGCTCCCAAAAATAGTAATGCAGCGCTTGTATAATGACACCTCATAGGCACCTGCTTACCTGCTGCCGTCTCTACCATTCCAGTACATACCGGCGCAATAACCTTTACTACGAGAAGCAGGCATATTGCATGTACAGCCTCTACTCCTGCAAAAATAAGACATTTTTTATTCTCCATTTTCCTCTCCTTTTTATCACATACCCTTTTCATACACCAAAAAAATTCCCCTCGAATGCTTCGACGGGAATTTTTACTCATTATGTCATAGAAATTAAAATTAATCTAAAACCGGAGTCCAAGCAATTGACATGATCTCATCAACATTATCCATATTCTGAATCAGCCCAAGCCGCACATATCTCTCAACAACATCTTTCAATGAAACCTCTGTGAAATCCTGGGCTAAACCAAACTGAAGGGAGTTGTTAAGCATAACGTTCATCTCATAGCTTCCTCCGTTCCATCCCTCGTCCAGCAGCATCTGTGTAGCTTCCTCCGGATTGTCGCGCATATAGGAATGTGCTTTCTGGACAGCCTGGGTAATCTTCTTGGAGATAACCGGATTTTCCTGTGTGAAAGTACGGTTCATAGCGACAACACAGCAGTTTTCATCTGCAAAGTCTTCATCCAAAAGAGAACGGACACATTTCAGCGTACCATCTTTTACTAATCCGTATGCAAACGTATCAGAAAGAAGGGCAGCAGAAATCTCGCCGTTTGTCATAGCCGTAAGGCAGGCGTCCGCCGTAACAGCCGTAAGGGTTACGTCGGTCTGCGGGTTGATTCCATCAGCGTCAAGCAGTAAGCAGGTGATGTTGTAATCTGATTTGCCGACACCATTAGGAACTGAGATGGAGGTCCCCTTCAGGTCTTCTGTCGTATCGTAGTCACTGTCAGCAAGAACATATAATGACTTACAGCCGATATGGGCGCCGCCAACGAATGTAAGGTCAACATTATTCGTAATCGGTACAAGCATTGTTGCAATATGTCCTACCGCAACAGTCGCCTGATTATTACCAAGAGCCTCTGTGTAAGAATTACCCTTTACACCCTCTGAATCAAGCCCCGCCTCCTCATAGTAACCAAGGTGTGCGGCAACCGTAGGACCTGCCGTACATCCGTCCGACATGTAGTAAAGTACCTTCTGGCCATATGCAGGCTCTTTTTTCATTGCTTCCAGTTCTTCTTCGGTAGGCGCTAAGTCAAAGTCTGCCATATCGATAGCACGTCCTTCCATATCGATAGGGGTAAACATTGCTTCCCATTTTCCTGAAGTGGAGGCTTCAAAAGAATCAAGATGCTCTGCTTTGTTCTCCTCCTCTACCTCAACATCCTCATCTGTTCCCATGTCAATCTGACCATCATTGTTCGTGTCACCGGCGATTGACTGCTTGTCTTCTTCTTTAGGTTCTTCCTTGGAACATGCCATAATTCCACATGACATCGTCATAACCAGTAACAATGCTAGAAGTTTTCCTCTTTTCATACTTCTCTCTCCTTTGTATTTTTTTATTCTAAAAATCGTATAGCGATTTCAGAAGCGTAATTAATTATGTTTTCCGCCGAAATGCAGTTTATTCAGTATCTCATTCCGGTATTCTACGAACTGCGCAGACGAACGGTCACGGGGAAACGGCTCGTCAATCTTAATATCTGCAACAATGCGCCCCGGATTCGCATCCATAACCAAAACGCGGGTTCCCATGTAAATGGCCTCGTCCACATCATGAGTGACCATAAGCGCCAACTGTTTGGCATGTGCCCACATACCCAATATCTCATCCTGCATATTCATACGCGTGAAAGCGTCAAGGGCGCCCAAAGGTTCATCCAGGAGAAGTATCTCCGGTTCATTAATCAGTGAACGGACTAAGGCAACCCTCTGCGCCATACCCCCTGAAAGCTGTCCCGGATAATCATCCTTGAAATGCTCAAGTCCAATGACCTTTAACATCCTCTCTACCTTGCCTTCATTTCCCTTAAGCTTCCCCTGCATCTGAAGGCTGAAGCCTATATTCTTCTCAACAGTCAGCCACGGAAAAAGCGTAGGCTTCTGGAACACCATGCCGCGGTTCGGCTCTGGTCCTTCTATCTCTTTTCCGTCAACCGTAACCTTTCCTAAAGTCGGCATAATAAGGCCGGCTACCAGACGGAGGATGGTTGATTTTCCGCAACCTGAGGGACCTACCAGGGAAATAAATTCTCCGCTTTCCATAGTAACGCTTACATTATATAAAGCATGTGTTACCACGTCACTTTCTACCTTTGCAAAAACTTTACTTACATTGTCCAATTTCAGTGTAACTTTCTTATCTTCCATTATTTTTCAACTCCATTCTGCCAACGCAATACGTGACGTTTAATCCTTTCCAGCACTTTGGTTACCAAAGTAAAGATCAAGCAGATTACGAACAGCGCAGCAAAAACTTTATCGTAGCTTGCCCATCCTGTCTGCCATGTCATATACCAGCCCAGTCCGGCTTTTACACCGAGCATTTCTGCAATCATAAGCGCAACACATGACGAGCTCATAGCCTGGGTGCAGCCCTGAAGAATGGACGGCATTGCATGAGGGATGGCCACGCGGAAAACAAGCTGCCTCTTATTCGCGCCAAGAGTCCTTGCCGCCTCAAAGAACTCCTGATCCACGTTTGATATACCTGTAAGCGAGGCAACCGTAACGGCAAACCATGAGCCGAGAGCAATGATAAATACGGCTCCCGCAAACAGCGAAGTAGATACTACCATAATAACCGGTATCCATGTAGAAGTCGGGATTGGTCCGAGAAACTTGATTACAGGATCTACCCAGTAACGCACCTTTTTAGAATAACCGCATGTAATACCCGTAACAAGACCAAGGCTTACACCTATGCAGTAACCGATCATCAACAATCTAAGCGTATGTATTGTACACTCTATCAGCATGGGATAATCAGCCACAAACGCATTGATAATAAAGTTCATACAAGGCACGAACGGCTGTGTAAGAGTACCTGTTTTCAGTGTCAGATAATCGTATAATGCTAAAAGAAGAAACAACGCAGAGCACAGAGGAGCTACAAAACGGACTTTTTCGTAGAATACCTTATTCCCTTTCCATTTATTATAAGCGGCCATCAAGCCGCAGCAGAAATAGATAATCATAAAAATCACCAATACATACACATAGTACATTGGATTTTTATTTCTGCTTTGATCAGGAAGCAGCAGATATTCCAAAATTGCAACCACTCCGCAGACAAGGGGAAGTATCATCAGGACTACCTCCATCACCTTCTGTATCGGAGTTTTTTCCTTTTCCTCCAACTCCTTTAATTCTCGTCGGGTCAGCCTCCCTAGCTGCTTAAGGTCAGCGTCATGCTCTGCTTTCATTTGGACATTTTCAGACATTTCTCTCATCTCCTGTATATTATTTCTTGAAAAATATGAATAAACGGCTAATAATAACTGTTCCGTTAATAGTTTAGCATAATTCCCAACAAATAAAAAATTGATTATCCTGATAAGAGAATCTGATTTATTAATATTTCCTATAATTTATCAGTAAAGATTTTCTCATATAAATTTATCAAAAGCTATCTTTTCGCTTCCTTGAAAAAAAATCTTACCACATGTTTCAAAACCATTCTTTTTCAAAATATGCTGCATGAGCTTATTGGAAAAATCGGTATCTACTCTGATGTAGTAAATGCCCTTCTGAATACATAGCTTTTCAATTAACATAAAAGCAACATCTGCCAATCCGAGTCCTCTATATTCCTTTTTAAATGCCATTCGGTGAATAACGGCATATGGCTTTTTAGCCCTCCACTCTCCCTGAATATCAGCATATGCAGGCTCGCCTTCAAAATCAACACACATATATCCGGCAATCTTATGATCCATTTTTAAGACATAACCTTTTGTATTTTGAATATCATTTCGGATCGTATCTATATTAGGATAATCATCTGTCCATTGTGTGAATCCTTGTTCGTTTTGAAAGTTCTTACCTTCAGTAATAATATCCATACATATTTCACTTTCCTCCATACGCGCCAACTCAAGTACATTCATAGTTTTTTCCTCACTTTCTTTGCTTTTTAACATGCCATTATTGTTATAATGCTTGCTTTCTGATATAATACCATTAATACATTATTGAATCAAATTGATGTTTTTAAAATAAAACTTCAATTATATTGAAATTAAGAGACACGTTTATGGAATTAAAATACTTGAAAACCTTTCAGACAATCATTGAAGAAGGCAGTTTTTCAAAAGCTGCCGAGAAACTGAATTACACACAATCCACCATCACTTTTCAAATAGGACAGCTAGAGCAGGAGTTGTCTACAAAGCTATTTGAGAGAATCGGAAGGAAAATGCTGCCTACAAAGGCAGGCGAACAATTATGTCCTTATGTCAGGGACGTATTGCTGTCCGTTGAAAAAATGCATTGGTTTGAAAAGGATCTGGCAAAATATAAGGGCGACTTAAAATTAGGCATTGGAGAAACATTGCTGTGTTATCAAATGCCCTCTATTCTAAAAAAATTTCATCAAACTGCACCTAACACAAAACTGTTTTTACAATCTATGAATTGCTATGATATACGTGATGAACTTCTAAAGGGCTCTTTAGACTTTGGTATATTTTATGAAGACGTGGGTGGATTGGGCGAGAATATTGTAACGCTTCCATTTGGGAAATACTCTTTATCTTTGGTCGCTTCTCCTGAAATAAAGCAGTTATTTCCTGATTTTATCACACCAAATAAAAATCTCCCTATCCCGTTTATCATAAATGAACAGCGCTGTATCTTCAGACAGATTTTTGAAAAATATTTGCAGCAAAAATCCATTTTGCTTGATTACACTATTGAATTATGGAGTATACACACAATTAAAAGTTTAGTTAAAAATAATGTGGGTATCTCTTTTCTGCCAACGTTTGCTGTTCAAGATGAAATAAACAGCGGTGAATTAGTAGAAATTGAAACAGATATTTCAGATATTCAGATTTCTGCTATATGCGGATATAATAAGAATAGATGGATTAGTCCTGCAATGGATTATTTTATTAAATTGGTAAATAATAGTTAAATAGAGGCTGTAAAAAATCTTGTGTCTATGGAAACTAGAATTCCTTGATAAGAATTAGATATGTAAGAAATATTTGTCATATTTACAATTTTTGTGTTGTCGATTTTTTGTCGAATATTTCAATAGGACTGTCCCCGTACCGCACGACCGCAAATATTATCATTTCCCCATGCCGGAGACCTCCGGAGATTCAACGCCCCAAATACAACCGCTGCCCCGATTGTATAAATCAGAGCCAACGTCCGCCAGTTTGCGAAAATGAAATCCGAAATCCTACTCACCGGATTCACCCGCCTCACTGCTCACAAGTTCCTGCATCGCCGTATTACTCTCAAGCATCGTTTTCATTTTGTCGAGAGCCTCGTCAACCATCATCGAAAACATTTCAAATGTGATGACCCTCGCAAGCCATGTGAACCGTGTCACAAACCGTTTTCGATGTTGTTGAGCGTACTTTTTCCGATTCCGGATTTTTCCGCCAACTTCATCAATGTGAACCCCTTTGAAGTTCTCATTTCCCATAAAAGAACTTTCATCCTGCTCACCTCCTTTCACAAGGAAGTTTACAAGGTCTCAAATTCTTTTACGGGAACGGCAAAATTGCGCAAAAAAAGACAGCCTCCGCTGCAACGGAGACCGCCTTTTGAAAGTCCTATCAACGCACCTGTAAAAAGCACATGACAGAATTTTACTACCATAACCATTCTATCATAAAACCGTGCTTTTTGCACTGGTTTTATTTTTTATACTTATTTTTAGGATGGTGAAAATCTATGAAATTACCGAATGGTTTCGGGTCTGTTTATAAGCTGTCCGGGAATCGTCGCAACCCTTATGTCGCAAGAAAAACACAAGGTTGGGAAATCAACCCGGAGACAGGCAAATCCAAACAATTATATACTGTTATCGGATATTACCCAACCCGCAAAGATGCATTGAACGCCCTTGCGGAGTTCAATACAAATCCTTATGATGTGAACGCTGCAAAAGTCACGTTTGAGGATGTGTATGAGCGTTGGAGTGATGAACACTTTCCGACCGTCTCTCACTCAAATGTTCAAGGTTACAAGGCAGCGTGGGCGTTATGTGGGGAAATCGCCCGGATGCGCTTTGTTGATGTGAAACTAGACCACCTGCAGATGATTGTTGATGAATCCGGCAAAAATTATCCGATCTTGAGGAAATTGAAAACGCTCCTCGGTCTGATGTATAAATACGCTATTATTCACGAAATCATCCCAAAAGAACGGAACATGATTGAATATCTGAATATTAAAAACGCCGGGAATCCAAACGCCTATGACCGAAAACCTTTCACAAAATCAGAGGTCAAGCGTGTTTGGGATGCACATGAATCAAATATATATTACACTGTCATCCTCATGTTGATATATTCCGGATGCCGTATCTCGGAACTGCTAGACCTAAAGAAAGAACATGTCAACCTTGAGGAACGCTATTTCAATATTGTCCAGGCGAAAACCGCAGCCGGAATCCGTGTTGTTCCGATTGCTGACAAGGTTCTCCCATTTTTTGAATACTGGTATGAGCATAGCAAATGTGAATATCTCCTCTGCACCCCGGACGGCGGACATTTCATATACCGCAATTACTATGATTCGTACTGGTCGCCATTGGTTGAGGTTCTAAACATCGACCATACACCACACTGCACCCGGCACACCTGCATTTCAATGTTGACCGTCGCAGGGGTCGATGATAAAGTCATCAAAAAGATTGTCGGTCATAAAGGGCAGAGTGTGACAGAGGTTGTATATACCCACTTTGAAATTGAGGAACTAATCGACGCAATTAATAAAATATAGCATGAGGCAGGACGCACCTGCCTCATTTTTTATGCTCTCTTATTATCTCACACCGCCTCATGCTGCCTCACAAGTGATTTTACCCTTGAACTCTCCGCCCTCTTATGGTATATTATAGATACAAAAAGACAACCGCCCACAAGGTGGGTTGACCAAATTGATAAGTAGAAAAATCCACCCTTGCACTCGGTCAAAGTTTTGGGGTGGTTTTTCTATGTAGACTTACTTACAAAACGTAAAAACGAATGTAAGCAACGCCAAAAGGAACAGACCAAAGGTCATAATGTCCTTAAAATCAAAATGATTTTTCATAGGCATCACCCCCATTCCATAAAAATGAGAGGTCAGCCCACCCTGCAACACGGTTGTCATGTCGTATTTTATCATATTTTCTTATGTTCTACAATCTTTTATTTCTTATGTGTCTTTCCAATTACCCGCCGAACCTCGGAAGTCTTTTCACAATGGATGCTCCTGCTGCCAGTCACATCATTTATGAATCCATCCTTGAGATATATGAAATATCCCTCCTCCTTTGAATAGGACATATCCTCAATCATATCATAATATTTTTTCGGAACTTGCCACTTTTCCAACATGCGACGCTGCTCCTCATTGAATCCCTGCTTTTTCTTCCCGAACCTACTTTCCCCGGATGCAAGGTCATCACATATCAGTGCATAGAGATATTCGTTGACCGACATCCCGATTGCGGATGCTGCTGCCCGTATTCTTGCTTTTTCCCCTATTGGTATTTTGAAATTTATCCGGTCGTAATGCTCTTTTGCGTGTTGGTTTTTATACTCCGTCCGATTCACTAATACCGCCTCTTTTCCCCTTTTTGGCATTATAACATTGTCGTGCGCACGACACAAGGAAAAGATTTTCTTATTTGTCACTTACCTGTTACTTACTTGTTACTTACCGTTGGAATTTTGTGTGATTTTGTACTGTCTCATAGGAAATTCAGAATATAAGAAAACCCCGGAAACTCGCTGTTTCCGGGGAATTTTCCTCTTTTGCAATATTCGCTTGAATTATCTCTTTGAAAACTGCGGAGCGCGACGAGCCGCCTTGAGGCCGTATTTCTTACGCTCTTTCATACGTGGGTCACGTGTCAGATATCCTGCTTTCTTAAGCACCGGCCTGTAATCCGCATCTGCCTGAAGAAGCGCTCTTGCGATACCATGACGGATTGCGCCTGCCTGTCCTGTGTATCCGCCGCCCTTAACATTGACGATAACATCAAACTTACCGTCTGTCTCTGTCGCAACCAACGGCTGACGAACAACAACCTTCAATGTCTCTAATCCGAGATAATCATCGATATCTCTTTTATTTATCGTAACCTTACCTGTTCCTGGTACTAAATACACTCTTGCGATTGATTTTTTTCTTCTTCCTGTTCCGTAGAATCTTGCATTAGCCACTTTAATATCCTCCTCTCAACCTTCTCTTACAGTTTCAGTTCAACCGGCTTCTGAGCCTGCTGCTTATGCTCTGGTCCGGCATACACATGAAGTTTCTTGATCATGGATCTTCCCAAAGGTCCTTTTGGAAGCATACCCTTAACAGCCAGCTCGATAACCTTCTCCGGCTTCTTGTCCATCATCTCTGCCAATGTAGTCTCCTTCATGCCTCCTACATAGTCAGAGTGATGATAATAAATCTTCTGAGCCATCTTCTTGCCTGTTACTTTTATCTTCTCTGCATTGACAATTACTACGTAATCGCCGGTATCAATGTGCGGAGTAAACTCCGGCTTGTTCTTACCTCTTAAAATCTTAGCCACTTCTGATGTTAAACGGCCTAACGTACATCCCGCAGCATCAACTACATACCATTTTCTTTCAATCTTATCTGGATTCGCCATATAAGTTTTCATCGGTCTACCTCCTGTGAATAACATATTCATGATTTATACACGCAGGAATCTTTCATGCAGTCCTTACGTATATTATGGTATCGAAATCAATAAGGCTCCGGGGCTTTGGTTCCTCACTGTTTCTCTTTTTGTCATACTGTTAAATTATATTATACGGTGCCGCGTGTGTCAACCATTTTCTTCTATTTTTCCGGCAGAATTTTAACAGTTCAGCCTACGGCTTCGCTGTTACAGAATCCGCCCCATTTGAAGTTTGCCTATGGCAAAGGGGGCGGATTCTTGGCTGTTTTGCTTTACTGGCTGCTAACTGCGCAGCAAGTGCGCAGTTACAGGCTGAACTGTTACGCAGAATTTTACCCCAAATTCTTCTCAAAATGCTGATAATCGATGGGATCCGTCCAATCCCCGCCCCAGGTAAACCCATACCTGGTAAAAATCTGATAGCACACATCCTCATGCCCAATCATATGCGGCTCTCCGTTTGCCCTGTCGATAAACCGTTCCATCTCCGGATAGATTTCTCTGAAACTACCGTCTGCATTGTACGCCACATAAGGATTCTGGAGAGGATTTATGTCGATTGCATATCCCAGGGCATGGTTCGACAGTTGGTCCGTACCTGCAATGGTCCTGTAATTAAATGCCGACGTATTGTTATTTTCAATAGAATTCCGATCCGACGAGCTGCCGTCTCCTGTCCAGAAACGCTCGATTAAGTACATGGACTGTATCTCATATTCCTGCTCAAAAAGTTCCCGAAAAATATTCCTTACATCCTCCGCTATGTTCACATTCACAATCAGCTCGCCCACCTGTACCTCATGGTTAAAATTATAATGAAGCACTTTGAGATAGCGTAGCTGCTCTCGGCTGATGTTAGGATTATCCACATAGGACATTCCATTAATAAATTGGAAAATGTCTTCGCTGATCTCATTTGCAACAAAATACTGGTCAAGCTGACTAGGATCTACCAAAGCCCTGTCAACGATAGCGCCTGCTTCCATGTTGGGAATCGCCGGCATGTCAACAGGAACATCCGAAGCCGGCGCCCCGTCGGCTGTCTGCTCTGAATCCGGCGTACTCTTAGCATCCTCGGAATCTTTCTTGTCACTGTCCTTCATTTTAAAATAAATCACGGCTGCAAGCACAATAATCAGCACTATGAGCACAACCGCCATGATACGTGTGATGGTACGTAATTTTCTTTCCACCCTTCCCCGCCTCCTTATTACCTTATTTATATAAGGTAATATACTACGATTTTCATCTTTCTGCCATATATTTCTAAAAAATTTACTGCACAAATCAGGGCGCGGCAAAGTAAATTCTGCCACGCCCCTCAAACCACTATTTTGTTACCACTTTCCTAAAATTCTTTTTACCCTTTTTCAGCACGACTCCCTGGCCTGACAAATCCTCTGCCGAAAATTCTGCATGAATATCGCTGATTTTTTCTCCATCGACTGCCACGCCTCCCTGAGTCACTGCACGGCGGGCGTCGGATTTACTGGAAACAAGCCCTGATGTAACCAGCATGGTCAGGATGTCGATTTTCCCGTCCGTAAAATCAGCCTCGGTAAGCTCTGCGCAGGGCATATCCTTTGCTGCACCCTGGCTGAACAACGCCTTCGCCGCATCCATGGCCTTCTTAGCTTCCTCCTCGCCATGGACCATCTTAGTCAGTTCAAATGCAAGAATCTCCTTTGCCTGATTTAACTGCGCGCCCTCCCAGGAATCCATCTTGTCGATTTCCTCAAGCGGAAGGAAGGTCAGCATACGGATACATTTTAAAACGTCGGCGTCGGCAACATTTCTCCAGTACTGGTAGAACTCAAAAGGAGAGGTCTTTTCCGGATCAAGCCACACCGCGCCCTTTTGCGTCTTACCCATCTTGTTGCCCTCCGAATTCAGAAGCAGGGTAATCGTCATGGCGCAGGCATTTTTTCCTAGCTTACGGCGGATCAGCTCGGTTCCGCCTAACATGTTACTCCACTGGTCGTCCCCGCCAAACTGAAGGTTACAGCCGTATTTCTGGAACAGTGCGTAGAAGTCATAGCTCTGCATAATCATGTAGTTGAACTCCAGGAAGCTTAACCCTCTCTCCATCCTCTGCTTGTAACACTCTGCGGTCAGCATCCGGTTCACACTGAAATGTGAGCCTACCTCCCGCAGTACCTCGATATAATTCAGGTCCTTCAGCCAATCCGCGTTATTGACCATGATTGCCTTTCCTTCAGAGAAATCTATGAAACGGCTCATCTGCTTCTTAAAACATTCGCAGTAGTGCTCAATCGTTTCCTCTGTCATCATCTGGCGCATGTCCGTCCTTCCGGATGGGTCGCCCACCATCGCCGTACCTCCCCCGATAAGGGCAATGGGCTTATTTCCTGCCTCCTGGAGACGCTTCATCAGACATAACGCCATGAAATGCCCTACATGAAGGCTGTCCGCCGTCGGGTCGAAGCCAATGTAAAATACCGCCTTTCCGTTGTTAATCAAATCTCTGATTTCTTCTTCGTCCGTAACCTGTGCAATCAATCCTCTTGCCTGCAATTCTTCATAAATTCCCATAATCATATCTTCCTTTCTTTCTATCATACTTGCTTTATAAACGCTACAAAACCGCACTGTTCTGGATGGTCCGTGATATAACAATCCTTCCTTCCCAGATATTTTTTCAGCATATTCACAATCGTCGTGTCACCGCCTGCGCTTAAAATATTCGATACGCTAAGCAGCAGAAGCATCTGGCTTCCCGTTATAATTGCCAGAATAAGGAAACAGATTCCCAACACCACAAACGGTAAAATACAGCCAAACAAATACTGCTCTGGCTTAAGCGGTTCTTTACAGTGGCAGTAAGGGGTCGCATTCTCCCTCATAATTCCCAGATGTATGCTTTTAAAGCCCTGTTTTGTCCAGAGTACCCAACCAACGCCGTGCAAAAGCTCATGAATAAATATACAAAGCATAAACAAAACTAAATAACAAGCGATATCCCACATTGAAAAATCTCCCGAAAAATTTTTCCAATACCAGAGCCACACAATCACTCCCATAATGGCAAACGGGCCCGCCGTCACAAATGCCATGACATTTGCTTTCTTAACCGTGATGGTCTCCTGCTGTTCTACATATCCTGCCTGCAAAAAAGCTGCTTTTTGCCGTTCATAATTCTCCAGAATCTCTTTGGGCGCGGCGGGCTTACCGCCCTTTTTATTTCCCAGATTTTCCGGCATATACATCCCTCCTTTATTTTTAGAGATAAAAAAAACGCCCCTATCATTCTCAGATAAGGACGGATATATCTATCTCCGTGGTACCACCTTGCTTCACCGGCAACTCGCATTGCCGGCCTCCTTAAGTTGCGTATTCACAACCTCTGCACAGTAACGTGTGCCTTCCGTCGCAGCCTACTCGCATACTTCCTTTCGGTGCGCAGCTCAAAGATGTATTCATAATCCATTCCTTCATGCGCCTCTCATCAGCCGGCGGCTTTCTGTATGGGTGTATGGGATTACTACTTTTTCTTTTCAAAGCCTTTTCTATATACCTTAATGGACGACTGACTCATCTAACGTCTGCCGCTTGAATTAAATCCTAACGTATTTGAGGAATTTTGTCAAGATGAAAAAAATCTTTTTCCTATCTATTATTGACATTTCATTCCATTAGTAGTATAGTATCGTTAAGCAGATAAAGGGGAGTAGCCGAACACCATATTACAGGTGTATTTGAAAGCGTCACCCGATACCGAGAGGTATCCGTATCAAATGAGATGTGCAAGACTTTTATCGTGGCAGTTGTCATGATAAGAGTCTTTTTTTATTATTTCATGACTGCACCGGCTACTCATTGCCGGCATATCAATAGGATAACTGCTGCGGTTTGTCAAATATTAAGTTGTGACAAACAAAGTCTGCGGCACGCAAAAGAAAGGAGGAATGATACTATGGGATGTCTGGGCAATCTACTCTGGTTTATCTTCGGAGGCTTCCTAAGCGGCCTTAGCTGGGCATTTGCAGGCTGCCTCTGGAGTATCACCATTATCGGTATCCCTGTGGGAGTACAGTGCTTTAAGCTTGCCGGTCTGTGCTTCTTTCCCTTTGGAAAGGAAGTCACTTACGGCGGCGGGGCAGGCTCGTTCCTGCTGAATCTGGTGTGGCTTATAGTCTCCGGATTCTGGCTCGCCGTGGAATCGGCAATCATTGGAGTCCTGCTCTGTATTACAATCATCGGTATCCCCTTTGGTCTGCAACAGTTTAAACTCGCCAAGCTGGCTTTAATGCCATTTGGAACGGCAGTTTATTAAGAAACCATATCAAATAATAGGCACAAGAAAAGGAGAATAACACTATGGAAAGACAGCAGTATGTATGCCCGAAATGCGGAAATATGCACTATGAAAGCGATCAGTTTCAGGCAACCGGCGGGAATTTCGCCAAGGTTTTCGATATCCAGAATAAGAAGTTCGCTACCGTTACCTGTACCCGCTGTGGTTTTACGGAATTGTATAAACGGATGAATTCTGACGGTTGGGATATTATTGACTTCCTGATTGGATAGCTGACAATCCCAGAGAAGGCCGGCGGGAAATATTATCCTGCCGGCCCTCCCATTTTTACTTATAATAAGGACAATGCTTTTTCAAACACTGATGGTTCTCACTGGAAAAATCACACTCAATCTTCTCTGGAAGCCCCATCTCTACTCCTAGCTTTTCCTTCACGAATACCACAGCCTCCTTAGCCGCTGTAAAGGAATCCCGCTTACAGCATCTAGGGCCTCCCAGTTCTGCAACCGCCCCCAGTGCGCGGGAGGTCATCTGATTGGAAAGCCGCCAGGAGTTACCCGTAAGCGGCGTCGCCTTCGTTATAATACTCATAAAGATTCCGGCGCTGACTGCCGCGCCGCAGCAGCCCCACAGCCCGCAGGCGCCTCCCGGATATTCGCTTCCCCGCGCTTTCATCTCCTCCAGGGCTTCCTCAAACGCCTCCTGGCCGCCGCATGACTCATACCCGCCGCAGTTCTTGTATGCCGTAAGAAGCGCCGCGCCCACCATTACATGATGCTCAGGGCCATGCATATAGATGTAAGGGTCTTCCATTAATTCCTGCATAATGGCAATCGGATTCCTCTCCTTACTTGCCCTGCAGCCTTCCATGATTACCTCTATTCCACGTCTGGCGTGGCAGTCGTCACATACATAATGCCCGTCCTCACAGCCCGCATGGCTTTCAAATTCACCATGGCACATGACACATTCCATCTTCCGGGCCTTGTCATAATATACAATCGGTTTCCCACATACCAGACATGCCCCTTCATCTCTTGCCATCTAACCGTCCTCCATCCACTGTAAAATCCCTACCGTATTCTCACTCCGTCTTTCACAACTGCTTTTAAATTCAGCTCTTTATCAAGAAGCACAACATTCCCCTTCTTACCTGGCGTAAGTGAGCCGTAGGAAGCATAGATTCCCAGGCATTTTGCAGGATTCATCGTCGCGCAGGCAACAGCCGTCTCAAGAGAAATTCCCATCTTCAGAACCACCGTCTTTACACATTCCATCAAATTGGTGGCCGAGCCAGCCAGCGCACCGTTTGATACAAGAGTTGCTCTCCCGTCCGCCACATTGACATCCAGGCCGCCCAGAGTATACTGTCCGTCCGGCATCCCTGTCGCCCGCATACTGTCGCTGATCAGAACAATCCTGTCTGCGCCGAGCATCTTAAATGTGGCCCTTACCACAGACGGATGGATATGGACACCGTCGCAGATCAGCTCTGCATTCACATGGGCGCTGTCGGACACGGCTCCCACGACTCCCGGCTTCCTGTGGGTAAATGCAGGCATGGCATTATACAGATGCACCGCATGATCAGCCCCCGCGTCAAACGCCTCCATCGCCGTGTCATAATCTGCGTTGGTATGGGCAAGGGAGATGTGTACCTTATCCTTCATTTTCCGGATAAATTCCGGCGCGTTCTCATTGCGTTCCGGCGCGATTCCAACAAACTTCACAAGTCCTTCGGAGGCGTCCAGAAAACGCTGGCAGATGTCTGCATCACAGGAAATAATGTTTCTCTCATCCTGTGCGCCCTTTTTAGCCTCACTGATAAAGGGTCCCTCCATATTCACGCCCACCAGGTCTGCCGCCTCGTTTTGTCCGGCTTCCTGGCGCTCTTTCCTGTAATCCGCCGCAACCGCCAATATCTCCTCCAGTTCATTAACGGGCAACGTCATGGTTGCAGGAGAAATGGCTGTCACGCCAACGGACGCCTCATATTCCGCAATCTTTGCAATAGCCTCCTTGGTTCCGTCACAGAAATCATATCCCTTGCAGCCATGGAAATGTAAGTCAATCAGGCCAGGAATCGCATAACAGCCCTCCCCGTCGAGTATGTCATCTAAAGCTGCCGAAGCATTCCCTGCCGCCGGACCAACAGTCTCAATCCTTTCGTCATGAATGACGATCTCACCGTCCACAAACTCCTTTTCCTCCGTATAGACCTTTACATTTCTGATAATCATTGATTTACCTTCCTCCTAATATTAATCTAATACCTGCCGGCGTCTTCCGCTGCCTTCCTCCAACGCCCGCAGAGTATTGTCATGCAGGATTTCTTTTGCAAATTTATCCTGTTCCACATAGTAAGAATAGATGATATCAAGCATCACCAGAATCGGAAACTGGGGGGAGATAACATTTCCATGATTCAGATGACGAAGGGAAGGCAAAAGGACAAGCTCATCACAGAACTCCTCGAAAATCCCTTTATTCTTCGCTGTCAACAGCACCGTCTTTGCGCCTCTTTGGTGTGCCTCTTTGAGCAGATACAGCACATCCTCTTTCTCACCGCTGATACTGATTCCGAACACCAGGCTCTCCCTGTCCTGGAATACTGCCTGCATTCGCATCAGATCCGCATCCTTGATGGAATCAATATCAACGCCGATTCTCATAAACCTAAACTCCATCTCCTCCGCCGTAAGCCCAGAACTCCCGATACCGCACACGAAAACTCGGTTCGACTGGTTCAGGTACCTGCCGATTCGGGCAATCTGCGTCTCATCCACCAGATTGTAGGTCTTATTCAGCAACTCCTGGTATGCGTTCAGTATCATTCTTGTATTGCCCGTCATGGATTCCTGCTTCTCCACAAAGGTTTCCTCGTACTGATATACAAATTCACGATAGCCCCGATAACCGCACTTCTTGGCAAAACGGGAAAGGGATGCTTCCGATACATACAAAAGCTCGGAGATAGATTTTGCAGAAAAATCCATACGTTTACGGTTTCGTATAAAGAAATCCGCAATCGTCTTCTCCACCAGTGTAAAATTATCATAATTCGACTCAATCATTGGCACTACCGATTTTACATAATACTCCATCGTATTTCACCCTTTTTCTGTTTCTGACAGGGTTCCTTATTGCTGCGGATGACGCTGCATGAAATGATAGAATGCACCCAACATACCGGCATCGTTCCTATGCTTTGCAAATGCAAGCCTTGTGCGGGACGCTATACTGGGAATCAGATATTTCTCTACCGCCTTCCAAACTCTGTCTCCCAGATATTCCTCCTGTGACATAATCCCCCCGCCGAGAACCACAACCTCCGGATTCAGCACATAACAGATATTGGCAATTCCCTGCCCCAGTACATCCGTCATCTCGTCGATTGCCCGAATACAGAGGGAGTCTCCTTTTTGAGCCTCTCTAAAGATACGGCGGCCATTCCACTTTTCTGTCGGCTCATTCTTCCACTCCGCCACCTTTCTCGACAGGATGCTTGCAGCCCCCAACGTCTGGAAGTCGCTTCCCGCCATATGCATATATCCTACCTCACATGCGCTGTTACTGAAGCCACGGAACACCCTGCCGTCTATAATAGCGCAGCCTCCAATGCCTGTCCCTACCGTCAGCATAAGTGAGGACGAGCTTCCCTTTGACGCGCCGGACACAGACTCGGCAAGCCCTGCGCAGTTGACGTCATTCTCCACCTCACATGGAACCTTGAAGCGACTCTCCATGGTTTCCTTAAACTTGGTTCCGGCATACTCAGGGATCAACGGAGCCGAGTGGAAAATCTCCCCCTTCTCCGTATCCACCATTCCCGCCGTCGAGATACAGATGCCGTCCACAGCCTCAGTCTCGCTATACTGCTCTACGATACCGACTGCTTTCGCCAGAATGGACATGCCGCCTTTATAGCTCTCTGTGCGCATTTCACTTCGACATACCATTTCCCCGTCTCCGTCCAAAACCCCATACTTGATCGCTGTCCCGCCTATATCTATGCTTACATATCTCTCCATATCTGTACCCTTCTATTATAATATATTCCTGCCATTTCCGCAATCAATACGAAAATTATATCCTCACCTTGAAGATAGCCTTCCTGATCTTCTCCGAGCCTTCAACAGCCACCGCTGTACGGTGGGCGTCACTGGGATAGCAGATTAAAAAATCTCCTTTCCCAAGCACCACTGAGCCGTTTTTCTCACCCTCCATCGGAAGAAAGTCATCCTCTGGCACGTAGTCCTTTAACTCCATATTCTGGATAAAATTCATATCAATCTGCTCTGTGCCGTCAAGCATCAGGTGAATATCAAGGTAATCCTTATGAGCTTCCCAGAACCGCTTGTCAGCCCCTACCGTCTCATACTCCACTATATTGACAAACAGCCTCTTTCCGTCAATCTCATGGCTTCCCTTCATATAACTATTTAAATCATTCTCCTTCGCATACCGGAAACACTCGAATACCCCGTCTTCCAGGAAAAAATATTCTTTTAAGTTCTGAACATTGCCGAATATCATACGCTTTTCTCCTTTATTGTTTCTAATTCTTGTAAATTGTCGTAAATGGCGCCGGTACGGAGGTATCTCCCTTTACCTTCCTGTAAATGATACTTGCAGGAATTCCGACTGCCAGTGATACTGCAATGGATATCAGAGAGTAGGACCAGATGGTTACCGACTCTGCCGGAACAAAATACTTAATTCCAACCATCACAAGGGATGCCGCGATAAATGCCAGCGTTGCACCAAATGTATTAGCCACCTTTGTAAACGCCCCCAAAATGAAGGTTCCAATCAAAATTCCCAGAACCAGTCCCATGAAGCCGTTAAACCATTCATACGCAGACTTGACGCCCCCATTTGCCAGAACCATGGCAACCGCAATGGAAAAGATTCCTACAATCAAAGACACATACTGGCCAATCTTTGTCTGTGTCTCAAAGCTTAACTCCTTCTTCGTCAGGCGTGCCTGGATATCGAGGGTCCAGCTTGCCGCAACAGAGTTAAGCCCTGTTGAAAGTGTAGACTGGGACGCCGCATAGATGGCCGCCAGAAGCAGTCCTGTGATACCTACCGGAAGCTCGAAGGCAATGTAGGACGCAAAGATCTGATCCTGAGCCGCTGCCGGCGGAAGTGTATTCTGCTGGTAGAATACATACAGGCCGGTTCCAATCAAATAGAACACAGTTGCAATAAAGATGGAAAGAGCGCCGTTCGTCAACATCATTTTATTTAACTTCTTAGTATCCGTGGTTGTGGTAAAACGCTGTACAATATCCTGGCTGGACACGTAAGAGCCCATGGTGTTAAAGCCTGCGCCTACAATCAGAATAAACACACTGTCTTTGAAAATGTTAATGTTAAAAATCGGCTGGTCTGCGGCAAGGAATTTATTCTCCGTCGCAAATGCAGTAAATACTGCCCCTATTCCTCCGTCAATATGTGCCAAAAGGAACACCAGTGAGAAGGTGACGCCAATCAGAAGCACAGACCCCTGGATAAAGTCTGTCCAGAGCACTGATTTTAATCCGCCTGTGTATGAGTAGATAATAGCAATCACTCCCATGATGATAATCAATATGTTTACGCTGATTCCGGTCAGGCTTCCTAATACCATACAGGGAAGGTACATGATAATAGACATACGCCCTACCTGGTACACGATAAACATCACAGCGCCCAGGACACGAAGCCCTTTGCTTCCGAATCTAAGCTCAAGGTAATGGTAAGCTGTATCAATGTCCAGCTTGCTGTAAATTGGCAGGAAAAATTTGATGGTCAGCGGGATGGCCAGCAGCATACCGAGCTGGGCAAACCACATGATCCAGGT
>CAJUBG010000050.1 GCA_910584575.1 uncultured Dorea sp.
TGTCCGAGGATATTGACGCATTTAAGAAGCTGAAGTTCGAGGCGGATTTCCAGAAGCTGTCTCCGGGCGGCGCAATCAGCTATATTGAGGTGCCGAACATGCAGAATAATATTCCGGCGGTGCTGGCGGTGATGAAGTTCATTTATGACAATATCATGTATGCAGAATTGAATACAAAGAGCGATTATTGTGAATGCTGTGGATATGACGGTGAGATTGCGATCAAGGAGGATGGGACAGGAAAGCTCATCTGGGAGTGTCCCAACTGTCAGAACAAGGATCAGGATAAGATGTTCGTGGCGCGACGGACTTGCGGGTATATCGGCACACAGTTCTGGAACCAGGGGCGTACCCAGGAGATTAAGGACAGGGTGCTTCACCTGTAAGTAAGCCGGAGGCTGAAGCCTGTCCTTTGAAGTGAAGGTGAGAATATGCATTATGGAAAGATAAAAGAATGTGATATTGCAAATGGACCAGGGGTCAGGGTCAGCCTGTTTGTTTCGGGATGCCGGCATCACTGTAAGGGATGCTTTAATCCGGAGACTTGGGATTTTAAGTATGGTCAGCCTTATACCGAGGAGACGGAGGAGGAAGTGCTGAGGCTTCTTGAGCCGGAGTATATTCAAGGGTTTTCATTGCTTGGCGGGGAACCGTTTGAGCCGGAGAACCAAGGGGTTCTGACAGGGCTTTTGAGACGGATTAAGGAGAGGTATCCCGAAAAAGATGTCTGGTGTTACAGCGGTTATCTGTATGATGTGGACCTTGTCGGCGGCGGGAAGGTCTATACAGAGGTGACGGACGAGATGCTGTCCTATATAGATGTGCTGGTGGACGGTGAGTTTGTGGACGAGCTTAAGGATGTAACGCTGGTATTTAAAGGGAGCAGTAACCAGAGGATTATTGAGTTAAAGAAGAATTAGAGATAAGGAGAGATGATTTTATGAGAATTGCAGTCACATATGAGGACGGACAGGTTTTTCAGCATTTTGGACATTCTGAGCAGTTTAAGGTGTATGATGTAGAGGACGGGAAGGTCGTTAAGAGCGAGGTGATTGGCACCAACGGACAGGGACACGGCGCTCTGGCGGGCTTTCTGTTACAGGGTAATGTTGACGTGCTGATTTGCGGCGGTATCGGCGGCGGCGCCCGCAATGCCTTGGCTGAGGCGGGCATTAAGCTGTTCCCAGGGGCGCAGGGAGATGCGGATGCGCAGGTGGAGGCTTATCTGGCGGGAGAGCTTAATTATGATCCGGATACGGTTTGCAGCCATCATGAGCATCAGCATGGAGAAGGTGGATGCGGGCATCATTGTGGATAAGGTGATTTAATAGGAGAGAACGGTTATTTGCCGATCTCTCTTTTTAGATATATGGTTAAGAGTGGAGGCAAGGGCTGTGCAGAAGATTTTGATTGTAGAGGATGACGCAAAGAATAACCAGATGCTGAAAGACTATCTGGAAAATCATGGATACGCATGTACGCAGGCATTTTCCGGAAGTGAGGCGAAGCTGTTATTTTCTATGGAGGAGTATGACTTAGTTCTCTTGGATTTGATGCTCCCTGGAATCTCCGGAGAAGAACTGGTGTCTGTATTTTCAGAAAAATCACCGGTTATCGTGTTATCAGCCAAGAGTGGCCTGGACAGTAAGGTTGAGGTATTGTCAGCAGGCGCGGAGGACTATCTGTGCAAACCCTTTGACCTGCCGGAGTTGTTGGTGAGAATACAGGTGCAGTTCCGCCGTCGTAAGAAGCAGGACAGGGATGGCAGTTCTGGGACTTTTGCCGATGGGGGAAATGCCGGTAAGACAATGCAGACAGATTACGAGCCGCGCGTCTACTCTTACCGTGGGTGGACGCTGAATCCGGATACGCAGGAAATGACGGCCCAGGGAGTACAGGTGGAGTTGACAAGGCATGAATTTCTGATTATGGAGTTGTTAATTCGCAATCCCAAACGGGTCTTTACGAAGCAGATGATCTATGAGTATGCATGGGGAGAGGAATATCTGGCGGAGGATAAGACCATCAATGTACATATCAGCAATATCCGTTCCAAATTAAAAAAGAGTGGTACAGATTCCTACATTCAGACGGTATGGGGGATGGGCTTTAAACTTTCTTAAACTTTTCTGAGCGCTTTTTGAAAACTCTTATATTAGACTGTTATAGAAAACAGGCAGACGGTTGGAAAGGAGAGTAGGATAAAGTGAATTCAGAAAGAAATACATTTGCTATAGAGACAACGGCTCTTACAAAAATATACGGCGATAAGGCCGCGGTGAAGCAGTTGGATTTGAAGATTCGGGAAGGAGAAATCTACGGGTTTATCGGCAGAAACGGCGCAGGGAAATCAACTACCCTGAAAATGCTCTGCGGAATTGCAAGCCCGACGGAGGGAGAAATCCGGTTATTTGGGAAACCAGTCAGCGATCCTGTGGTGCGGCGAAGATTAGGAGTCTTGATTGAGTCGGCGGGGGTATTTCTCCATTTGACGGCAAGGCAGAATGTGGTGATGAAGGCAAAATGCATGGGGCTTGCGGATGAAAAGAGCGTGGACGAGGTCTTAAGCGTGACAGGGCTTGCAAATGCGGGCAGAAAGAAGGTGAAGCATTTCTCCATGGGGATGAAGCAGCGGCTTGGCGTCGCGTTGGCGCTGCTTGGGAATCCTGACCTGCTAATTTTAGACGAACCTATTAACGGGCTTGATCCGGAGGGAATCCGAGAGCTTCGGCAGTTGATTTTCAGGCTTCATGAGGAGGGAAAAACGATTCTTATTAGTTCCCATATCCTGGGTGAGCTTAGCAAGATAGCAACGGACTACGGGATTATCAAGGACGGGGAAATGGTTGAGCAGCTTACCATGGAGGAATTGGAGGAAAGGTGCCAGGATTATTTTCAGATTGAGGTGCAGGAGGTAAGCCGTGCATTGGCTTTGATTCAGGAGACATTTCCAGAGGTGCAGACGGAGGCGGCGGATGCCAGGACAATCCGGATTTACGGGGTCGAGGATGGCGCGGCGCTGAATCAGATGTTGATTGAGAATCAGATTTCGGTGTATGCTTCGGGGTTCCATCGGATGGATTTGGAGGAATATTTCTTAGAGCGCATGGAAGGGGGAAGGCAGTATGTTTAATCTGTTGCGAATGGATTTATATCGGGTAAAGAGAAGCAAGTCTGTTTATGTCTGTTTTGGGCTGTTACTGTTAGCAACTGTGTTGGTTTTTGGAATGATGTGGCTGCTTGAGACTCCCCAGGGACGGGAGATTTCGGTGCCTCTTGGTATGCTTACTCCAGAAGAAGTAAAGGAATCGGGGAGTATACTGGATGGCGTAGATACTCTGGGCTTTTTCCGGCAGATTTGTCTGGATGGAGGGATGTATAACCTTATATTCGGTATTTGGGTGATGTTGTTTGTATGTGCGGATTTTCAGAGTGGTTTTATAAAAAATATTATGGCGCTGCATCAGAATCGGTGGAACTATATAGGAAGCAAGGTTTTGACAGCGGGGATTGTTGATTTTGGGTATCTGGTACTCCATCTGCTGTTTGCGCTGCTGATGAACCGTATGTTTGGAAATCTGGTGCCCTATGCGGGGTGGAGGGATATCGTATTTTACCTGTCATGGGTGTGGCTTGTGACGACAGCATTTGCAGCTCTGATTATATTTATCTGCATTCTGACCAGAAGCGTGGCGGCAGGCTCAGTGGCGGCGGTGCTGTTAGGCGGCGGTGTTGTTGTGATGTCGCTGTATGGGATTCTTAATATGATTCATATGGGAGAATGGCTGAAATATTCGATTTATTTGACCTGTGCAATGGGACCGCAGAAATATACTTCTGTAAAGAACCTGTATGTATATGTGGTGGGATTTGGTTTCCTGGTTTTGTATACTGTGATTGCGGGAATTGTTTTGAAGAAGAAGGACATATAGACATGGTTATTTTAACAGTGGTATTGATTGGTGTTTGTATTATTTTGGCAATACAGTATATCCGCAGTATCCTTGCAATCCGTTCTCTGCGCAGGCAGCTTGAGGAGATTGAGAGAGGAAGCCACATGGAGATTGGCGCAGGGTGCCGGCAGCGGGAGGTGCTGGCGTTATGCGGGCAGTTAAACCGGCTCAGGCAGTATTGGTTTCAGAATCACAGGCAGTATGAGAAAGCAGAAAAACAGTTGAAGCAGAATATCACCGGTCTTGCACATGATATCCGCACGCCCCTTACTGGGGCGGCGGGGTATGTCCAGCTTGCACAGGAATGTGAGGATTCGTCAAAATGTGAGCATTATCTTCAGATTGCGGAAAACCGATTGAAAGAGTTGGGGGATATGCTGGAGGAATTGTTTCTGTATACGAAGCTTACCAGTGCGGAGTTTGAGCCGAATATGTGCGAGCTTCAGGTATTGCCCCTTCTTTCAGAATGTCTGGTGGGCTTGTACCGCCAGTTTGAAGAAAGGGGAGTTTCTCCGGAGGTGGATTTTGAGTCAGAGGGATTCAGGGTAAGGGCGGACGAGGAATGTCTTAGGCGGATTTTTCACAATCTAATCCAGAATGGGCTTGTGCATGGCGGAGGCGGGCTTGTGATTCGCCAGAGGGGATGCTGTATTTCTTTTGAAAATCAGGTGTCAGAAACCAGTATGCCGGATCCGGAACTGATTTTTGAACGGTTCTATAAAGCGGATTTGGCCCGCCGGAGAGGCTCCTCCGGACTTGGGCTTTTTATAGTGAAGGAGTTGGCGCAGAGAATGGGAGGGCAGGCGGCGGCTGAGCTTAAGGGGCAAATGCTTACGATTCGCCTGGAGTTTCCAGAAGTGGGGTGACGGTTACAAGGACGTCGTCGCCAGGCTGTTTACCGATTTTACTGCGGATATCCTTGCGGATTCCGATAATATAGCAGACAGAACCATCGGCATTTTTCACTCCCATGTTTACGATGCTTCCGCGGTAGGGTTCACCGTCAAAGGTGACTTGTGCTTTGACTCTGCCTTTTCCGAATTCTTTTTTGATATCAAGGGGGAAACGGATATATGCGCCGCCCTTGTCTGGTACGGCTTCAATGGCTGCATGAAATTCGTAGATTTTATCTTGCATTGCTATTCTCCTTTATTTTCGTAAAATTTTATCCATGGCTTTTCCTTTTGCCAGCTCGTCGATTAATTTGTCCAGATAGCGGATTTCCTGCATCAAGGGTTCTTGGATATCCTCTACCCGAACTTAACTTTTTCTTGATTCATGGCTGGTTTAACCTCCGTAGATTTGGTGAAAGTGTTATAGAATCTATTCTACGGAATAAAGAAAATTTGTCAAGGATTGTGAGCAGGATTGATATCTTTCGTTGTATTAGTTATAATTAAAAAAGCAGAAAAAGATAAAATTCTGCCAGATGAGGCTTAGCATATTTTTAAACATGACATACCCTTGTCGTGATTTTATGGTATACTTATCCTAAGCAGCCTGCTTAGACGAATACAAACAAGGGAATAGAAGAAAGGATCATAAAATCATGGCATTTGACTATAAGAAAGAATATAAGGAATTTTATCTGCCGAAAAAGAAACCGGAGTTCATAACAGTTCCCCCTATGAATTTTATCGCCGTGCGCGGCAAGGGGAATCCCAACGAGGAGGGCGGCGCATACAAGCAGTCAATCGGACTGCTTTACGGAATTGCATTTACAATAAAGATGAGCAAGAAAGGCGACCATAGAATCGACGGGTATTTTGATTATGTGGTTCCTCCGCTGGAAGGGCTTTGGTGGCAGGAGGGTATAGAAGGGATAGACTATTCCAGAAAAGAAGATTTTGAGTGGATATCCATGATTCGTCTGCCGGAGTTTGTGACAAGGGATGAGTTTGAATGGGCGATAGCGGAGGCTGAGGCAAAGAAAAAAACGGATTTCTCTAAAGTGGAGTTTTTCCCCTATGATGAGGGCTTATGTGTTCAGTGTATGCATTTAGGCGCATATGATGACGAGCCGGCAACCATAGAAGCGATGGATACATTTGCCAGGGCACAGGGTTATCAGCCGGATATGGGTGGACAGCGTTTTCACCATGAGATTTATCTGAGTGATGCGCGCAGATGTAAGCCGGAGAATTTAAAGACGGTAATCCGGCATCCGGTGAAAGCCATAGACCTTTAACACGAAAGGAGACGGCGGGATGAAGCTTGACCGGATGATTGGGATATTATCGATTCTTTTACAGCAGGAAAAAGTGACTGCGCCCTACCTTGCAGAGAAGTTCGAGGTTTCCCGCCGAACGATTAATCGGGATATTGAAGCGTTGTGCATGGCGGGAATTCCCCTTGTGACAGAGCAAGGGGTAAACGGCGGTGTTTCTATTATGGAAGGGTATAAGATTGAGCGTACGCTGCTTAGCACGTCGGACATGCAGGCAATACTGGCGGGGCTTCGGAGTCTTGACAGTGTATGCGGTACGAACCGCTATGCGCAGTTGATGGAAAAATTATCCGCAGGCGCGTCAAACCTTCTCGCAGGGGATACGCATATTTTGATTGACCTTTCCTCCTGGTACAAGGACACGCTTGCCCCTAAAATAGAATTGCTGCACAGCGCAATTATTTCCGGACGGAGGGTTTCTTTCTGTTACCATGCGCCGAAAGGAGAATCGAGGCGGACCATAGAGCCTTATGACCTGCTGTTCCAATGGGCTGGTTGGTATGTATGGGGCTGGTGCGTAAAAAGAGAGGATTTCCGCCTGTTTAAATTAGGGAGGATGACAGAACTTCAGATGGGGGAGGTTTTTGAAAAATGTTCTAAACCTCCTTTGCCTGATTTGTCTCCTGAACGGATATTCCCCAATGCCTACCAGGTAAAAGCCAGGATACAGCCGGAATATAAATGGAGACTGGTGGAAGAATACGGGCCTGACAGCTTTATCGAACAGCCGGACGGTACGCTGCTCTTTTCTTTTGGGTTTGTGGACAAGACAAGCATTGTGGGGTGGATTGCTTCCTTTGGGGGAGGCGCGGAGTTACTTGAGCCGTCCGAGTTTCGGAAGGATGTTCTGGAATTTGCGGAAGGAATTCGGAGAAAATATCTTTGATAACGATATATAGCGGAAAGGAAGAAAAGAAATATGGCATCAAAAATTGAATTTGTAGAATATATTGCAGACCAGCTTCACGAGGCCGGAGACATTACATACAGAAAGATGTTCGGAGAATATGGAATCTACTGCAACGGCAAGATTTTCGGCGTAATCTGCGACGACCAGCTATTCCTCAAGATTACCAAGGCAGGACAGGAGATACGCCCTGATTTACCCAAGGCGCCGCCCTACGAAGGGGCGAAAAATTATTTCCTTGTGGAAGATGTGGAGGACGCAGAAGCATTGACGAAGCTTGTAAAAGCAACATACCATGAGCTTCCAGACCCTAAGCCCAAAAAGCGCAAGACGAAATAAGCACATACATGAAGAAAGGGAATAGACGCCATGCAGAAAATACTGTTACTGGAGGATGACAAGAGCTTAAACCGTGGGATAACGCTGACTTTGCAGAAAGCGGGTTACGCGGTCACCTCGGCGTTTACGCTGGCGGAAGCCATGAAGTGCCTTGAGGGGGAGAGCTATTCTCTCATTATCTGCGATATCACACTTCCGGACGGAAGCGGTTTAGAGCTAGGAAGGAAGATTCGTGAGCTTGGCAGCACATATTTTATCTATCTGACGGCGTTGGATTCGGAGATTGATATGGTAAATGGATATGAGACAGGGGCGGACGATTATATTACGAAGCCATTTTCCCTGATGGTGCTGGTATCCAAGGTAAACGCCCTTATGAGACGGATTGACAGCACAGAAGAATATAAGAACATTATGGTATGCGGGGATATAGAGCTTAATTGTCGGGAGATGAAGGTGTATCAAAGAGGCAGGGAGGTATCGCTTAGCAAGAAGGAGATGCAGCTATTGACCTATCTCTGGGAGAACGGGGGACAGATTGTATCCAAGGACAGTATTTTAGAGCATGTCTGGGATGTGGACGGACAGTTTGTGGATGAGAACACGGTGACAGTGAATATCAGCAGATTGAAGAATAAGCTAAAGACAGACGCGATTTCCAATGTGAGAGGATTAGGGTATATATGGACCGAAAAAGTCGTAAGAAGGTAAGAAAATATATCATCATTTATCTTGTATTTTTTGTGCTTTTTTCGGTATTTATGTTCGCCCTGGAAAAATATGAGGTTATGAATGACCGGCAGAGGATGTATGGGCTGATTGCGGTGCATCCTGAGCTTGAGGCGGAAATCATAGAGGCATGGGAGAAGCCGGAGTATGATAAGGACAACAGTGACCAACTGAAAATCTTAAAAGACAAGTACGGTTATGAGGAAGACAGTACCGCTGCCCATAAGCCATGGCGGATATTCTGGGGAGCCGGCATACTGGCAGGATTATTGGCGATAGCGTTGGCAGGGTATTGGGATTGCAGAAAGCGGGATGATTCCAGGGAAAATCTTCTCATACTGCACGAGAGCCTGGAACAATTCCGGAGAGGGGAATTTGGAGACATTCCGGATTACGAAAAGGATTACAGTGTGAATTCGGAGGAATGGCGGAAAGTGTGGGAAGCGCTGAGGGAGTTGGGCGTATATTTTGCGGCATTGAAACGAGCGTGCCAGGAAGAAGAAGACAGCACTAAGGCTCTGATTACGGACATCTCGCACCAGCTAAAGACGCCTCTTGCGTCCCTTAGGATGAGTTATGAGCTGGTATCTGATTATCAGCTTACCAGTAAAGAGCGTCTGGAATTCCATGAGCAGGAGGAAAAGGAAATCGAGAAGCTGGAGGTACTTTTGAAGGAGTTGGTCAACCTGTCGCGGTTGGAAACCCGTATGATTCAGATTAAGCCTGTCCCTGCAAGCCTGAAAAAGACGATTGCGGGGGCTGTGAGCCAGATTTACATGAAAGCCAGGAACAAGGATATTGAGCTTCGGGTGGAGATAGAAGAAGACATGGAAATCTGCCACGACGGGAAATGGACGGAGGAAGCCTTTGTCAATGTGCTTGACAATGCTGTGAAGTATTCAGGAGAGCATACGAAAATAACGGTGCGTGTGAAGCCTCTGGTTCGGAATGTCCTGATTGAGATAGAGGACGAAGGAATCGGGATACAGAAGGAGGAATTATTTAGAATTTACCACAGATTCTACCGCGGAGAGAACGCGAAAAAGATGGCGGAGGAGGGCGCAGGCGTGGGCCTGTATCTTGCAAGGATGATACTGGAACGCCAGGGCGGAACCATTTCTGCTAAGACGAGGCCGGAAAAAGGCGCGGTATTCCGGATTACACTACCAAGTCGGGGATAGCATCAAAACCCTTACAAAACTGTTATGGTTTTTGTAAGGGTTTTGCAATGTTAGGCAGGTATAATCTGGTTATAATAAAAATGCAGGAGGTAATCTATGAATACAGACAGCAGTAAGATTTTAGTGGTGGAAAATCTGGTGAAGTATTACGGGACAGGTGAAAATCAGGTTCGGGCGGTAGACCATACGGACTTGGAAATAGAGAGAGGAAAATTTACGGCAATCGTAGGCCGTTCCGGTTCCGGAAAGTCTACGCTTCTGCACTTGATTGGAGGTTTGGACAGACCGGATGAAGGGAAGGTATGGATAGAAGGAAAGGATATCTTTGCACTGAAGGATGACAGGCTGGCAGAGTTCCGCAGAAAAAAGATAGGGTTCATCTTCCAGGACTTTAATCTGATTCCATCGTTAAATGTGTGGGAGAATATTGTGCTTCCCTTAGGGCTTGATAACCGGAAGGTGAGAAGGGAAGACGTGGAGGAGGTTCTTGAGAAGATAGGGATTGCGGATAAAAAGGATGCCATGCCTAACGCCCTGTCAGGCGGACAGAAGCAGCGGACAGCCATTGCCAGGGCATTGGTGACAAGTCCGGCCATGATTCTGGCGGACGAACCCACAGGGAATCTTGACTCACAGACAGAGTTAGAGGTGATGAGCCTTTTGAAAAGCTGCGTGAAGGATATGGGACAGACATTGGTTATGATTACTCATGACGAAATGATTGCCCAGATGTCGGACCGAATGATTGAGATTGAAGACGGTAAGGCGGTGAATTGCTGATGAAGATGACAACGAGAGTCGCTTATGACAATATGAAATACTATAAGAGCAGGAATATACTCATTGGGATTGCAATCGTGCTGACCACACTGTTACTATTTGTAATTCCTACGGTGGGAAAGGGGATGGCAGATTACCAATTTGCGGCAGTAAGAAAGATGTATCCGTCCTGGCACGCCCTTTACCGGAATGTGGATGAGGAGACGGTCCGCCAACTGGCCGCGCATCATGATATTTCCGCATATGGACTTAGAAGTGACGCGGGGTATATGAACTTGGACGATGCGGATGTTGCCATGATGTTTATGGACGCGAAAGGGCTTGAGTTATATAAAATGGAACTTGTGAAAGGAGGATTACCCGAACGAGAAGATGAGATTGTGGTTTCGGAGGGAATTCTTAAGGAACTGGGGCAGCAGGGGGATATTGGAGATACAATCACCGTCCCCTACCAGGTATACCGAGGAGGGGAATTGGATCTGACAGAGACAAAGGAATTCCAAATCTGCGGATTTTTTGAAGACAGCGACAGCAATCTGGAGAATCGGATCTATACGTCCCTGGTATCAGAAGCATTTTTGAAGGAGGAGGTTCCAAAAGAAGATATTGCCTATCGCTTTCTTTTACAGATTAATGATTCGGATAAAACCACGACAGATAATATAGAAGAAACGATTAAGAACATTGCCGGCCAATTTGGAATCTCGGAAAATGAAACGAATATCAATATGGAGTATCTGGCGGCCAACTATATAGATCCTGTTACCATACCTGCGGTTATTGTGATTATGGCGATTATCATGCTGGCGGGAATCATTACCATTTACAGTATCTATTATGTTTCTATGAACCAGAGGATTCAGGAGTTTGGAAGGCTTAAGGCAATTGGCGCCACGAGGCGTCAGATTAAACAGATTGTGCTGCGTGAGGGCTTGTGCGTAGCAGCCTTTGCGATTCCGGTTGGTTTAGCGCTTGGCACGCTGTCATCCAAGGCTGTCATGTCTCTTTTTATACGTATGTTCGGTGATGAGAGCGAGTTTATGAGAGCTATGGGAGAAATAGTGGCAAGCGGCGAGGTATCCCTCTTTTATTGGTGGGCGTATCTGATTGCGGTAACAGTGACCTTATGTACCGTATATATTTCTCTGCTTCGTCCCATGCATAAGGCGGCAAAAATCTCTGAAGTAGAGGCAATGCGCGCCCAGGGAACAGGAAAAAAGGTTCGCAGCAGCAGAAAAGGCTATGAATATATTACCATCGGACGTCTGACCTTAAGAAATCTGATGGATAATAAGAAGAAAAGCGCGATTACGATCATTTCCATGGCGGCTACGGGTGTATTTTTGATGGTGGTTGCCACGGTGCTTTCCTGTGCGAACCCAAGGGAGAGCGCCGACAGCTCAATGGTAGGCCAGTACGAGATTTCGCCCATTATAGAGGAGAATGACAAGGAGCATCCGGAACTAAAATGGTCGGAGGTACAAAAGGATAACCCCATGGATGAGACATTAAGGCAGCAGATTGAGAAGCTTCCTGGGGTAGAGAAGGTTGATACATTTTCCTCAATCAAAGTAACAGGCGACATGTTTATGGAGGGTGATTCTAATGCAATCAACGGAGTTCCGGAGGAATATGCAAAAGAACTGGAAAAGGGGATTGAGAGAGGAAAGGTGACCTATGAGGAATTGAAATCCGGAGATAAGGTGATTATGGATAGTGCGTTAAACCACTGGTATCCGGATTTGGACGTGGGAAGCAAGCTTAAGCTGACGGTTCATGACGGGGACCGAGAGTATGAGAAGGAGGTTGAGATTGCGGCAGTCGGGAATTACAGGAGTGGACTGACGAACTATGCCTGGCTGATTATGGCAAAAGAAGCGGCAGACCGGTTATGTGAAAATAATGCAGACATGTATTTCCACGTAATTGCGGATAAGGATTATGACCAGACGCTTTTCGAGTCTTTAGAGGAAATCGTAAAGTCATCCGGAAAGATTCAGATGGAAACCTGGAAAAGTCGGTATGACAACTGGAAATCAGCCATGGCGACCACCAGCGGCGCCACCTATGCGTTTCTTGGGATTCTGGCATTGATTAGTGTGATGAATCTGGTTAATACCATGTTAAACAGCGTCCATGTGCGAAAGAAAGAGCTTGGCATGATGCAGGCCATTGGAATGTCTGATTCGCAGCTTATGAAAATGCTCCAGATGGAGGGGCTTTTCTACACAGCAGGCACGCTTCTGATATCCGTGGGACTGGGAAGCATCCTTGGATATCCCTTATTCCTGTACGCAAAGAAGGATGGGATGTTTAATATTACAACTTATCATTATCCGGCGGCGGCAGCTCTTATCGTGACGGTTGTACTAATCCTGCTTCAGATTCTGCTGGCAGTCGGAATCGGAAAGTCTGTGCGAAAGGATTCTCTGATTGACAGGGTACGGTTCAGTGAGTGATTTTAGCCCTTCTTGCGGTATCTCGAAGGGGTTGTGCCGTATTTTTCCTTAAAAATCTTATAGAAGTATCCTTTGTTGTGATATCCAACAAGCTCTGTAATCTCCTCCACACTCCGGTTGGAGGAGATTAGCATATGTTCAGCATGTTCAAGGCGAAGCTGCTGCACATAGTCGGAGTAGGTAAGTCCGGTCTTGTTTTTGATAATCCGGTTAAAATAATCCTCCTGAAAATGGAATTCTTTTACCAGCTCATGAATGGTAACTGTGGCGTAATGGCGTTTGATGTAGTCTGAAATCTCCTCAAAAATAATCCAGTTCATGGTTTTTCTCAGTTCTTTGGACAAAGAAAAATCGTACTTTGTGCTGATTATCCGGAAGATGCGAAGCAGAAGCCCCTTACAGATATAGTGATAACCGATTCTGCCGTGGTACAGCTCGTTAAGCAGAAGGGACAGGCATTGTTCTAATTCTTCTGTGGCACAGGAGTCTGAACCAGGGCGGAAATGCAGGTATTGCTGCAAATCCTTTTGTTTCAGGAGTGCGGCTTGCAGAAAAGAGATAATCTTCTGCGCGGCAACATTTTCATCCATAATCTCGGCAAAAATATCATTGGCAATGCCAAGAAACAGAACGATGGCAGGCTTCTCAAGAAGATAATCCTGGTGCAGACAGTTCTTATCAATCAGGCACAGCTCTCCCTTGGAAAACACGATGTCGCGTCCCAGGATTCGCTGGCGGAATTCGCCTTCTACCACGTAAGCCAGTTCGATATAGTCGTGTGTATGTAGTTGCGTCTTTGTACCGGAGGTAAATGGCAGTTGATAGCAGAAGCGCTCAGGCGCAGGGCAGAGGGTGGCGCGCAAGACCGGCAATGGGCGCTCTGGCTCTGAGGAATTGGCAGAGCCAATGTTCCAGCACAGGGCAAAAATCCGTTCGCTTGGGGGTAGGGGATAGGTCTTGACCTCCTGGGACAGCTTTGCGTATTCCGGACATACCAGGCGAGGCCCAAGCTTGTGTTCTTGAGGCAGTAGCCTGCTTTCGGTTGTGGTTATATGGCTGCATAAATTAGACAGAGTCAAAGCGATATCCCCCTTGGGTATAATAAAAGATTACATGTTCTTTGAGTTCATCTGGGACAACTTCCCAATCAGTGCGCAAAGAGGCCGGTAGCAGACTAACGAGACGGCAATATTTCCCCCACAGTGGAGCAGGTCGAAGGGGATTCCGGACACCCAGTAGGAGAAGCCGGCTGCCCATCCCCCTGCCAAAAAGTAGGGGATGGAATACAAAAAGCCAAAGGAAAGCCCATATGCCCCAAGGATGGCGCTGGTCGTAAGGACTGACGTTTGCCGCTTTTTATTTAACAGGACAATCAGCGCCAGAATACTCCATATGTACAGGTAGCCGAACCACCACAGACCAACCCCATAGATACATCCCTCCAGAAATACGAATACATAGATGATAAAGAATACCTTTTTTCGGTATACCTGGGTATATATGTATATTAGAAGGGACACGATTTCTATATTGGGAAGGTAGGACATGCCCACCTGCCCAATGAGCAGGATTGCGCTCAGAAGCGCCATGCTCACCAGTTCTCCTGTATTGACTTTACGCATTGTCATTTTTAATATCCTTCTGTCAATGTTAATTCAAACTTCTCCCCGTCTTCAATCGGCGTCTGGTCAGCGGAGGTGTTAAGCGCTTCGCCGCCCTTGGTAATGCACCACCATTGCTCTTTGGAATCGTCGGCTGTCTCGCCGTCTACGGAGGTGATAAACATTCCGAATTCGCCCTCGGTTCCTTCTACAAGTTCTTCACTCTTTAATACCTCTCCAAGATAAGCTGCGTCTGTCTGGTAGACGAAGTCCTTGGAGGATTTATCGGCGTGTACCACGGTTACGGTAATCTCCTTAGCGCCGGTCTGGCCTTTAGGCATAAATACCTTGTAGATGCCAAACATGGCGACTGCGGCGATAAGAACCGCTGCGATTAGAATGATTGCTTTTTTGCTGGATTGTTTTTGTGTTTTCTGTTCCATTTCTTTTGTTCCTTTCTTTTTTGAGTTTGAATATCATTGCAAGATTTCCAAAGAAACAAAAAAGTTTGCTTATTTAAGCAAACTTCCCCCTTAATAGTGCAATAGAGATAGAATGTTTCGCTTTGGACGGAAGCCCCATTCTACATATATGCAGGTAGTCTGGCTTCGGGCATGACCCTCACAGTGACCCCATCGCTCAGGATTCTCACCTGATTCCCGCTGCATATATGCGTAGATTTTCTATATAAGCACAATGATATGCAAGAATCGCCTACTATTCGGCAATCCCTGATGAGATAATACTATAAAATATGATGATATTCAAGTTATTTTTTAGTATTTATTGGTTATTGCGGCTATCGTGCTTCCTGCCTCCGATAGATCAGGTAGGATAGTACCGCTGATACGAATTCTGTAAAGCAGAAGGCATACCAGACGCCGTCCGCACCAAAGAGGCGGCTTAAAAGAAAGGCGGCGGGCATAATCAGTATCACGTACCGAAGCAGCGAGATGCACAGCGACGGAGTTCCTTTCCCCAATCCTTCTAAAGCGCCTGAGCAGGTGACGGAAACTGCCGATACAATAAATCCAAGGCTGATAATGTGCAGGGCTGTCACACCGATTTGGATGGTCTGTGAATTCGAGGTAAACAGACCGATTAACTGAGCCGGAATCAGCCAGCACAGGATTGTTCCGATACACATGACGCCCATGGTGAGGATAAGCGTGGTCCTGAATATTTTCCGGACACGTTCTTTTTCTCCGGCGCCGTAATTGTAGCCCATCAGGGGGCGGATGCCCTGGATGATTCCGTTTGCCGTCAGGTAGATAAAGGTTTGCAGTTTATAATAAGCGCCAAGTACAAGTACGTATGTTTCGGAAAATGCGGCAAGAATCCCGTTTAAAACTGAAATAAGCAGGGAGGGAAGGGCAAGGCTTAGGGTTGCGGACAGCCCCACAGAGTATAGCTTCATTGCGATGTTTTTCTCTGGTTTCAGATATTCGCGTTTCACCTTTACGGGAATAGGGTCTGCCTTGCAGAATACCAGGTACGCAATCAGTGTCAATACCTGCCCGATTCCGGTTGCGTATGCTGCCCCTGCGATACCCATTGCGGGAAAGAAGCCGATTCCAAAAATCATCAGCGGGTCCAGTATGATATTTGCGACGAAGCCAAGCATCATACAGAACATGGATACCTTCATCTTTCCGACTGCCTGGAAAAGCTTCTCATATACCAGGGTCAGGGCGATAACCGCGGAAAATAAAAATGCACGGTTTGAATAGTTAAGCGCCATCTTGATTACCGTTTCATCCGAGGAAAACATCTTAAGAAACGGGGGCATGATGGCAATGCACAGGAGGGTTAGGACGATTCCGTGAAGAAAATTCAATAACCATCCCTGGGAGGCGGATTTGTCGGCATTGGCCTGGTCGCCCGCGCCTAGAAAATAGGCTGTCGTTGCATTGATTCCGATTGCGAAGCCGATTGCGATGGCGTTAATCATGTTCTGGATGGGATAAACCAGAGCCAGCGCGGTCATGGCATCCTCGCTCAATTTTGCCACGAAGTAGCTGTCCACGATGTTGTACAGGGAATTGACTGCCATGGAAATGACCATAGGCAGGGACATGGACAGGACGAGGGGCAGAATCTTCTTTTCTTTCATAAATGTTTGCTCCATAAAATATACCTCCGTTTCAACATAAAAACGCCACACAAAAACTTCTCAGTAATTGTGTGGCGAAAAAAGATTGCTCTTGAAAAATCCACTCCCGTAAAGGGTTTGGTATTAGTATGTCATAAGGCTGTGGGAATGTCAATCCCTTAATTTGGTATTTTGACAGTGACCGTAAGGACAACAAATAGCCTGGTGGGTGCTTAGTTGTATCATTCCACAAAAGAATGGCTCATGATATAAAATTCTTCCTGTGTAGGCGTGTGTTTGCGTTCTTTTGGGAGCAGGGTATCATCATAAGCATTTGCTTTTTCTGGCAGTACCTCCATTACGGGGCTGTCTTTGTAATACCACCTACGGCCATCCAGCGCCCCTGTTTTAAGTTCCTTTACCAACATGGCAGCCGGAAACCTTCCGCCTTCCACACAGACATTGTGCTTCTTGCAGCTTACAAATCCACTGGAGACATAATTAGACGGCGAGCCAAAAATAACTACTGTGTCATATCCCATAGCCATTGCTTTTTCAAAGGAATGCTGAATAAGCAGCTTTCCATAACCTCTGCGCTGATATTCTGGTTCTATGCAAAGCGGCCCAAAAGTCAGAATATTTTTTATATTACCATCACTGTCTGTCAGGGTCGCCTTTGTATACATAATATTTCCAATGACCACACCGTCAAGCTCTAATACGAAGTCCAATTCACGGATAAAATCGTTATGCCCCCGCATTGTATGGACAAGATAATGTTCTACGCATCCGGGTACATATAAATTATAAAATGCATTTCGTGTTATATTTTCTACGGTTTCATAGTCCCGTGGTTCTTCATTGCGAATATTCAACATTTTTAGCACCTCCATAAAACAGTATAGCACAAAATATAAATCATTCGATAATATTATTTTATCATAAACATTCTAGCGGTTCTATAAAAATATTTTATGCCCAGAGATTTCGCTTTTATATATGAATAGCTATGCAACCTTGTATTATATCAAGTCGGATTAGGTAACTTTTTCTTTCAACAGGCAGAGTTATGAACTTGCAGAAAATTCTTATATTTCCTTATAATAAATAAAAAATACATTCAGATGCATTTTGAAGAAAGTGAGGAAATTATCATGTTAAAATCAAAAAGTTACCAGTTCTGGTTCTGTACCGGTTCACAGGATTTATATGGAGATGTATGCCTGGCTCATGTGGCAGAGCACTCACAGAAAATCGTGGAGGCGCTGAATGCTTCCGGTAATCTTCCATATGAGGTAGTGTGGAAACCAACGCTGATTACCAACGAGCTGATTAGAAGGACTCTGAACGAGGCGAATACAGACGAGAACTGTGCGGGAGTCATCACATGGATGCATACATTTTCTCCGGCAAAATCTTGGATTCTGGGGCTTCAGGAATACAGAAAGCCATTGCTTCATTTCCACACCCAGTTCAATAGAGAGATTCCATACGACACCATTGATATGGATTTCATGAATGAGA
Source organism: uncultured Dorea sp. (assembly GCA_910584575.1). Classification (GTDB taxonomy): domain Bacteria; phylum Bacillota; class Clostridia; order Lachnospirales; family Lachnospiraceae; genus Sporofaciens. Next base: position 17,793 of record CAJUBG010000050.1, read on the forward strand.
ACCAGGCGGCTCACGGGGACAGAGAGTATGGACATATTTTCAGCAGGCTTGGCATGGAACGCAAGGTTATTATGGGATACTGGGAGGACGAGGACGTTCAGAAGAAAATTGGCTCTTGGATGCGCACGGCAGTAGGTGTAATCGAAAGCAGCCATATCCGTGTTATGCGTATTGCCGATAATATGAGGAATGTTGCCGTGACGGAGGGCGACAAGGTGGAGGCCCAGATTAAGTTTGGTTGGGAGGTTGACGCCTATCCGGTAAATGAAATCGCGGCAGAAGTGGAGGCTGTTTCCAAAGGAGATATTGACGAACGGGTTCAAGAATATTATGATAAGTATGAGATACTTTTGGAAGGCAGAGATGAGAAGGAATTCAGAGAGCATGTAGCGGTACAGGCAGGAATCGAGATTGGATTCGAGAGGTTCCTGGAGGAGAAGAATTATCAGGCGATTGTGACCCATTTTGGAGATTTGGGCAGCTTAAAGCAGCTTCCGGGCCTGGCAATTCAGAGATTGATGGAGAAGGGCTACGGATTTGCAGGAGAAGGCGACTGGAAGACAGCGGCCATGGTACGCCTTATGAAGATTATGACCCAGGGCATGAAGGATGCCAAGGGAACCTCGTTCATGGAGGATTATACATATAATCTGGTGCCAGGAAAAGAAGGCATCTTGCAGGCGCATATGTTGGAGGTATGTCCGTCGGTTGCTGAGGGTAAAATCAGTATCAAAGAGCAGCCGCTTTCTATGGGAGACAGGGAAGATCCGGCGAGACTGGTGTTTACCTCAAAGACAGGTCCGGCGATTGCAACCTCACTGATTGATCTTGGAGACAGGTTCCGCCTGATTATCAATGACGTAAACTGCAAGAAGGTAGAGAAGCCTATGCCGAAGCTTCCGGTTGCGACTGCATTCTGGACGCCAGAGCCGAACCTTCAGACAGGCGCTGAGGCTTGGATTCTTGCAGGCGGCGCGCATCATACTGCGTTTTCTTATGATCTGACTTCCGAGCAAATGGGCGATTGGGCGGCATATATGGGTATTGAGGCCGTCTATATCGACAAAGACACGACAATCCGCCAGTTCAGGAACGAGCTGTTGTGGAACAGTGTCGCGTACCGCAAATAGGAGGAGTAACGCATGAGCAACGTAAAAGAAGTAATTGAAAGCGGCAGGTCAGTCCTTGGTATTGAGTTAGGCTCAACCAGAATTAAAGCGGTTCTAATCGACGAGAACCATAAGCCGATTGCATCGGGTGACCACGAGTGGGAGAACCGTTTGGAGAATGGGAACTGGACGTATTCGCTGGACGATATTTGGACAGGGCTTCGGGACAGTTACCGGAATCTGGCGGCAGATGTGCAGAACAAATACGGGGTGACGCTTAAGAAGATCGGTTCCATCGGCTTCAGCGCAATGATGCATGGATATATGGCATTTGATAAGGAGGGAAATCTTCTGGTTCCCTTCCGTACCTGGAGGAATTCAACCACAGGGCCGGCGGCGGAGAAGCTGATTGATTTATTCCAGTATAATATTCCGCTTCGTTGGAGTATTGCCCATCTGTATCAGGCAATTTTGAATGGAGAAGACCATGTGAAGGATGTGGCGTATTTCACGACATTGTCAGGCTATATTCACTGGAAGCTGACAGGCGTGAAAGCTCTGGGTATTGGGGATGCATCCGGTATGTTCCCCATTGATGTGGAGAAGAAGGATTTCAACGAGGAAATGGTCCAGAAATTCGACGAGCTAGTGGCTGATAAGAATTTCCCATGGAAATTAAGGGATATTATGCCGAAGGTTATGGTTGCCGGAGAAGAAGCGGGCGTATTGACAGAAGAAGGCGTAAAACTTCTTGATGAAAGCGGTAATCTTGAGGCGGGAATCCCCTTATGTCCGCCGGAGGGCGACGCCGGAACGGGGATGGCCGCAACTAACAGTGTTGCGAAGCGTACTGGTAATGTTTCGGCAGGAACCAGTGTATTTGCCATGATAGTGCTTGAGAAAGAGCTTAAGAAGGTGTATCCGGAGATTGACCTTGTGACCACGCCGGACGGAAGCCTGGTTGCGATGGTACATGCCAACAACTGTACCTCGGATTTGAATGCATGGGTAGGAATTTTCCGAGAATTTGCAGAGAGCTTCGGAATAAAAGTGGATATGAACCAGCTATTTGGCACGCTGTACAATAAGGCTTTGGAGGGCGACGCAGACTGCGGCGGGCTGTTATCCTACGGCTATCTCTCCGGAGAATTTATCACAGGTGTGGATGAAGGGCGTCCATTGTTCGTAAGGTCACCAGAGAGTAAGTTCAATCTGGCTAACTTCATGCGTGTGAATCTGTTTACAGCGTTAGGGGCAATCAAGGTAGGTATGGACTTGCTCATGAAGGAAGAAGATGTGGCAATTGATTCGATTTTGGGACATGGCGGCCTGTTTAAGACAAAGGGCGTCGGACAGAGAATCCTTGCGGCGGCCATTAATGCACCCGTATCTGTTATGGAGACGGCAGGAGAGGGCGGTCCCTGGGGTGTGGCGCTTCTGGCGGCTTATATGAAGAATAAGGCAGAGGGAGAGAACCTGGAGGATTATCTGGCAAAGAAGGTATTTGGAGGAAATGCAGGAAGCAGGATGGAACCAGACCCGAAGGATGTGGAAGGATATGAGGTATTCATAGAACGGTACAAGAAGGGTGTGGCAATCGAGAAAGAGGCGCTTAAGAGTCTGATTTAGAAAAAGGAGTTAAAAATATGCTAGAGCAACTGAAAAAGGAAGTGTATGAAGCTAATATGCTGCTTCCGAAGTACGGGCTGGTTACATTTACCTGGGGAAATGTAAGCGGAATTGACCGCGAGAAGGGGCTGTTTGTGATTAAGCCCAGCGGCGTGGAGTACGATAAGCTGACGCCGGAGGATATGGTAGTCGTTGATTTGAATGGAAATAAGGTGGAGGGGGAATACAATCCTTCTTCAGATACGGCAACCCATGTGGTGTTGTACAACCGTTTCCCAGAGGTGGGCGGCATCGTGCATACTCATTCCTCCTGGGCGACAAGCTGGGCGCAGGCAGGGAGAGGGATTCCGTGTTATGGGACGACTCATGCCGATTATCTCTATGGAGAGGTTCCCTGTGTAAGGAATCTGACAAAGGAAGAAATCGACGAGGCGTATGAAAAGAATACAGGCGTTTTGATTGCAGATGAATTCGAGGCGAAAAAGCTGGATTATAATGCTACTCCGGCGGTACTGTGCAAGAACCACGGGCCATTTACCTGGGGCAAGGATGCGCATGAGGCTGTGCATAATGCAGTTGTCTTAGAGGAGGTGGCGAAGATGGCGGCTCGGTGTGAGATGATTAATCCACAGAATAAGCCGGCGCCGCAGGAGTTACAGGATAAGCATTATTACCGGAAGCATGGCGCTAATGCGTATTATGGACAGCCAGGGAAATAATTGAGAAGATATAGGAAGAACCAGTCTGAAACAGCAGGCTGGTTTTTTCACAGGAGGGAATTATCCACAAGAATGCGATTGAATTCCTGATGGAGGAGAATAAGTAAATGGTGATGATAAGCAAAAGGCTTTCGATAGCCATTTGCGAGGATGAGACATATATATTAGAAGAATTACGGAAAAAAGCAGAAAGATATATAAAGAAAAGACGATTAACTGCGAATATCAAAACCTATACGTCAGGAGAAGAACTGCTGAAGGAAGCTGCCGCTTTTGACATTATCCTTTTAGATATGAGGCTTCCAGGGCTTAATGGCATGGAGGTGGCAAGGAAGATTTCCGGCAAAAGCCGCATTATTTTTATCACCTCCTATCAAGAGTATGCCCTGGAAGCGTTCGAGGTTGAAGCAGTTCACTATCTGCTTAAGCCGGTTACAGACGAACGCCTGTATCTGGCTATGGACAGGGCAATACGTAGGTCAGGCCAGATGGACGATAAAACAGTGACGCTTACAAAAGCCGGAGAAACCCATGTAATTTTGATTCGCGATATCTTATATTGCGAGGTTCTCAATCATCGGGTCAGTATCCATACGGCGCAAGGGACATTTGACTATTCTGGTACGCTGGAGGTATTAGAAACCAGATTGGATGAGCGCTTTTTTCGATGCCACAGAAGTTTTATTGTAAATATGAGTTGTGTCGCAGGTCAGGAAAAAGGGACGGCTGTTCTGACAAATGGAGAACAAATCATGATATCCAGACGAAAACAGTCAGAATTTATGAAAAGCCTGTTAGAATTCCTGAAAAATGAGGTGATATGATGGAACAAGGGCAGATGCTTTCAGCCGGATTTTATGTCTGGTGGTTGTGCGTTAATAGTTGTCTGTTTATGGCGGAGTTTTGTTTCATTCAGGATTTTACCAAAATTCGGGCGAAAAAATATATGGCGCCGTATGTGCTGTTAAGTGACCTGCTTACATTATGGGTAATGTATGAACAAAGCGGCGGAGTTCTCAGATTATTTCTGCATACAGATATTATCGTATGTTTTACGAGATTCGTTTTGAAGCTCAAGTGGGGCTTTATAGTTGCCCCGACCCTGATTATTTTGACGCTTTTTACTTTTATGGAAGGTTTCCAGACGGTTCTCATGTGCTGGCTGTCAGAACAGGCTATGGATAAGCACATGGGGATTGTACTTCAAATGCTCATGTCCAGTGTGTTGGTTTTACTGCTTGCCGCCACATTGAGGTATGTTTCTAAGAAATATGCGGATACGGGCCAGCAGAGGATTTCTTCATATTTATATATGCTTCTTCTGCCCTGTGTATTTATTGTATGGGTAATCCGAAGCGGGCTTGGCCTGGATATGTGGATGAACTCTGAAGCCATGGGAGATAGATTCTTTGAGGAACAGCCCGTATTATGGGCGTTGGCATGGCTTCTGGGGACATGCGCGGTATTCTTCATTATTCTAAAGCTGGTGAATAAAATTAATGTGCTGTCGGTACAGGAAAGAGAACAAAAGGGTTTGGAGGACCAGGTGCAGAAGCAGCGTATCTATTTAGCGGAAGCAAAAAAGAGGAATGAGCATTACCGTAGATTCCAGCATGATATTGACAATCATTTTTTAGTTCTGTCCGGTCTGTTTCGTGAGAAAAAGTATGATGAGGCAGGGGAATATTTTGAGCATCTGTACGGCGCTTCTGACCGTCTGCTGATTGGAATTGAGACGGGCAATCCGGTGGCAGATATATTGTTAAATGAAAAGATACGTTTTGCAAGGTCAGATGGAATTATAGTAAAATATGATGTGAACTTTCCGCCAGATTGCTTCGTGGAAGATATGGATCTGTGTATTATTCTGGCAAATGCACTTGATAATGCGATACAGGCATGTATGAGTGAAGATAAGGGAGAGCCTGAGATATGGATTACGGTTCGGAAGCGGTATCATTTTCTGGTTCTTGAGATTGTGAATACGGATTTCGGGCATGGTAAGCCAGAATTTGGGACTGGATTGAAGAATATAAAACATACGGTAGAAAAGTATGAGGGAACAATGGAGATTGAGTCCGGCGTCGATACTTTCAGGCTGACGATACTGTTGTGCATGAAGCCGTTTACGAAGGGAGAGTGACCGTTTACGAGAACCTGCTTTTAAAGATATCATGCTGTCCGATATATTTAATGAAAATATATTCGGAGGTGGAGGATTATGGTAAGAAACGTAAAACCAGGCTATGTTAATCCATTGGAAATGATGAAGAAGGACGGGCAGACGAATCGGCTTGGATTAGGAGGTATGAAAACGGCGGAAAAGAAACGGAAATCTCTGGAGACGGAAAAGCAGTCGCTTCAGAATTCTCTGCTGCTTATGAAGGGAACCTCCGGCGATGCAGGGGCTTCGGAAGAAAGCATCGAAGTGTTGGAGAAAAAGCTAGAAGAAATTACGAAAGAGCTTCAGTCGGGCAGGAAGGTGACGGCAGAGGAGTGGATGGCGAATGACACACAGATGGAGGAGGGCGAGACGTCTGCCCTTCGCGGCAATTTTGATCGGTTCATGAAATCAGAGCCCGAAGAATCGGCGGGATGTTACGAGCTTCAGAAAGATGATGTGAATGGGTATAGGATTGAGTAAACAAAGGAGAGTGTCTGGGAATACAGGGGATTCCAAACACTCTCTTTTTGGCTGCTATTCTAATTTCCCGTCCAGGAATGTGTATAGAATATTCTGGGGTGCATCATAATAGAAGCTGCTGTTATAATCATCAATCTTATCACTTACGAAAGAATGATAGGCTTCAAATAGAGCTTCTATGATGGAGATACCCTTTTCTTTCGATATTCCAAGGATTAGACGCTTATATACTTTGCCGATATCCCAATAGCTTGGGATTGCGTATTGGGCGGCTTTGATATTGTCAAAGCTGCCGTCTGCCAGTTGAGCTTCTACGATAAAGCTGTCGCTTACTGCGTCAATATTATCGCTGTGATAGATGTCAGCCAGATTGTATATTTTTTCAATGGCTGTTCTGCCAAGCGTGTCTACTACGTAACAACGGTTATTTTTCGTCTTTCTTGCAATGTATTCAATTAAGCTGCATGTAAAAAACAAATCGTTATCTTTCTGTGGCTCTCTGCCTGTCATTGCCGCACCTCCTTGCTGCATATAAATTCCAAACATTTTAGTGCTTCTGGGGTACAGAAATTAATCTGGTGCGTCGGATATTTGAATCTGGCAAGGGACCAGAATTGCTCACGGGTAATGATTCCATCTATATAATCTGCAATATAGTTGTAAATCTGATCGTTAGCCATTGCGCCGATTACAAGATCATAACTGTGAGCCACATGGTTGCGGCAGTTGATGATAAAATCAAGCCATTCCTCAGACATATCTTTGAATTCTAATAAATTAAGGGATGTGTCCATGCGGACAGTATAAGTATTTACAACGGGAGTGCTGTAACGCCGCGCCCACCGTTCAGCCTGTTCGCGGATAATCGTGCAGTAGAAGCCAGGACCAAAATCCTTGGTATGTCTGCTGTTTAGAATCTTTGGGGTATTAATAATTGTATAGCTACCATGATAGACAGTCATTTTGCCCATGAAAAGTCTCCTTTCATTCCATTTTATTGTAGCATTGCAAGTGGCTTATGGCAATATTTTTATAGAGAGACTTCATCTTACATTTTTGTAAGCAGATATTTTTGCAAAATCATGTATAATTAAGAAAGAGAGTTTAGGAGGTGGTTTATATGCAGAAGCTATTACTTCTTGAGGATGATATCGGCCTGATTGACGGCTTGGCATATTCCTTGAAGAAAAACGGCTTTGACATAGAGATAGCAAGAACCATGAAGGAGGCTGAAGAATTGCTTACACTTCGCGCAGATTTTGACCTTCTATTGTTTGATGTGACGCTGCCGGACGGGAATGGATTTACATTATGTGAGAAGCTGCGGCAATCCGGAAATTCGACACCGCTTATCTTCCTGACAGCATCCGATGAGGAGACTAGCGTAATTCGAGGATTGGACTGTGGTGGGGATGATTATATTACAAAACCCTTCAAATTGGGAGAACTGTGTTCACGTATCCGTGCGCTATTACGCCGCAGTAATAAAGAGGCGGGGGAGAATGTCCTGCGTTCGGGAAATGTTTTGGTAAACTTAGCGGAAGGCAGAGTGTTCCTGGGCGAAGAACCGATAGAGTTTACAGGTGCGGAATACAGGCTTCTCTGCCTGTTTCTGAAAAACAGCGGAAGGGTGCTTACCCGCAGCATGATTCTGGACAAACTCTGGGATGGGGCCGGAAATTTTGTTGATGACAATACCTTATCTGTATATGTACGCCGACTTCGAGAAAAACTGGAGAAGAACCCGTCAAAGCCTGAACATCTGAAAACGGTTCGGGGTTTCGGCTACCAGTGGAAGGAGTGAGGGGATTGAGGTTTCTATATGAAAGACAGACGCGGAGATTTTATGTATTTCTGGTGACAGTGTGTATAGCACAAGTCTGTTTGTTGGGAATCTGCGGCATTTTTCAAGCGCAGGATATCAGGAGGATACTTGTAAATCGAGAGCTTGCGGCAGCTTCTTATCTGCTTGCGGCAGATGTTTCGCCAGGGGTAGTGGCGGCTGCATGGAATCACAGGGAGGTGACAGAAGAAGGGGTAGAATTGCTTAACAAAATCGGGCATACAGAGCAGACGCCAAGCTATCTGCTGATGCTTACCGAGCAGACCTCCCTTCCGTTGATTTTGATATTGCTGTGTGTGGGACTTGCATTTGCAGCGGTTATATTGGTTGGGGCCGCCAGGTTTTTTTTGCACAGGGAACAGATATATGAAGATGCAGGGAGGGTGATTGACGGGTACGCCAAAAATCAGTTCGCCAGGCATCTGCCTGCCGGAGAGACGGGGACAATCTACCAGTTATTTGGAAGCGTTGAACAGCTTGCTCAGTCTTTGCAGGCGAAAAGTGAGATGGAGTATAAGGCGAAAATATTTTTAAGAGATATGATATCAAATATTTCCCATCAAATAAAAACACCGATTGCGGCATTGAGTATGTATATGGAAATCATCATGGAGGAGTCTGAAAATGTAGATGTCGTGAAGGAATTTTCTGTGAAATCCGCACAATCTTTGGAACGGATTGAACAGTTGGTTCAGTCGCTGCTTAAGATGGCGCGACTGGATACAGGAAATATTGTTTTTGAGCAAAGGGAGTGTTTTGCTTCGGAAATAGTAGAGCAGGCGGTAAATGACCTGCTGGAACGTGCAAGGCGGGAGGGAAAACAGATTTTAACGGAAGGGAAGCCTCAGGAGGTTCTTTTCTGTGATTTGGAGTGGACGAAGGAGGCAGTCGGCAATCTTGTAAAAAATGCGTTAGATCATACAGAAGAAGGAGGCGTTATCCGGATATCCTGGAGGCAGTCTCCGGCAGTTTTTCGTTTCAATGTGGAGGATAATGGCTGCGGTATTGCCAGTGAGGATATTCATCACATTTTCAAGCAGTTTTACCGAAGCAAGAACTCCAGTGACAGGCAGGGGGCAGGGCTTGGGCTGTCTCTGGCAAAAGCGATTGTGGAGGGGCAGGGCGGAAGCCTTTCTGTGGAAAGCCGGCCTGGGGAGGGGAGTATATTTAAGATAAACTTTCTTATATAAAAATTTATTCAAGCCTGTCAAGAAAAGAGTACAATTTTGGAAAGATTCCCAAAATCATACTCTTATAATATATTAGTGTCTTGGATTGTCCTTCACAGTTATGCAGGCTTTGGTTGCCTCAACCGTCACATCTGAAATCAACTTGTTAGTATAAAAACTGATAAGCGGGTCAACTGCCGCCGGTGAAGTAACAATGTATCTTGGCATCAGCCCATTCATTGTCAATGCAATCGTATCGGCGACGCAGCGCTCACAGGTGCAGACATCAAACTGGCGCATAAAATAGATAATCTTGTCTTTGACGATTGCCTCCATGACATTTACATAAACGAAATCTGGTTCAGGTTCCGCAACAGGCTCAGGTTCCGGCGCTTCCTTTGGAACCGTTGTTGGGCCAGGGCCTGGCACGGATTCTGGTTCAGGTATCGGAACTGATGCAACAGGCTCAGGTGTGGGAATAGAAACGGGAGCTGGTGCAGGAACAGGCTCAGGGGTCGGCACAGTAACATTGTCGGAGGCGGCTTCCATAGAATAAGTATCAACTGCGTCGAGGGTGGCAGAATCATCCGCAACAGTATCAACTGCGTCGAGGGTGGCAGAATCATCCGTAACAGTATCAACTGCGGTTGGGGAAACGGTAGCTGGTTCCGGCGAATTCTCTGCCGCTTCCGCAGTAGAGGACTCTGCTATAACCGTAGATATTTCTTCATCCCCGGAAACATCATCCGGAACAGCTTGGCTGTCTGAAGCCGAATCTTCAAACTGAGCAGTTAATTTCTGCTGTATCAGATCAGCGACAGGATCTTCCCCTGTCGTATCAATCACGGATATATTCTGTAACGGAGTCGAACTGGCGGTAACCTCTGATTCTAAAGAAGAAGGTTCTTCAGGGGGTGCTGTCTTTGCCGATGCCGTTGCAGAAGAATTCGTATCTGGCGTCTCGTCAGCCGTTTGTTGGTTATCGTGTCCGGCAAGCAGATTCAAAACGTGCGCCGTCTTATTGCTTTTTCTTGCCATTATCTATGCCTCCTTATATTGTCTCGGAAGAAGTCATGTCCACTACTTCACGGATAAATTCCTGGTAATCCAGGGATGGCTTCGCGTGGGGGGCGTGGTCAAAGATGCTGAGTCCGTGTGCCGGCGCCTCCGCTACTGCTACGCTGGTGCGAATCTGAGCGTTAAATACGCATGCACCTATCTGTGATGCAATATTCTCCGCCATCTCCTTTACCTCACGGGCAAGAAGTGTCCTCGGATTATATTTTGTCAGGAGGATTCCCAGTACATTCAGATGGGGATTCACACTTTGGCGGACGGAATCTATGGTCTCCTTCAACTGGGAAACACCAAGCAGGCTTAAAATCTCCGGAGCCATAGGGATAATCAGATGGTCGGATGCAGCATAAGCATTCACAGTGAGGACATTCAAAGCCGGCGGAGTATCAATAATAATATAGTCATACTCTGCAATCACAGGGAGTAACGCTCTCTTAAGCAGTATATCCCGATCAGAAGATGTAAATTCCAGTTCGGCGCTGCTCAGCAAAATATTTGAAGTAATAATATCACAGTAATCCGTATCCTGGATCGCGTCTTTGATGGAAACCTGTCCCTTTAATACGTCGTAAATGGTGCTGCAGTTCTCAATGTCCAGTCCAAGGCTGAAGCCCATGCTTCCCTGAGGATCTAAATCGATTGCCAATACCTTTTTATTGTAAAATGAAAACAGTCCGGCAGCCAGAGCGCTGGATGATGTTGTCTTGCCTACGCCGCCTTTCTGGTTCGTAAGTGCGATAATAGTAGCCAAAATAAATTCCTCCATTCGTAATTTAAACTTATCTAACTATTATTTAAAGTATACTATATGCCGATAAATAAGTACAGAATAAATTTGAATT
>CAJUBG010000051.1 GCA_910584575.1 uncultured Dorea sp.
AGAATAAAATCTGAAATGCAACCCACGAATCCTGCTTATCCATAATCGCATCCGAGAACTTCTGAAATTCCTCCAAAATCCAGTATGGTCTTTCATCCGCCCTGCTCTTACCCATGCTTCCCGCTTTCCGGCATGGATTGGAGCGCAGATCATAAAAATTGACCGCATAATTCAGAATGGCGCTGAGCTGGTTATGTATGGTTTTCAAATAAGTCGGCTTGAAGCCTTTCTCCATCATCTCGCCCTGCCACTTTCTTATCATGGGCGCTGTGATTTCATTGATTGGCGTACTGCCAAAGTAAGGCAGAACCTTATCGTTCATCACATACTCTTTCTGCTTCATGGTTGTTTTCCGCAGACGTTTTTCCATATCCGCCTTGTAAATCTCCCAAAAATCAGCCAGCGTCATTGTCGGATCAGAGGACTGCTGCAACATGAAGTGTGCATACCATTCTTCCGCTTCCTTCTTTGTTCTGAAGCCTCTTTTCTGCGACTTCTTTTTTGCGCCTGTCCAATCTGTCCAGCGGTACTGTATCCTCCAAGTGCCGTTGGGATCTTTCTTTGCATTGCAACTCATACCACCGCCTCCTTTGCCGCCCCGTACCATTTCTCTCTGAAATAGGCTACGGGGATTTTCCCTGCGATTGTGAGAAAGCCTTTGGAAGATAATTCGCTGTTCATCTCCCGTAAAATCTTGTAGGACTTCCCCATGCTGATGCCGAGCATTGCCGCAATGTCTGCGGCATTGTAGTAAAGTTTTTCGTTCATGTTGTTTCCTCCCGTTCGTGCCATTTGATTTATATATGTATCTTTTTGATACGTTTTTATACTATCGTATCTTTTGTTGCGTGTCAATAGCTTTTTAAAATATCTCTTTATTTATTTCGTATCTTATGGTATTATTAAGTTGCATTTGATATTTACTTGTATTGATGAACAATCTCATAACACAGGAGGCATGATATTATGACAGTCGGCGAAAATATTCGGCGCATACGTCAAGAACGAGGTTTGACATTAAAGCAATTAGGTGAAATGGTTGGCGTTAGTGAAGCCTATATTAGAGCATATGAAAGCGGACGCAGAAACCCAAAATTAAAATCTTTAGAGGCTTTAGCACAGGCGCTCGCCGTCAATGTTGAAGTCTTAACTAACTCTGACTTTGACGGTGTAAAAGCTATGCACAGACTTTTTCAAGTATTCCGGCAATATGACGGGCATTTGTTTGAATATCAAGATCAGGAAGGCAATGATATGGTTGCTATCAGCTTTGGCACACTTTCTTTGATGCGCTCATGGTGTGACCGCTATGAGGAATATATGAAAGAAGTAGAAACGTGTAATTCTATTAAAGATGTGAAAAAGCGTGGGGAGGCATTGCTAAAAGCGGAGGCAGCTTTTAATCTTTGGATGGATATTTATCCGGAGTCGGAGCCTTTTGATTTGAATTTGAAGATACAGAAAGCACATGATGAGACTATGGATAAGATTGGATTAAATCCGAAAAAAAATAAAGGAGATTGATCATATGATAACAAAACTCAAATGGAAAAACCATTCAATTCTCGGAAATTTAGAGTTAGATTTTACTAATGCTTCTGGCATTCCCTATAATACAATTATTCTTGCAGGAGAAAATGGAACCGGAAAAACCACTATATTAGAAACATTGGCTACTTTTCTAAATCTCGGAACTATCAAACCCTTTGAATACATTGAATATAAAATTGATAATGATATATTTCATATATATCCAAAAACTGAAAAGGATTCTGATTTTGGATTCCATCACCGAAAAAAATTAACTGATGGAACAGAAAGCTATATTCATTCAAACAAAAATAATAGCCCTAATTCTATTTCCTCTGATATGCTAGATATTCGTCATTATGGTTTCGCTTATTCAAAGGCTCGCTCTGGTTTTAGGACAAATAAAGTACGGTCAACCACGACGCAGCAACTAGATCAAAGCAAATATGATAACGATGAAACAGATGATTTTACATCTATCAAACAATTACTTGTAGATATAGATGAACAGGATAATTCCGCTTGGATGAAAACAAGTAGGACACATCCAGAAACAACTATTGCCGAATTTGATACTTCTTCTAAAATGTCAAGGTTCAAAAAAGCTTTTAATAATTTCTTTGACAAGTTACAATTCCAAGAAATTGATACTTCTTCTCCTAATGAGAAAAAAATTATTTTTACAAAAAATGGAAACAATATTGAAATTGATAATTTAAGTACTGGCGAAAAGCAAATTGTTTTTCGTGGAACTCAATTACTAAAAAATGCTAACAATATGAATAATAGTATCATCCTTATAGATGAACCAGAACTAAGTATGCATCCCCTTTGGCAAGTTAAAATACTTGAATACTATCGGAATTTATTTAATCAAAATAATATTCAGTCTTCCCAGCTAATAATTGCCACACATTCTGAATATGTTTTGAAATCCGCTTTGAAAGACTCAAATAATGTATTAGTTATTACGCTTAATGAAGCAGATGGAATTATTACTCCTAATAAAGTAACTACTCCATCTGTGTTGCCAACAATTACTGCAGCAGAAACTAATTATATTGCATTTGATATTGCGTCAATAGATTATCATATCGAATTATATGGATATTTACAGACAAAGGAAAACAAACATACTATTAAAGATTGTGATGACTTTATATATAATCATCCCCTGTATAACCAACAACAATATTATAAACCTTATTCATATGGCAGAACTAATTACAATACGCTACCAACATATATACGCAACGCAATTGATCATCCTGATTCTATCCATACATGCACAGACGAGGAACTTCGCAAATCAATCGAGTTTCTTATCCAATTATTGAAATAATTTTTGTACCCAAATCGTACCCACCGCCACCTAAAAAAACCCGCAAGCCCTGATTTCTCAAGGCTTGCGAGGATTTTACTTCTCACTCGAACTCAATCGTCCCCGGCGGCTTACTCGTCAAATCATACATCACCCGATTAACCCCCTTAACCTCATTAATAATCCTCCCCATAACCTTTTTAAGCACCTCAAACGGAATCTCCTCCGCCTCCGCCGTCATAAAGTCAACCGTATTAACCGCCCGAAGTGCTACCGCATAGTCATAAGTCCGTTCATCACCCATCACCCCAACACTCTGCATATTCGTAAGCGCCGCAAAATACTGTCCAATCCCCTTTGCAATCCCCGCCTTCTCAATCTCCTCTCGGTAAATCGCATCCGCATCCTGCACAATCCGTACCTTTTCCTCAGTAACCTCCCCAACAATCCTAACGCCAAGCCCTGGTCCCGGAAACGGCTGACGGAACACCAGATACTCCGGTATCCCAAGCTCTAGTCCCGCCTTCCTCACCTCATCCTTAAACAAATCCCGAAGCGGCTCAATAATCTCCTTAAAATCCACATAATCCGGCAGACCGCCCACATTATGATGAGACTTAATCACAGCCGACTCTCCGCCTAGGCCACTCTCCACCACATCCGGATAAATCGTCCCCTGCACCAGAAAATCCACCGCGCCAATCTTCTTCGCTTCCTCCTCAAACACACGGATAAATTCCTCCCCAATAATCTTCCGCTTTTCCTCCGGTTCGGACACACCTGCCAGTTTATCATAAAACCTCTGCTGCGCATTGACACGGATAAAATTCAGATCATAATCCCCCTCCGAGCCAAATACAGCCTCCACTTCATCCCCCTCATTTTTCCTGAGCAATCCATGATCCACAAACACACAGGTAAGCTGCTCTCCGACTGCCTTTGACAGCAAAACCGCCGCCACGGAAGAATCCACCCCGCCCGACAGCGCGCAGAGAACCTTACCGCTTCCTACCTTATCCCGAATCTGCTTCACAGACTCCTCCACAAATGAATCCATCCGCCAGTCACCTGCACACCCACACACATTTAACACAAAGTTAGACAGTATCTTCGTCCCTTCCTCTGTATGCAACACCTCTGGATGAAACTGAATCGCATACAATCCGGCATCTACATTCTCCGCCGCCGCCACAGGACAGTCCGCTGTATGCGCGGTAATCTCGAAGTCCGGCGCCACCTTAAAAATAGTGTCAAAATGGCTCATCCAGCAAACCGTCTTTTCCGAAACCTCCTGAAAGATTCTGGAATCACGCTTGTCTATCAAAACCTCCGTCTTGCCGTACTCCCGCACCTCCGCACGCGCCACCGTTCCTCCAAGCACATGCATCATAAGCTGCGCCCCGTAACAAAGCCCCAGAACCGGAATCCCAAGCTCAAAAAGCTCTCTGGAATAAGTCGGTGAATCCGCCTCATAACAACTGTTCGGCCCTCCTGTCAGAATAATCCCCTTAGGCTTCATGGCCTTAATCTTATCAATCTCCGTCTTATAAGAATAAATCTCACAATACACATTACACTCTCGGACACGTCTCGCCACAAGCTGGTTATACTGTCCGCCAAAATCCAACACAATCACTAATTCCCGCTTCACACACATTCCTCCTAGTATTATGGTATGCCCCCTCTCCTTCGGCTCGGCGGCACCTCGTCGGAAGGATTCAAAAAAAGCTTCTCTTTTCCCTTCCTCCTCATTGGTATTGCCCCCTCTCCTTCGGCTCGGCGGCACCTCGTCGGAAGGATTCAAAAAAAGCTTCGCTTTTCCTTCCTCCTCATAAAATACTGCTCCAACATCTACACCAACGCCTGCTTCTTCCATCCCCCTCGGTAATACCTGACAACAAAGCACAACGCCCGAAATACCCAGTCAATAACCATCGCCACCCAGACGCCGAACACTCCCATCCCCAGGTACTCCCCAAGCACATAGCTGAATATAACCCGAAACAGCCACATAGAAACCATAGAAATAATCATACACGCCCTTGCATCTCCACAAGCCCGAAAAGTTGACGGCAAAGTAAATGACAACGGCCAGATCAAGATAGAACTAATCCCATGGAAATAAATAATCTGCCTCGTCGCCTCCGCTGCCGCATCCGAAAGATGATACGCCTTAAGTATCAGCGGAAGAACAGCGAACACACCCACCACCATCACAGCCGTCCCGATATGCGTAGTAATCATTAATTTCTTATTGTAATACTTTACCTGCTCATAATCCCCCGCACCCACACATCTGGCAATAACCGTTGTAACCGCCAGATTAATAGCCATGCCCGGAAGAATCTGAAACAGCGCAATCGAATTTCCTACTGCATTGGCGGCAATAGCATAAGTTCCAAAAGTAGAAACCAGACTCAAAACCAATATCTTTCCAAGCTGAAACATACTGTTTTCCAAACCATTCGGCACTCCCACGCTGAGAATCTTCTTCACATGGGACCAATCCACCCGATACCGCCAGGTACGTTTGATGTGTAAGGTCTGCTTCTCATCACAGAGAAGGATGATGATAATAACTGCCGCCACAATTCGAGATACCAGGGTAGGAATTGCCACGCCCTCCGTCCCTCGGTGGAAGCCATAGATAAGGATTGCATTTCCCGCCACATTAATCACATTCATAAGAATGGATATCTCCATAGACACTTTGGAATTACCCATTGCACGGAAAACTGCCGCCCCTGCATTATACAATGCCATAAACGGAATCGCCATGGTCACAATCATCAGGTAAATATCTGCATGGCCCATGACCTCCGGTTCAATCTGCCCGAATACGCCGTGCAGAATCAGGTTTTTCCCTGCATACACCAAAACCGTGATGACAACGGCACAGATTGTAATAAACCACACAAGCTGCGTCGCAGATTCGCACGCCGCCTCCCTCCTCCTGTGCCCCAGATATTGTCCTGCCACCACAGCGCCGCCTGTTGCCAGAGCCGCGAAGATATTGATGAGCAAAACCATCACCTGATCCACCAGCGACACACCGGACACAGCCGCCTCACCGACACTGGCAATCATAATAGAATCCGCCATACCGACAAGCACAGCCAGAAGCTGCTCGACGATTAGCGGAAGAATCAGGGTTACAAGAGACCTGTTATCAAAAAGATAACCACTCCTGTCTGCTTTCATTCGTTTATTCATAACAAAGACTCCTTCATCGCATATTATACGACGAGGAGTCCCCTTATACAAGTATCAAATTACATTACGCAGCAATAAATTCTTCTATGTCTTTACGGAGATCATCGCACTTTTCTTCGTAAACCGCCAACTCAATCTCCTTATGGAAGCCTAAATTCATCAGCCCTAACAGAGATTTTGCATCAACTACATACTTGCCGCGTTTCATATCCATATTGTATGGATATTTTTCCACCTTCTGCACAAACTCTAAGATGTCGTCCGGATTCTGAAATACTACAATCATTTTGCTCATAACAACCTCTCCTTTTCAAAAACGATAATATCATAATTTTCCAGGAATGGAAATATACAATATGAACAAGATTTTTCTTCCATAAGTTCTATTTTATTAGTCTGGTTGTACTAGTACAGCATCACAAACTTATTTTCCGATGTACTAGCGCACCTCCTTAAGCACATACAGCCTGGAGTCAAAATCCCCGTACTCCTGTGAATTTTCTACCACCTGGCCGGACATGCCATCAGTCGTAATCAAACCGATATTCATCAGTTCATCCCCATAATAGGTCTTCCCTGTTCCCTTCTCCTCATAGCAAGCCTCAGGCTTCAGCCCATGGAGACGCACTCTCGTATACGGCATATTTACATGGTTCAGCGTGCGGTACCATCCCACAATCGCCTCCGTCTGCCCTTCGTCCACCACCATCCAGCAAGTAATATTTCCTTCAAACGGACTGGCAAGCCGATAAAACGTCCCAAACTGCAGAAGCTTACGGTACTCCTTCATAAACACAATCTGAGCCTTCACCATCTCCTGTTCTTCTTCGGTCAGCTTGTTCAAATCCAGTTCATACCCAAAGGTTCCAAAATACGCCACATTTGCCCTGGTGTGCAGCGGTGTATGACGGAATACCTGATGATTGGGCGCAACCGACACATGGCTTCCGATACTGCTTATGGGATAACAGAATGAAGTTCCATACTGAATCTTCAAACGCTCTACTGCATCAGAGTCGTCGCTGGCCCATCCCTGAGGCGCATAGTAGAGGATGCCTGGGTCAAACCTCGCCCCGCCGCTTGCACAGGACTCAAAGAGGACGTGGGGGAAACGGGTATTCAGGCGTTCATACAGGTCATATACCCCCAGAATGTAGCGGTGGAACACCTCGCCCTGCCGTTTCGGGGGCAGAGCCGCAGAATAACACTCCGTAATACTCCGGTTCATATCCCATTTAATGTAAGAAACCTTCGCCTCACTCAAAATCTTTGCCATCATTTCGTAAATGCAGTCAACAACCTCTTTCCGTGAGAAATCCAGTACGTACTGGTTTCTGCCATGGGAAATACTTCTTTTTGGCGTGGCAAGAATCCAATCCGGATGCTTACGGTAAAGGTCAGAATCCTTGTTCACCATCTCCGGCTCGAACCAAAGACCGAACTTCATTCCCAGTCCTTCAATCCGTTCTGCAAGCCCCGTAATTCCGCGGGGCAGACGCTCAAGGTTCGCCACCCAGTCGCCCAGTCCCGCATGGTCGCTGCTGCGCTCTCCAAACCATCCGTCATCCAGCACAAACAGCTCTACACCGCACTCCTTTGCTTTAGCCGCAATCTCAACGAGACGGTCCTCCGTAAAATCAAAATACGTAGCCTCCCAGTTGTTATTTAAGATTGGCCTTGCCTTATCCCGCCAGTACCCTCTAGCAAGGCGCTTCTGATACAGACGGTGAAACGTCTGGCTCATGCCGTTCAAGCCCTGGTCAGAATAGACCATCACCGCCTCCGGCGTCTGGAAGCTCTCGCCACTCTCAAGCGCCCAGTCAAACCCCATGGGATGAATCCCCATCAGCACTCTCGTGGTATCATGGGTATCCACCTCCGCCTGCGCCAGAAAGTTACCGCTGTAAATCAGGCTTATGCCAATCACCTCTCCCTGAAATTCACTGGCCTGCGGCCGCTTCAGCACGATAAACGGATTGTGCTCATGGGAGGAATGTCCCCTTAAGCTGTCCACCGCCTGGATGCCCTGCTCTAACCTTCTGACCTTCAGATGCCGTTCCCTGGCCCATGCGCCGGAAAACTGAAGCCACTCATAATCATAGTCCGGCAAATCCATACACAGGCTCATAGCCGTAGTCAAATGAAGCTCATCCGTCCCTTGATTGGTAATCCTTGCGCTTCTGGCAAGGATGCCTCCTTTGGCAAAAATGGAATATAACAGCTCTAAAACCACTCCTGTGACCGAATCCTTAAGAGTCAGGATTAACGTCTGGGCTTCCTCCTCCTTCTCCGTATAGGTTGCCGGAAGTCCTGATAATTTGGGTTTCCCATTGGTAATTTCATGTCCCACATATTGAAAATCACAAAGCCTGCTGCCGTTGGGCTGTAAAATTTCCACAGCAGGATGGCGGTAATCCGTTGTCCCGTAGACGCCGTACTCCTGCTTCACATGCTCCAGAGATAAGGAATATTCCCCCTCATACAGATAGGAGGCCATAGGGCGCGGCATCGCCTCATACAGATAAGAAAAATCCTCCCTGTTATGAACCCTTTTTCCAAAATAAAGCTGCCCCATCTGCCCGTTTGGAAGAACCATCATAATATAGCTGATTTCCTGATTATACAGATGAAATGTCTTTTTCTCCTCGTTAAATACAATACTCATAAGAACCTCCCAAGCCCGTTCATTTTTATAATTTATGGATTGATTTTATCGAAAAAAGTCATTGAAAGCTATATTCATTTGTCGGATAAAAATGTCCAAATGTTGGTTATAGACTTTCCAGCGCATCGATATTCTCCTTCAGATGCTCTTTTGTCTCACTCCGGCTCTTTTCCCTGTATTTTGCCGGCGTAATTCCCCGTTTCGCCTTAAACACCTTTCCGAAGGAATAGGCGCTCTGATAGCCGCAGGACAATGCAATCTCCTCAAGCTTTAATTCCGTAAGGGTCAAAAGCTCAGCCGCCCTGGTAAGACGGTAATTCGTCAGGTAATCCTGCACAGACACATGGAGATACCTGCGAAACAGCTCATACAGATAAGTCCGGTCAACACAGACATATTTGGCAATATCCGTCACACGGATTGCATTGAAATAATTATTGCGGACAAATTCCACCGCCCTGCTGATATGGACATTCTCCCCGTCCTGCCCTCTTGGCGTTCCAATCTCAATATCCTGTGACAAAACAGCAAAAAATGAGTACAGAAGGCTCTGTCTCTCATACTGGCTGGTAATACTTCCTGTGCTATTTTTAAGCATCTTAATGACCGACTCCTTTAACTCGGACGCATGGTCACTCCGGTAAATGGGCTGTCCGCTGCTAAGCCCGATATCCCGCAGGTATTCCCTGACATTGGTACCGTTAAAGCCAAGCCACAGGTATTCCCAGGGCTCGTCCACGTCCGCCTGATAAAAGGTCAGTACGTTCGGCTCAATCAGAAAACCCTGTCCGGCCTCCAGGCAGTACGTGGTATCCCCGATACAGTACCGTCCCTTTCCTTTTAAAATATAATGGATGAGATAATCCGGCCTGACTGCCGGCCCGAAGCTGTGCAGTGGCTCACATTTACTGTATCCGCAGCAGCACAGGTATAACTCAGAAAACTTCCGGTTCGATAACTGTAATACATAAGCATCTTCCATTGTCATGAATCTCCTATATATTCTCTCACACTTTTTCCGCCTGATGCCTGACTCCCTCATCCTTAAGCTTCACTTCGCCAATCGCGTGTACCGGACAAGATTTTTTGCACAGACCGCAACGGATACATTCCAGACTGTTGGCATTTTTCATAGGCTTCACCTGCATCTTGCAGACCTTTTCACAGACGCCGCAGCCCGTACATTTCTCCTGGTCTACCCTATACCGGAATACAGAGATGGGATTGAACACCGAGTAAATGGCGCCAAGAGGACATATATATTTACAAAACGGCCTGTATATCAAGATAGAAAATACAATCGTCAGAACCAGCAGCAGATTTTTCCACGCGTAAAGCCCTCCCAGGGCGCTGCGCATGGACTGATTCATAAGCACCAATGGAAGCCCGCCCTCCAGCGTCCCCGCCGGACAGATTAATTTGCAGAAATAAGGCAAACCCTGCCCCAGAATATCCACCACGAACATAGGCAAGAGTATGACAAATACCGCCAGAATCACATATTTCAATTTCCGCAGCAGCTTATCTCCCCGAAAGGCCCCTATTTTCTTTGGAAATGGAAGCTTATGCAGAAGCTCTTGGATTAATCCAAAGGGACAAAGCCAGCCGCAGACAAATCTTCCCGTCAGCGCGCCCACAAACATCAAAAACCCCGCCACATAAAACGCAAACTTGAAATTCCAGTTTCCAATAACCGCCTGCATTGCCCCGATAGGGCAGGCGCCAAGAGCCCCTGGACAGGAATAACAATTAAGCCCAGGAACGCACAGGTTCTTAAGCCTTCCTCGATATATTTTCCCCTGAATAAACCCAATCAGGTAACTATTGGTAAGAAGCGCCCACAAAGCCTGGACTCTATGGCGTTTCCACTCACATTTCTTTTCTCTATCCAATTCCAATACACTCCATACATATATTAATTGCCTTTTCCAATACTACTCCCATCTCCCCGCGGTAAATGCCAAAGCCTATCATCCCAAGCCCCAGGAGGGCGATAGAGATTCCCAACCAGGGAGACTTAAGAAGGCGGCTCACCTTTCAACCTCTTTGAGTACATTTTCGATAATAGTCCTCCAATCCTCGTAGGAACGGCTTCCGGAATAGGTATCTCCTACAATATTGCCCTCCCTGTCCACAAAAAATGTTTCCGGTACGGCATTAATCCCTGCAAGCCTGCCGCCCAGATACCCTTCATCCGGTATCAGGAAGGGATAAGACACCCCTGTTTTTTCTGCCAAAAGCTTCGCCTTCTCCACATTTTCAGAACTGCCGACAGTATCCAGGGCAATACCGACTATATTGACACCCTGATCCTTCATTTCCTCATAAAGCTTCCCCAGATCGGGAATCTCATTGATACAGGGCGTACACCAGGTAGTGAAAACATTTACCATAGTCAGGTCATAGTCCGCAAACATTTCCTGCGTATAAGTCTCGTCATTCACATCCTTTATAGAGAATTCTCCCAGGTTTCCGGCACTCTCTCCCAACTCATCTTCTGTCTCTGACGCAGGCGTCTGATTTTCTTCTGCCCCTGACTCCTTCTGGGACGCAATAGACTGCTCTTTAGAGGAACAGCCGCTTAAGACAGGCGTACAGCACATGGCCGCCGCCAATAAAGTACATAACACTTCTTTTCTGAATCTCATCATGTCATAACTTCTCCTTTTCTTGAATCTTTCTTATTTTAACATATTATTGGCCAAATTCAAAAAAAAGTTGAAAAACCTCTCTGAACATGGGAGAATAATAATGATAACCAGGAAAGAAGGTAACACCATGTCAGAAAATCAAAAACAGGCACGCCCTGCATTTCACGGAAGTGATATTGAGCAGATTGAAAAATACTACGGAATACCCAAAGAAAGCATTATAAAATTCGGCGCCAATGTAAACCCTCTGGGCTTATCCGGCTCGGTACGAAAAGCCATGGCAGAACATTTAGACATCATCACCAGTTATCCGGACAGAGACTATAAGACATTGCGTCAGGCCATTGCGGACTACTGCGGTACGGATATGGATTATGTGGTGACAGGAAACGGCTCAACAGAACTGATTTCCCTGCTAATCACTCAGCGAAACGCCAGACATGCTCTGGTAATCGGCCCCACTTATTCGGAATACGAAAGAGAACTGTCCCTCACAGGAGGACGGATTTCCAATTATTATCTGGAGGAAACACAGGAATTTCGGATAGACCTTCACCATCTGGAGGATACTCTTGAGGATGATGTAGATTTCCTAATCCTGTGCAATCCAAACAATCCTACTTCTTCTGCCCTCACCTGTGACGAGCTTGCTTCACTGGCCGAACTGTGCAGGGAACGCGGGATTTTTGTAATGATTGACGAAACCTATGTGGAGTTCGCCCCTTCCATAGATGAGATTTCCGCCGTTCCCTTGATTGCACGCTATGATAATCTGATGATTATTCGGGGCGTATCCAAGTTCTTCGCCGCCCCAGGACTTAGGCTTGGCTACGGTATCACTTGTAATCGGACATTTCTGAAGCATTTAAAGCAGCGTCAGAATCCATGGTCATTAAACAGCCTGGGCGCATTTGCAGGTGAAATCATGCTAAAGGACAGGGATTACATCAGCCGCACAAGAGATTTGATTCTTTCTGAGCGCAGCAAATGTCTGGCTGCCTTGGAGGATTATCGCTATGCAAAGGTCTATCCTGCTTATGGGAATTTTATTCTGATAAAGATTGTGAAGGAAGGCGTAACCTCCTTTGACGTGTTTGAACACGCCGTCAGGCAGGGTATGATGATACGTGACTGTTCCTCCTTTGCCGGACTTTCGGGGGAATATGTGCGGTTCTGTATTATGATGCCAGAGGATAATGAACGACTCCTGCACTGTCTGGGGGAATTGCTGGCCTGATACAAAACATATCACTTAAGAAAGGGGATTGTTCATATGGGGATTTACTTAAATCCAGGAAACCGAAGTTTCCAGATGTCACTTAATTCTAAAATTTACATCGACAAAAGCGGACTGATTTCCTATACAAACTCTGTTATCAATACTGCACAGCGTTTTGTCTGCGTAAGCCGTCCAAGACGTTTTGGAAAATCCATGGCTGCTGAGATGCTTGCAGCTTATTATGGCAGAGGTATGGATTCCAGCGGGCAGTTTGACCATCTGGCCATTGCCGGCGACACTAGCTATCGAGAGCATTTGAATCAATATAATGTTATATTCCTGAATGTCCAGCAATTTTTAAGCCGTACACATAACATTGCCAAAATGAAATCACTAATTGAAAATTATCTGGTGAAAGAGCTATCCCTCGCCTGCCCTGATCTTCACTTTTTTGATACTTCAGACTTGATTGGCTGTCTGATGGATGTATTTGCCGCAACAAATATTGCTTTCATCTTTATCATCGACGAATGGGACTGCATCTTCAGAGAATACAAACACGATATTGATTCCCAAAGGCTCTACCTGGACTTCCTACGTAATCTGCTTAAAGACCAGCCTTACGTTGCCCTTGCATATATGACGGGTATCCTCCCCATAAAAAAATACGGAACCCACTCTGCCCTGAATATGTTCGACGAATTTTCCATGACCAATCCCGGCCCCCTGGCCACCTTTGTCGGATTTACAGATGAAGAAGTAAAAGGATTATGTCCGATTTACCAGATGGATTATGATGAAGTGAAGCGTCTGTATGACGGCTATTGCTTTGAAGGCACAACCCATATTTACAGCCCCCGTTCAGTAGTCAGCGCCATGCTTACCCGAAGCTATGACAATTTCTGGAATAAGACCGAGACTTTTGAGGCACTTCGTGACTATATTATGTTGAATTTCAAGGGATTAAAAGACATTGTCACCCAACTCCTTGCGGGCGTGCGCAAAAAGATTAACACCACCACATTTACCAATGATATGACTACATTTTCCTCTGCGGACGATGTGCTTACGCTCTTAATCCACTTAGGATATCTGGGATATGATTTCAAAACAAAAGAAGTCTTTATTCCCAATTCTGAGATTGCTTCCGAATTCTGCAATGCCGTTGAGTCCGCCGGATGGGATACGGTGGCCGATGCAATCAAAAGCTCGGAGGCGTTGTTAGAGGCAACCCTCCATAAAGACTCTGACGCCGTTGCCGCAGGACTTGAAAAGGCACATATGGAAACTTCTATATTGGCATATAATGATGAAAATGCCCTCTCCTGTACCATTGCACTGGCGTATTACAGCGCCAGGGAATACTATCTCTCCTTTAGAGAGCTTCCCACCAGAAAAGGGTTTGCCGATATTGTATACATTCCAAGGAAAACCCATCCGGAAAAGCCCGCCCTCGTCATTGAGCTTAAGTGGGATCAATCTACGGACGGCGCCATTTCGCAGATCAGAGACAGATGTTATGTGGAAGCGCTGACAGACTACCACGGAAATCTCCTTCTCGTAGGCGTCAGCTATGACACGAAAACCAAAAAACATCAATGCAAAATCGTTGATTTTATATTATAATTTTATATAGTATCAATCATAACGAAAGGAGAAAATATCATGAAGTATGTAATCCTCGGCGGAGTAGCCGCCGGCACAAAAGCCGCCGCCAAGCTGAAACGCTTAAACCGTATGGCAGACGTGAAGGTCTATACAAAAGGAACGGACATCTCCTATGCCGGATGCGGCCTCCCCTACTACATCGGCGGCGACATCCCTGACCGAGAAAGCCTGATTGTCAACACCCCCAAGCGTTACAGCGGGCTTACCGGTGCAGAAGTATTTACCGGCTTCGAGGCAACAGGCATTGACAGCGCCTCTAAGACTGTCTCTCTGAAAAATGCGTCCGGAGAAGCATTTACAGAAGCCTACGACAAATTAATTATCGCCACAGGGGCAGTTCCCTTTGTCCCTCCCGTTAAAGGCCGCGAGCTTCCTGGCGTATTCTGTGTACGCACCCCGAACGACGCTGTGGCGGCGCGTGCCTACATAGAGGAGAACAAGTGCCAAAAGGCTGTCGTGTGCGGCGCCGGCTTCATCGGACTTGAAGTGGCGGAGAATCTGATGGCACAGGGGCTTCAGGTGACGGTAATCGACGCCGCGCCTCAGATTATGCCTAACGCCTTTGATGAGGAGATGGCAGACTATGCGAAAAAGCAGCTCCGCCTGGCCGGTATGCGCATACTGACCTCCACCAGCTTAACAGAAATCGAGGGTAACGGCAAAGCCGAGAAGGTTATGACCGACAACGGCGCCTTTGACGCTGATATGGTAATCCTGGCAATCGGCGTCCGTCCTGCCACGGGATTTCTGGCTGATTCCGGTCTTGAGATGTTCAAGGGTACGATTCTGGTGGACGAGCATTTACAGACCAATCTTCCGGACATCTATGCAGTCGGAGACTGTGCCATGGTAAAAAATGCCCTCACCGGACAAGGGCAATGGTCGGCAATGGGCTCTACTGCCAATCTTGCGGCCCGCGCCATGGCAAAATCTTTGAACGGAGAAGGGCAGGGTTACAAAGGATGCCTTGGGACAGGCGTAGTGCGCCTGCTGCCTACTCTGAATGCCGGACGGACCGGACTTACGGAAGTCCAGGCAAATGCAGCCGGTTATGCCACAACCTCCGTAATCTGCGTGTTAGACGATAAGGCGCATTACTATCCCGGCGCGTCCTCATTTATCATCAAATTAACCGCTGAGACGACAACAGGAAAACTCCTTGGCTTACAGGTATTCGGTGCCGGCGCCGTAGACAAGATGACGGATATTGCCGTTGTAGGAATTTCACAGGGAATGGGGCTTAGTGACTTCGACACCCTGGATTTTGCTTATGCGCCGCCGTTTTCCACGGCGATTCATCCGTTTGTCACCGCATGTTATATTCTGGAAAATAAGCTGGACGGCCTGTTTGATACGATAAGTCCGGCAGATTACGCAAAAGGCGCTGCCAAAGGATATACGGTACTGGATGTGCAGCCCGCGCCCTCCATCCCCAATGCCCGTTGGATTGGCCTTTCCACAGTGAACGGGCCTTTAGACGGACTTGACAAAGACGCTAAGCTCTTACTCGTCTGTGCAAAAGGCAAGCGAGGATATTTCTTACAGAACCGTTTGAAAGCCTTTGGCTATACCAACACTAAGGTTCTGGAGGGAGGCGCATTTTTCAATGAGGTAAAGGTTCCAAGAGACGGCTGCAAACTTTCCGCCGAGGAAATCAAGCGGGTCAAAGGACTTGGATGCCTTCAGGACAAGCGGTATGGCGACGTATTTAATGTCCGGGTCATCACCCGCAACGGAAAGCTCACCACTGATGAACAGATTAAGATTGCAGAGGCGGCAGAGAAGTTCGGCTCTGGTGAAATTACTATGACTACCCGTCTGACCCTGGAAATCCAGGGAGTCAATTACGACAATCTGGATTCTCTCTTTGCATTTTTGAAGGAAGCAGGGTTAGAGACCGGAGGAACAGGCTCTAAGGTGCGTCCGGTTGTATCCTGTAAGGGAACCACCTGCCAGTATGGGCTGATTGATACGTTCGCGCTCTCCGAAAAGCTGCATGAGCTTTATTACACCGGCTATCATGACGTGTCCTTACCGCACAAATTTAAGATTGCCGTGGGAGGCTGTCCCAATAACTGTGTGAAGCCGGACCTGAATGATTTGGGGATTATCGGCCAGCGTCAGCCGGAGATTGATTTGTCCAAGTGTAGAGGCTGCAAAGTCTGCCAGGTTCAGAACAGTTGTCCAATTAAGGTCGCTAACCTTACAGACGGCAAGCTTCGGATTGCCCAGGAAAAATGCAACCATTGCGGACGGTGTATCGAGCGCTGCCCGTTTGGCGCGGTAACGGAAGCCATGACAGGCTACAAGGTCTATATCGGCGGACGTTGGGGCAAGAAGGTTGCCGAGGGACGTGCGCTTGAAAGGCTCTTTACCTCTGAGGCGGAGGTCATCGACGTGGTAGAACGGGCGATTCTGTTCTTCCGTGATGAGGGACGATCCGGAGAACGTTTTGCAGACACAATCGCAAGGCTTGGCTTTGACTATGTGCAGGACAAACTTCTGAACAGCAAGATTGACAAGAAACAGATTCTCAAGAAAAATGTTGTCGGGGGCGCTACCTGTTAAAAGCTTGAAAATAAAAACGTACAGGATATGGTATATGTTGCTTCTTTCCATATCCTGTACGTTTTCATTTGCTTACTGCCAAACCAAATACATTTTCTTTGACACTCCGCCCTGGGAAACGGCTTCTGCCACATCCTTGGCCGTAACCTTTTCTTCATCCGTCAGCACCCGAAATACCCTGTCATATTCTTCCCCAGGAAGCCGTCCAATAAAATAGAGTAGATTCTCGTAAATCTGCCCTTCCGGCGACGCATATCTGCCTTCTCCAACTCCAAGCCCCATGACATTCATCACGCAATCCGAATAAATATATGGTAAAGCGCCTGTCATCAATTCCTGGAGAGAAGCTTCCGACTTAGCGAAGCTTTTCACATCCTTTACGCCAAGCAATTTATTGGCCCTCTCTCTGTCACAGAAGAATCGGCGCTCTGGCTGGTCTTGCGTTGAACCCAGAGGATATGTCCACTCAATCCTGTCCGCGTTTTCAATCAGGCACAAAAGCAGGATGGCTTTTTTCTCCATCTGCTCATAGAAACCAATCTCTCCTGAAGGCTCGTCTTCAAAATGCAGCTTAAGTGTATACGGCTCTCCCTGGGTTTCCAACTCCATTGTCCGCCCCATTTCCGGAAATATCCCCAGGGCTTCCACCAACTTTTCGTCTGCCGGTGCATCGCCAATGTAAGGATTTGCCGCCTCGAATAACATTTTCACATATGGAGAGACCTCATAATCAGACTTCAGCTCATCGGCGTTTTTTTCAGAAAATACCAGATAGTACAGAACCTCTCCATCATTCTGCCCTATAACCTCCTGCTTCGTCTGTTCCTCCATAAATTCCTCACAGGGAAGCTTCCGAAGCTCGCTCTCACCGCTTTCCATCAGATGCCACGCTGCCAGCGCAATATTCTCTCCTTCCTTCACCTTTTGCCATTGGGACTGATTTTCCAGAAAATAGCTCTCCATCATTCCCAGATAACCTTGATTGAGCGATTCCCAGGAATTGGCGTCTCTCGAAAAATCTTCTTCTCCCTCAAACTGATTCAGAAAGTTTATATTCCATCCCGCGTCCATTGTCTGAGAATTTCTCTCTATCCGCAGGATAAGTATTCCGTCCCTCTTAACGCCAGCCTCTGCTAAATCCTCTGCCCTTAAGGCCCCAAACTCCAAAAGCTCTCCAGACCGATAATACTCTTTGTAAATCAGAAAACTTTTTATCTTCCCATCGAGTCTGTACTCATATTCAATATCTCCCTTACCAGGCTGTTTCACACAGCGTATCTGGGACTCTCCTACCTGTCCGTTTCCAAGACAAATTACGATAACCAGAATACCTGTGGCAATTCCCAGAACAGCCGCCTGAAATACTCTGCCAATTCCATTCATGTCCTCACCCTCCTTTGCAATCCGTTTACATAGTAAGCAGACTGCCTGCTTACTGACGTCGTTTCTTTCTATTTTCAGACTATATGAACAGACCTGTTGTGTCAACTACTTTTCTTAAATTATATTTCAGTATATTTATAAGCAGTATAATAAATCACATCTAACAATATACCCCGTATGATGCTATACTTTCAGTAAAAGAAATAAATCCAGAAAGAAAGCACGACCAATGAGAAACGATAAAGGTGAACGAATCAGCGGAATACGGAAACTGAAAAAACCGGAATACGGCACTGGAAAGAATAATCGGTTTGGCCAGCCGGTGGTGAATTGGAATTATTTATCAAAATATGCGGATGACGACGGGTTTGACATCAGAAATATAGAAAGCAACGGAAAGCATACCATTGAATATATTCTGCCCTATGGCAGCAGAATCATCCGATACGGGAGTGAAATTGGCCATTTTTCATCTCCCAAAGGAACTGCATATGAGGAACTGTCATTGCCGTATATTCCGGAAAGCATGGAATATAATGAATATAAGGTAATCGCTGACAATGTCCGTATTGTATGTGTCGTAGACAAAGGAGTTGTCGCCCCAGGCTTCGGCAGTCTCGGCGGCGCAGTCCAATATCTTCATCCCATTACAATCAGAGAAGCAGTCAAAAAAGGCATGTTGGAAAGGATATAGCTATGGGAAAAACTTTACGTGAACCACCGTCCGCAACAAAAGATAATAATGATTTGTATATAGAAATATTGATGAAAGCGCTGAAGGAATTCCATATTCCAGAAAGCTTCTGTTCCATCGGAGAGTATACGGAGGAAGCAGTCTGCCTCGAAAAAAACGATCCTAGCTGGATGGTGTACGAGGGCGAACGAGGGAAAAAATATAACATCAAGACGCATATGAATTGTCAGGATGCCTGCTATGATATCATATCCAGGGTTTCACAGTCCAATGATGCGGAAAAAAAATTGAAGGACTTTTTTAACAGGGAATGTGAAAAAAGCAAGTACAACAGTCCATTGATACCGTTTGAAGCCTGCTCAGACGGCTTGTCATATTTACCCAAATATGATATAGTCGGTTCAGAGGAGTGGGTATGTTATGACAAAAGAAAAAGTTATTAAAAACCAGATTACAGAAGGCGTAATCTGGCGTCAGTTATTAATCTTCTTTTTTCCAATCGTAATAGGAACTTTATTTCAACAGCTATACAACACGGTAGACGCCGTCATTGTAGGCCGGTTTGTAGGGAAACAGGCTCTCGCAAGTGTCGGCGGCTCTGCCGCTGTATTGTCAAATCTGATTATCGGATTTTTTACCGGTCTTTCTGCCGGCGCCACT
The DNA here is from genome assembly GCA_910584575.1 of uncultured Dorea sp. Lineage (GTDB taxonomy): Bacteria > Bacillota > Clostridia > Lachnospirales > Lachnospiraceae > Sporofaciens. The sequence continues at coordinate 19,573 of CAJUBG010000051.1, forward strand.
GTAATCATTTCACAGCATTACGGGGCGAAAAATGCAAGAAATCTCCACGAAAGTCTCCATACAGCCTATGCATTTTCCATCGTTGCAAGCCTGGCAATCGCTGTTCTGGGGTGGTTTCTGACCCCTTTCCTTTTGACTGCCATGAATACGCCTGCACAGGTTCTGACAGATTCCATCCTGTACTTAAGAATCTATTTTCTGGGAATGATCTCTGTGCTAATCTTTAACATGGGCTCAGGAATTATGCGGGCAATCGGCGATTCCCGCCGTCCCCTGTACTATCTGATTATCTGCTGCCTTCTGAATATTGTACTGGATATGGTCATGGTGCTGGTTTTCCATCTTGGGATCGCCGGTGTAGCAGTCGCAACCGTTATCTCACAGTCAGTCAGCGCCGTCCTGGTCACACGGGCGCTGATGACTGGCTATGACTCACTGAAGCTGTCCCTTGCCGCCATCCGTATCGCGCCCGCCATGTTAAGAGCCGAGCTTCGCATAGGCTTTCCAAGCGGACTTCAATCCTGCATGTACGGGATTACCAACATCATTATCCAAGCAGCGGTCAATGGCTTCGGGACGGACCCTGCCGCAGCGTGGGCGGCCTACGGTAAACTGGACGCCATTTTCTGGACCGTATGCGGGGCTTTCGGCATTGCCATCACCACGTTTGCCGGACAGAATTACGGTGCAAAACGGTATGACCGTGTGTTCAAAAGCGTTCGGGTCTGCCTTGGGATGTCCCTTGGCGTATGTGGGCTTCTGTTGGTTTTCCTGATGGTTTTCTGCCGCCCGCTTTACCATATATTTACCACGGATATAAATGTAGTGGATATCGGAGTCTATATGCTGAGGTATATCACGCCCAGTTATATTGTCTTTATTTTTATTGAAATCCTTTCCGGTGCGCTGCGCGGAATCGGCGATGTGATGATTCCAACCCTGATTACCCTGGGCGGCGTGTGCTGCGTGCGCCTGCCCTGGATTCTGGTGGTGGTTCCCAGATGGCACGAGCTTTCGACGATACTCGTCAGCTATCCTATGTCATGGGTGGCTACGGCTGTGCTGCTTATCTTCTACTATTTTTACAGGAAAAAGCGTCTCATTATCTGAAATCCTCCGGCAGCGCCGCTTTTATTTTCAGAACATCGGGATATCATTGACTGCGTCCCCAAAGGAGACCACGCGGTCACAGCCGCGTAGGTAAATGTCATCCCTTTTTCTACCAAATCATTGATAATCCGGATACTCTCCGGACTGATTCGTCCCTGTGTGTTCAACAGTGTGCCGTCTAAATCGGATACATATAATGTCTTACTCATTCTTCTCTCCTGCACAAATTTCCTCTATCAACTCAAGCTCGTCCTGCGTAAATTTCCCGTGGCGGGCCGCAGAAATATTTTCTATAATCTGTTCCGGCTTTGACGCGCCAATCAGAACAGAGCATACCTCGTCATCCTTAAGCACCCAGGATAAGGCCATCTGCGCCAACGTCTGCCCCCTCTGTCCGGCAAGCTCACTTAGCTTACGAATCTGGCTAAGCCTCCCCTCCGTCAAATCGCTTGCATGAAGGAATCTGCCATCCTGCGCAATCCGGCTGTCCTTAGGAATTCCATGGAGATACCGGTCTGATAAAAGCCCCTGGGCCAACGGGCTGAATGCAATGATTCCCACCCCATTTTCCTTACAGAATGATTTCACTCCGTCTTCTTCGATGGTTCTGTCAAATATAGAATATCTCCTCTGGTTCACGATTACAGGACAATGCTGCTCTCTCAGAAAATGCACCGCTTTTTCTGTGTATTCCTTATCGTAGTTCGACACCCCCACATAGAGAGCCTTACCGCTTCTCACAATATCCACAAGCGCGGTCAAAGTCTCCTCCAGGGGCGTATCCTTGTCCATTCTGTGATGATAGAAAATATCCACATAGTCAAGCTTCATACGCTTCAAACTGGCGTCCAGGCTGGCCATCAGGTATTTTCTGCTGCCATAATCTCCGTAAGGCCCTTCCCACATGTGATAGCCCGCCTTTGTCGTAATCAGGAGTTCATCCCTGTACGGCCTGAAATCCTCCTCCAAAAGCCTCCCTAAGTTTTCCTCCGCGCTGCCGTTTTCCGGCCCGTAATTATTTGCCAGGTCAAATTGGGTAATTCCGTGGTCGAATGCCGTCCTGCACATTGCACGCATGTTATCATAGGAATCTTTAGAGCCAAAATTATGCCAGAAGCCCAGGGAAACAGCCGGAAATTTTAAGCCGCTTTGGCCTACCCGATGATACTCCATTCTTTCATAACGTTCATTTTCTGCCACATACATGTTCAAATGATTCATTTTTCCTCTCTTTCTGTGTGTACACTTTAAACTCTGCCTCATTGATGTTTTTGTACCTATCATTCATTATATGAAAATCAGGAGCATAACGCAATAATGAAATAAATTCTGCAATGGAGGTTTAAATTTTAAAGTTGCCAAACACAGGAGAAACGTTTATGATAGAAGCTAAAAGGAGTTGATAAGATGAAACATTTACAGATTGACCAGAATATGAAGGCTCTCTGGCCCGCTACACGAGTCGGATGCTTCCAGTACCAGGTTCAAGTAGAGAAGAAGAATGAAGCAATGTGGACGTATCTCAAAAAGGACATTTTCAAGAAAACCAAGGACGCAATCTTTGATTACGGCATCAACGAGCTTCCTAACATTAAAGAAGCCCGCCAGGCATACAAGGCATTCGGGAAAGACCCAAGCCGGTACCGTGTCTCCTCCGAGGCGTTAATCCGCAGAATCGGCCAGGGGAAAGGACTTTATGAGGTAAATACAGTCGTGGATGTCAATAACCTGATTTCCATCCAGTCCGGCTTCTCCGCAGGCTCTTATGACGCCTCAAGGATTGGTGAAGAACTCATCCTCCGTGTAGGCAGGGAGTACGAGACGTATAAGGGTATCGGGAAGGATGAAATCAAGATTGACGGACTTCCTGTCCTGGCGGATGATGAGGGGGCAATCGGAAGCTCTACCAGTGACTCTGAACGGGCAATGATTATGGAGGATACAACGGAAGTCCTAACGCTTATCTATTCCTTTTCTGAAAACCAGGATTTAGAACGGGCAATGGAATATGGAAGTGCATATCTTGAAAAATATGCCGGTGCAAAGAATCTTCAGTGTTGGATTGTGTGATAATCAGTTGTAAGCATTTTTAACTTATGCTAGAATAAAACTGATGAAAGAGAGGGACTGATATCATGGAAGACAACATTTTTCTGAAAGGCAGCCAGAAGCCCGCACTGGAGGATTTTCTTCAAACCCATGCAGACGGACGGGAGAATCTCGGTGCAGAGCTTCCGGTAGCCATATACAGACTCCTGGAGTATTCTCTCCGTGAAGAACTGACGGAACGGTTCGGGAAGGATGAGCAGATTCGCATTTTCCGCAGCGCAGGTTACCGCGCAGGAGAATATTTTGCGAAAAAATATCTGGATTTGTCTTTAGGGCTTTCTGAATTTACCGCACAGCTTCAGGACCGCATCCAGGCTCTTAAGATTGGCATATTGAGAATAGAAAAGCTCGATGAGGATACAGGCAGCATCATCCTTACTGTATCTGAAGACGCCGACTGCTCCGGACTTCCAATCTTCGGGGAGACTGTCTGCAACTATGACGAAGGTTTCCTGTCCGGTATCCTTTCTTCCTATACCGGAAAAACTTATCATACAGTAGAAATTAACTGTTGGGCAACCGGTGACCGTGTATGCCGGTTCCAAGCAGAGGCGACTGACTGACAGGGAGGCTGACACCACATGGATGATAAAAACTGTGAAATTTTATTCGAGTATTTAAAAAGTATTCTCTATGGCCCCAGAACTTTATCCCTTGATATTGACGAACTGGCAGAGCCTTACCGCGACCTTGGACGGGGGCTTCAATACCTCCATCATGCCGTGGAGGAACTGCTCTCCTATTCTGCCGAGCTTTCCAAAGGGAATCTGTCCGTTGCATTTCCGGACAAATATAATTTTCTGTGTGAGAACCTGAATAACCTTCATGCGAATCTGAATCATCTGACCTGGCAGGCACAACAGGTTGCAAAGGGGGACTATTCACAGCAGGTATCCTATCTCGGTGAGTTTTCCACCGCATTTAACGACATGACAGAGCAGCTCAAACAGCGGGAGGCACAGCTTAAGGAAGAAACCTGTAAGGCGAAAAGCCATGCAGAGATGATTGAAGATTACAATGAGCTGCTAGTGGCAATGCTCAGCAAACGGAATGAATGGTTGATTGTCGTAGACATTGACACTAAGGAAATCCTATATTGCAACAAAGGCGGTCATTGCGACCCCATAGACAGCTCTTTCTGCGCCACCTGTAAAAAGCGCCTTCCATTCCAGGACGATATTCTAAATTGGAACAAACGGGAAGAATATAAAGTGTGGGAAATATTTGACGGTAATCATACATACTACCGTATTACTTCATTTCCAATTGAATGGAAAGAGCGATATTCCTATGTACATATTGCGGTAGATATTACCGATGAAAAGCGTATGGCACGCACACTGACCAGCAAAGCCTATCATGATCCGGGAACCGGTATTAAAAATCGTCTGTTTTTCAAAGAATATATGGAAAAGATTCTGGATGAACAGCGCGACGCTACTCTTTGCTATCTGGATTTAGATGGTTTGAAATATGTAAACGACACCTTCGGCCATACACAGGGAGACGCTTACATCCAGAATTTCGTAGAACTTATAAGAAGCAGCTTCCGCAACGGAGATACATTTGCACGGATTGGTGGAGATGAATTCTGCCTTGTCCTTACAGGATGCATGAAGGACTTGATTAACAAAAAGCTGTCTGCCATCCTGGATAGTTTTCAATCGGAAAATGATTCCGGATACCAATGTAGCTTCAGCTACGGAACAGTCGAGATTGCAGGGAAAGACAATGAACTGACCCTTGATGAGATTATCCAGAAAGCGGATTCTATTATGTACAAATGCAAACGTAAAAACAAAGAAAAATATCCGGAGTTAATACGATAACAGGGTATAGACTGCTTTATTATCACGCTCAAAATATCGGAAGCCAGGCAAGAGGTTTTGCCTGGCTTCCGAGGTTTTGCTGAAATCCACCATGGTAGTTCAAATTCAACATTTCTTTGCAATATCATAAAGCAGTCGTTCCGTATCCTCCCACCCGATACATGGATCTGTAATGGACTGTCCATAGGTCAGGTTTTCTGTAATTTCCTGTCTTCCTTCTATCAGATAGCTTTCAATCATGACGCCTTTTACCAGCCTCTTAAGCTCTGGATTATAGTTTCTGCTGTGCATCACTTCGCTGACGATACGAATCTGCTCTTTGTACTGCTTGCTGGAATTAGAATGATTCACATCCACAATTACGGCAGGATTCTTGAGGTCCCATTTCCCATACATTTCCGCAAGACGGGCAAGATCTTCATAATGATAGTTGGGAATATTCTTCCCATACTTATCTACTCCGCCCCTTAAAATCGTGTGAGCCAGTTCATTTCCGCTGGTTTCCACATCACAGCCCCGATATATGAACCTATGAGGGTGCTGCGCCGCTGTAACGGAATTCAGCATCACGGACAAATCTCCGCTGGTGGGATTCTTCATTCCCACAGGAATATCCATGCCGCTTGCCGTAAGACGGTGCTGCTGATTCTCAACAGACCTCGCCCCTACCGCCTCATATGATAATACGTCGTCCAAATAGCTTCGATTCTCTGGGTACAGCATCTCATCCGCCGTGGACAGCCCTGTTTCCTCCATCACCCGTATATGCATCTTGCGAATCGCAATAATCCCTGCCAGAAGATCCGGCTCTTTTTCTGGGTCTGGCTGATGCAGCATCCCTTTATATCCTTCGCCCGTGGTTCTTGGCTTGTTCGTGTAGACCCTAGGTATAACCAACAGCCGGTCAGACACTCGGTCAGACACCTCCTTCAAACGTCTTACATATTCACAGACGGATTCTTCATTATCCGCAGAACAAGGCCCCACCAGAACAAGGAATTTGTCTGACTTTCCTGTAAAAATATCGCGGATTTGGGCGTCTCTTTTCTGCTTAATCTCTTGAATTCTCTCTGAAAGCGGATATTGTGCTTTTAATTTTTCCGGAATCGGCAACTCATGATTTATTTTCATTGACATATTTTTTCTCTCCAATCACTATTAAACGGTCTGTAATAATTTTTTCTACCGCATCTCTATCACATTCTGGCTGATAAGGTAATTCAGGAAGCCTTCGCAGCCCTCCAGAATATCATCATACGTCTTGTCAAAGTTTCCTGTATACCATGGGTCCGCAATGTCCCTTGGATGCTCGGTAAAATCCAGAAGCATGGAAACCTTGTGCTCTGGATCGGAGCCGACGATACGGTTGATATTGCGGATATTCCGATACTCCATGCCGAGTATATAATCGTATTCCCGATAATCCTTCTTTTTTAACTGAGTGGCATATTTGCCTGCTGTACTGATGCCGTATTGTTTTAACTTGTTCGTCGTCCCACGATGAACCGGATTGCCCAGTTCTTCGCTGCTGGTGGCGGCGGAGGCTATGTGGAACTGATCTGCCAGTCCACGCTTCTTAACCATGTCGCGGAATACGAATTCTGCCATGGGTGAACGGCAAATGTTGCCGTGGCAAATAAATATAATTTTTATCATTTTTCTATAACTCCTTAAATGTTCTGTATTTCTTCTCAAATGCTTGATTTTACAAGGGCTCAACCGCCTCAATCGGTTTATCCGTAAGTTTACAGACTTCATCATATATATTGGGAAATCCCCCATCCCTGTGTCAATAAGCAGGCTTTTCTCTTTTCCATTCAACAGATAACAATAAGTTTCTTCCCAATGCCGGTATTCACTTATGATTATGGCTTCATTATCAATCTTACCTATTGTAAACCAATTATCCATTATTCAAAATCCCTTGCCGTTATGATTGATGTGCCTGTATATATTCCACTTTCACTTTGTCAATCGTTTTATCAGCAGTTCCTTTTGCTCAGCGGATAAAATTCCGCTTTCAACTGTAATGTATGGCATTTTGCCCCTCCTTCAACTTTTCATTCATTGTTTATTCAGTCCCGCTAAATGGGCAGTTACAGTTTTAAACTATATTGTAGAAGATTATAGCTGTGTCCATCTTTACTGTCCGTTTTAGGCACTGAAGAAATCTCTGTAAAACCTACCGACTTTGCCAATTGATTGGAAGCCCTGTTTTCCTCCCTTGTTGAATAAATAAACTCTTTTGCATCAAATTCTTCTTTGCAATACTGAATCAAGCCTTGAAGAATCTGCTTGCCAAATCCTTTCCCTACATAATCCGGCCCCAGACATATCCCTGCCTCCTGATATATGTAAGGTTCAATTTTTTCTACACCAGCAAACCTAATCGCCTTGCCGCTTGATTTTTCATAAACCAGATAGGTATCATGCTCTTTCTGAAATTTAATGGTTTTCATGATTCTTATTTTGGCGTTTTCTTCGCTTGTATTAATATTCCATACCATATATTTTGCACTTTCTGGCCGTGACCAGACATTACAATACATTTCCTTCCAATCTGAAAACTTTGCCTTATCAAGAATCAGGCTCTCCGTTTCAATCATTTTAAAATGTTCCTCCAACACTGACTGACTTGTTACCGTTTCTATTATACTGCAAAAGCGGCCTTTGTCTATATTTATTTTTTCATGCTCTGCTGATGGCTCGTCCTTAGTAATAATAAGCTGCCCCTGCTGGCATTTCACGGGTTTGCGGTCGTCCAACCGTCCTCCTTCCCCGCTGCCTGCCGGCAAACGATTTAAAATACATTTCCTTCCTCTGTCCTGACAGTAATCAGGCTGTCCCGTTCGTCTGCGTTCAGGTCTGCAATTTTCCTCCCCTCGCTGTCATTCAGTAAATCAAAAAGCCTGTCCCTAAAATAATTCCGTTTCATTCTGTTGCTTCCTTTTCATAGTTTATAGTCCATTAGCTAATATTATATAGATTTTTAGAATCTATTGCAATCCTTATGCGTGATGTACGAACTGTTCACAAACCTCTTGCCAAAAAGATTTTTATATAGGAAAATATATGTGTAAATTAATCCTTGAGGTGATACATAATGATGACAAAAAATGAGAACCAACAAATAAAAATGCATTTGATAACGCAAATGATGGAGGTGGACAAATGAAAGATATGATATATTATCCTGGTTTTGAAACAAGAGATGAAAATTGGTTAAAATTCGCACTACTTTACTTCGATACACTTCGACCCATAATTCCATACACAATTTATTCCGAGAAAAGGTATCTCAGTGATACATTCCAATATGTTATGGGCGAAACCGACCTTATCAAACCATATCGGCCTGAATACGAAGTGGTACTATGTCAAGAAAAAGTACAAGTTAAAAGTGAACTTTTCTTACAACAT
>CAJUBG010000052.1 GCA_910584575.1 uncultured Dorea sp.
GGTGACTGTACACTCTCCCGTGTGTGTCGTGAGAACCTCACACGTTGTTACCCGCCGCAATCGCTCTTTACCCCTGAGCCGCTTATTCTACAACGGGCTGTTGTGATACGTACAGTGACTTGTCGCCAGTTTCCTAACTTGACATTCGCTCCACGGAAAACCTGCCACTTACGGCAGCAACCTCACGCTTCATTGCTATCATGTCACAGCTTTTTTAGTATATCTGACGTAAAAACATTTTTCAAGCCTTTTTTGAGAAATATTGTATTTTTTTTGATACAAATCAACCTGTTTTTACCAGAATCACCTGTTTTTTACTGTTTTTCGCCCCCGACAAACAAAAAATATGTGGTATAATATCAAATCGGGAGTATTGACGAACCAGAGTGTGTGAATCCGGACATCCATCTGCACACTCTGTATATTTCATCTGACATTTAGGAGGAAACCTATGACAATAGCACTGGTAGACGATTCCGAAAGCGATCTTAAACACTTACACAAATACCTGTCTCGTTATTGCCATGAGCATCATATTTATTTGACAATCGAAAAATTTACGAATGAACATCTATTTTTAAGTTCTATGCAGAACAAGGTCTATGACCTGGTGTTCCTTGATATTTATATGAAACACATGAACGGCATCCAGCTTGCCTGCGAAATAGTCAGGCAAGACCCGAAGTGTCAAATTATCTTTATTACCACAAGTGAAGAACACGCCGTTGCCGCATACCGCGTCCATGCCCTGGACTATCTTGTAAAGCCATACAGCTATGCGGACCTGGAGGATGCACTGAACCATTATGAGCAGATCGCAGCCAAATTTGCCCGCTACATCGAGCTGAAGGAGGGCCGTTACCGCACACGCGTAATGCTCTCTGACATTATGTATACCGATTACTCTAATCACTATATTCAGGTTCATACTGTATCCTGTATTGTGCGTTCCTATATGTCCTTTGACGCGTTCCTTCCAATGCTTTCACCCTACGCAAACTTTCTGTGGTGTTATCGGAACTGTACTGTCAATATGGATTATGTCGAATCCTTCTCCCGCAAGGAATTCATCCTGAAAAATAAGGAGCGTATCCCTATCGCGTCAGCGCGCAGACAGGAGGTTCTGCAGCGCTACGCTGATTATATATTTGACCATAAACCCAAAGGAGATTTTATGCCATGACGCTTGCATACATTGTTAATAACCTGCTCTTTGTCATCCCGTGCATCCTTTTGTTGTTTCTGGTCTTTAAAGACCAGTTGAAAACGCCCGTGCTTCCCCTGATCCTGGCAGGCATCTCACTTTTTCTTGCCGCCTCCTTCTGGGGCGCTTATGTTTATCTGGCGCTTGGCAGCCCGATTCAGCGCTTCGTACTTTCGATGATTTCCACGTTTATCGGTGTGTTTATCTTTAGCGGCGTGTGCAGATATAGCTTTATGCAGAGCTTTTTTATTATAGCTGTGGTAAAATCCTACTCAGAAAATATTCGTTTTCTTGCCTCCCACATCTATTTTCTGATTACGCACAGACTGCCTGAGCATGCCATTCTCCAGATTTCATGTATCACAACCTTGCTTACTATACTAACCTTTCCGTTCATCTGGCTGTTCTACAAAAAACTGATGCGGCCTGCCCTGGATTATACGGTATCCCTCTCTGTCTGGAAATTCATATGGATAATTCCGGTATGTAATAACGCAATCTTTACGCTTATCATTACAACGGATGTCTCCCATTATACCCATTATCCGGAAAATGAATTCTCCCTCATACCGCCTCTATGGCTTATGCTGACCTTCTCCACTTACATCATCCTGCTTCAGATGGTGATTGATGTAAGCCAAAATGCACAGCTTCAGGAAAACCTCCATCTGTCGGAGACTCAGATTGCCGCGCAGCAGAAGCAGATGGAGCTCTTACAGCATAATATCCAGGAGACAAGCCAGTTCCGACACGATATGCGGCACCATTTTCTTGCCATAGAAGGCTTTATCAACGACTTAGACACAGAAGGACTTCGAGCATACATCCGCCAGTCTATGCTGCTTTTTCCCGCACAGTCTGTCCGCTTCTATTGCGACAGCGTCGCCGTCAATGCCCTGCTGTGTTATTATGATGAAAAGGCAGAAACAGAAGGAATCCCTCTGTCCCTGGATATTTCCCTGAACTACACCCCTCCTCTCTCGGACACAGAGCTATGTATTATTCTTGGGAATCTTGTGGAAAATGCTATCGAGGCATGCCAGCGTATGAAATCACAGGAACGTTTTATCACTGTCAAGCTGTCCATGGCAAGCTCGTCAATCCTTGTCATCCAGGTCATTAACAGTTATGAAGGTATCATCCGGCAGGCATCCGACGGAACCTTCCTCTCCTCCAAGGTACGGGACAGAAAAGGGATTGGTCTTGCCTCTGTCTTGAGTACGACAGACAAATACAATGGCATCGCCAGAATTGAATACCCTGAGCATATCTTCAAAGTCTCTCTGCTGTTGAATGTAAAAGGCGAGCCTTCCCCAAACCAAAAGACAGAGTCGGTATTCTGATACCAAAATACCGACTCCCAATTATTTCCCGTTGTTTTTCTCATCCATTGCCGCCTGCGCCATCTCCATCCTTTTCTTGAAAAGACGCTGCTTAAAGTTCAAATTCACACCCTCAAACTCTTTACGGGTGGCATTCTGCATAAAGTCATAAAACTTCTCCGGATCTCCCGACACAAAATCCTCCTTGGGTACTGCAAAGAGATCGTCATCCTCCATATGCAGAAAATAGATTCCGCCGTCAGAATACAGATCTCGGATCAGATTATATTTGTAAGACTTCTTCTCCCTGCCTCCGTCCTTAACCTCGAATCCGGAATGGCCAAATGACATCTTAATCTTAATTCCGTTCCGGTAATAAGGATCCCGATACAAAAATCCCAGATAGGATAGCTGATTCCTTGTCAGCCCCACCACAGCAACAATCACTCCCAACGTCCACCAGACAAGCCTCTCCGTATCCGACACATCAAACGCCTTGGGTACTGTGAGCAAAATCGCCGCCGCAAAAAAATACCGGAACATAATCTTCTTTGTATTCTTCGTCTTTTCATTATACAGCCTGGCAAATGCTTTCAATACCTTGCTGGTATGCCCTGTCTCAACCTCATATAAAATCGTCATATTATCCCTTTCCCGACATTCTCCCAATGCCCCGCTTATTCACATGCCATCCCATCGACTAAAGGGGATGATATGCCTCCTCCTATTATAGAGGGTAACCCCACTATAAGCAAGCACTGTTTTCAATATTCTTCGTCATTTTCTCCAATTCCACCCCAATAAGGTTGACATTTACTATGCAAAACGTTATAATAAACCATATGAAGGATGGCTTGCTACAATCGGGGGTAGCAGTAAAGCTCTCATTCATGGAAACATATTACAATTTAATAATCTGGAGGGATGATTTATGTCATTATTAATTTTGAGAGGATTATGTGTAATCGGTATTGTCCTGAACGTATTCCTGATGTGGCGCAAGAACAAAGAACTTCGTGCCAACCCAGAGAAGGATCCTGTAATCGGACTGAATGGTGAAGAACAGTGGCAGGAGCAGAAGAAGCACATTATTCCAACCGCAATCATAGGATTTGTGGCCAACTTCCTGGACACCTTGGGTATCGGTTCCTTTGCACCGTCTTCCGCAGCTTTCAAGATGACGAAATCCGTAGACGACGTACTGGTTCCTGGTACATTGAACGTAGGTGATACCGTTCCTGTATGTGTGGAGGCATTCTTGTTCTTCGGTCTTGTAGAGATGGATATCCTTACACTTGTACTTATGATTGCCGCATCTGTAATCGGCTCTTTCCTGATGGCTGGTGTTGTATCCAGATTCGACAGAAAGATGGTTCGTTACGCGCTGTTCGTTGGTCTGTTTATCCTGGCTTCTGTAATTCTTATGAAGAACCTGGGTGTTGGTCCATTCGGTACACAGGGTACAGCAACAACATTAAGAGGCGTTAAGCTTATCGTCGCAGTTGTTGGTAACTTTATATTCGGCGCTCTTATGAGTATCGGTGTTGGTCTTTACGCACCATGTATGGCTATGGTTCTTGCATTAGGAATGGATGCAAACTGTGCATTCCCTGCTATGATGGGTTCCTGTGCATACTTGATGGCATTTGGTAATGGTCCGAAGTTCATTCAGGAGGGAAGATACGACATGGTTGCTTCCTGGACACAGGCAATCTTCGGTGCAATCGGTGTATATGTAGCATATGCATTCGTTAAGAGCTTACCACTGGATGTTCTTACCAAGGTTATCGTTGTTGTCGTTTACCTGACAGCTTTCTTATATCTCCGCGATGGTATCAAGAAAGGTTCGGCAGCTTAACAGTCAAGATAGATTACAACTTAATAGAGGATTACAATATATTTAAAGCGGTTTCTCGAATGAGAAACCGCTTTTTGTATATACAGACTCGTAAAGACAAAATCCAAGTTGCAATAAAATTTTCTGTTTTAGTAATAAATAATATTCACTTTGCACAAAAATTATTTCCATAATATAAAAGTATTGACATCCGAAATTAAAGATGTTATATTAAACCTATCTTAAATATGTATGAATAATTTAAAAAAATTTCATACATTTAAGAGGACCGTTGCGGTTGTATTTGCAGTTACACAGTTGCCGATCGTTTCCCCCAAGAACGTTCTTGCAACAGTGGACTCCAATTAATATATACGTCCTCTTTATAGAGGAGCATTCCCCAGCTTTGTATATAAGACAAAACTGCAATGCAACGAGGAAAACCTCTCAATGACATACCAAAAAGAAAGGGCACGACATTCAGGTCGTGCCTTTTCTTTTACCTCTCGTTCTTCTTTTGTTCTTTCTGGCGCATCTTAAGCTTCAGAAGCGCCATCGCCTTTCTACAATCGAGCGCGACCATGTTGTTTTCCCCTACTACATTGGTCTCCGTACCATCTGCGCTCTTATTAATATCTACAATACCATCCAGGTATTCATTCACCACCACGAACTGCGCTACCGTACCGCTGAAATTGAGCCCTGTCACCGGAATTCCCCTTATTCCTAATTGCTCGCATGTATTCGTGAAGTCCACGTCACTGTTTCCCCATCCATCAGACGAGATAATCACACCGTCAGCCCTCATTGCCTCTGCCCAGACGGCTGAACGGGTTCCTACCAACATCTTATCCTTATTATCATCCGGCGTCCCTACCAGAAGGATGCCCATCAGATCAAGATCCGTATCATTCGACACTACATCCAGGAGTGGATCCCTGAAATGGTGCAGTGAAGTCTCTTTGGTTGATGGTCCTATTCCCATATTCTTTTTCCTCCTTACTGCATAGATCGGATAATCCCGTCCCGATACTCATTTGGCGTTACAAGGATTGGCATATTGCCCATATCAATAATCGAACGTCCGCCCTCTACGCCGGACGGCTCATTTGCAAAGAAGTGCGTATCATACATGGCGCCCTGCCCTGCTACCTGCTTAATGATAAGCACCCTTTTCTTGCCAGGTCTTACAATGTCGTGGTATTCGTGTCTCTCCGTACATTTCTCTCCACGGAATTTCTTCAGCTTATCGCGATAGGTTTGAATAAACTTATCGCAGGCGCGGTGTGCTGCCGTCGGCCCTGGTCTTTCCTGCCCCATACCGGCAGTAAGAGTAACGTCAAAGGAAATAATATAGTCATCGTCTGAGGGAGTCCCTGCGCGGTTCAGATATAACTGTTCCTTCAGATTCCCTTCCGATGATCCGAATTCATGGCACTGTTTCCCGTTCACATCCACACCGGTAAGCATCACATATACACCGGTAATAGTGTGCGTAATCCCATCCCCAATCTTGCCAAGAACTTTTGTAGAGATTGGTATAATATCCATGATTGTGTTCGTCCACCTATCATGATCCCCCGGTTTAATAAGCTGAATATCAATCTTCTCTATGTATTCCTCCTCAGCCACCAGCCCTTCAAGCATCTCTTTGCTGACTGTCATCTTGCCGTCTACTTTTATATCGTTATGCTCGCCCCATTCTACATCATTCATATGGAATGCTTTGATCACAAGTTTTCTCAGGTCTATTACTTCATCAGCCACCTTCATCACCTCCGTCAACGCAGCCTGCTAAAACAGGCCACCTCATACCTGTATTACAATATATCGTATGAGTTTCCAATATATTGTCTTATCATCCTTCTAAAAAGGGCAGATGCTCAAATATCTGCCCTTTCCATGTCTGTTAAATCTTTAAATTATACCTTAGCAATATACTCAAACGGTAATGCAACAATCTTTCCAGGAGTCTGAATCTCTACTAACTGCTCAAGAGTTGCCTTTACAATCTGTGTCTGCTGTTCTACATTGTTCGGAGCGCCCGCATTCGCACCCATAGGAACGAGTGGAGCAACTGCACGAGGAGTACCGGTCTGACGAACAACCGGTGGAAGAGCTGCAATAATAATTGTAGGAATTCCAGCTTCTTCAATCGCTCTCTGCACCAATACTGCAGAGCGGTGGCAGGTACCTCAGCCAGCAGTGAGGATTACTGCGTCTACTTCTTCTTCTTTAAACATCTGTGCAATGGCAGGACCAGTCTCGCCTTTGAACTTCTCCTGGTTTCCGCCGCCGCCCATGAATCCAGCGTGTACCGGCGCACAAGCCTTGATAAAGCCTTCTTTTGCCAGCTCATGGATTCTGTCGATTGGGAACATGCAGTTGATGTCCTTATTAACATCACTGTTATCATATCCGCCGTGTGATACCATCAATTCACTAGATGGCATATCATCTGTAACTTTTCTCCAAGTAAAATCACCTGCCAGGTTGAATCTCTCCTGGTCTTTGTGATGAACACCCGCTGCTGTTGCAAGAGCAATCGTCATATCCTTTAACTCTTTCGTAACAGGAGCCCATACAGACGGTGGAGTAATAGGAACAAAAATCTCAGATTGCATTCCCTTAACTAATGTTAAACTCATTGTTATACCTCCTTATTGTTCTGGTTCTTTTCGCGCATCTCCTTCTGACGCCGCGTATACGTATTCAGGTTACTCACATACTTATCATTGACTTCAGGTCCGAGCTGCTCAACAAAACTCATGTTCCATGCAACCTCCTGACCTACTTTAATGGGATAATCACTGATGAACATCCGCATCGGTACTTTCAGGTATCCCAGACGGCCTTTCAAATCAATCGCCACAGACCCGTCATGTACCTCAACGATTACGCCTTCCATCCGTATAATCTTATCGCCATATTTCAAATCCGCCATGCTTGTTCACCCGTCTTTAGTCATATTTTTCCTTACGCTTCTGGCTCATTGGCAGAGACTGCTCATTCTCAACCAGCTTCAGTCCTTTTCCTGTTACACTCTCGATTGCTTCTACGTTGGAAGACTTCACATTCGGATTCCACTTCTTCTCAGCCGCTTTAACATCTTCTCCGCCCATTGCGTTCTTAAGCATCTGCAATGCACGAACAGCATCCTCAGGACAAAGTGTATTACAAGCAAGAACCTCGTTCTCAATACCTGACTCAGACTTATTATTATCAACCATGTGTGTCATATACTTATTACCAACAACCAACGCTCCCTGTACGGCACAGAAGGACATACCTACTACCGGAATTCCTCTCATACCGATCTGCTCATGGTGGCTTGCAAAGTCAATGTGGTTGTTTCCGAAGCCTTCTGTTGTAACGAACGCTCCGTCTACATCCAACATTTCGCAGATCTGACCTACACGTCTGGATACATAGAACTTCTCTGCATTGATCTGCGGGCTTCCTACGAAGATAACGCCGCAAAGGTCAATTTCTTCATCATGCAGTGCTTCCAGAACCAATGGCTCTCTCCAGTAATGTCTGGACATCTCTTTTGATGCAGGTCCGATACAGGTAAGTGCATGGATACATCCGTCGAGAACCTCCAATGGAGATACTGCTACCGGAACATTACCAAGGTCAACGTTCGGCTTTCCGCCAAGGATACCAACCGGCTCTACCGGAAGAATCAGGTTATCATGCATAGCTCCCTGTCCCATGATCTCCTTAACGATAACAACTTTCTTCTTGCCTGGTCTTCTGTACTGGTCAAACTGCTCAGTATCTACTACAAGAGACTCATCCAGCTTCTTCAGGCACTCACGGATCTCCTGTGTAATGATATCGCTTGCAGTATGCGCTGCCAACGGGCCAGGTCTCTCCATGTTCGTTCCTTCTTTAACCGTAACCTGAGTCTTAATGAAAATCTCACCCTTCTCAGGCGCGCCAGGACGTCCCCACATAATGTTCTCGTCAAGATAACCCTCAGAAGAACCGAACTCACCAATCTGAACTCCATTCGCGTCTGTACCGGTTACCATCATAACAACACCGTCAAGAACTCTTGTAACACCAGATCCAAGCTCATCCTCGCCCTCTTTTGTAGCGATTGGCTGAACATCCATAATTGTCTCGGAATATGTGTGGTACTGCTCTGGTGTGATAATATCAATCTTCAAGTCATAAACTAACTTCTGAGAATCGATACATTCCTTCTCGATACCCTCACGGATATAAAGTGTGGTTCCATCAATCTTCGTCTCCGGTCCTCTCTTAACCTCCGTGATGTTAAAGTGCTTTCTCGTCAAGCTTCTAATCAGCTTCGGCTCTTGCTCTGCTGCCGGTGCCGCTACACCTGCTGCTACTGCTGCCGCTGCACCTGCCGGTGCTTCTGCTGCTGCACTTCCGCCGCCAAGAGCTCCAACCGGAATCTCAAGGTCAATATCCTTACCTTCTCCGATATGGATCTTCAATACTCCACCTGCCATCGGCGCCGCTGCCGCCGGTGCTGCCGGTACTGCTGCCGGTGCCGGTGCTGCTTCCTCTGCTGCTTCCTCCACAGGTGTGCTCGGCGCTTTTGCACCTTCTACAACATCTGCAGTAAGCGGGCAGAGAGAATCACAAGTTTTTGTAAGTTTTGCTCCCAGAACTTCCTCAATAGTAAGGCAGCCGTCAAGATTCAATAACCCTGAATCTACCAAATCATCAAAGATTGCCGGATCTTCCAGATTAGCCGGTTCGATTGTAATGCCGCCCTCGGCTCTACAACATAATACCGCTGGATCATGAGCATGAGCTTTCGCTGTTTCAGCTGTGATTGACATATTGTTTTCCCTCCTTAATTTGGTCCACGCGTCCCACTTTACGGTACGCTTAGATGATCATGCCCGTTCAGGCGCACAATCCGCACACCTCACAGGCCGCCGTGGATATCACGGTCTTAAAAATGTATATATACAATTACATGCAATACGGAGATTACCTCTTTTCCTCCGGACAAAGAAATCGGGGGTCCCTTGCCCTTATTGCCTGCAACAGTAATACCAATCTTATTACAGAGACATTACTTACCGTTCGGAAGCTGGTCTACCTGCTTGGAAACCCTTAATGTCCTGTACAATGCATGTCCAACTGTCCTCATAACATGGTCAGTCTGGTGGAATACCTTAAGCCCCATCTTCGGGCCGGATGCCATAACTGTGTTCGAGCAGTCTGAGCAGTTACCAATAATAATATATTCGCACTTATCTTTCTTGAACTGCATATTATTCTTAACCTGCCCCGGACAATTTCCCGGCCTCAAGCACTTCAGAGGCGCCCCAGGCTTATTCTCAATCGCCTGCTTACATCTGCAAACAGAAACCACCTTGCCGTTCATCTTCTGTGCAATCTCACGCATACGTTCTTCACTTCCTCCGCATGCACAGACAAGAAGCCCTACGTTAGCTCCGTGGAGATCCGGAAATTCAATCGTAACAAGAATACCGCCTGTGGTCTTCGTAATCGGTGCGTCAAGTTCAGTAGACTTGCCGGTAAATGCGCCGCCCATGATAATCTCACCGTATACACCGTCAATGCCGCCTGCTCTCTCAATCAGCTCACCAACGCTTACACCCACCGGAACATCCATGAATACGTGGGCTGCGTTGCCGCCGTTAATCTTACCGCGGACGGTCAGGTTCTTTGTAATACACGGCTTCTTCTCATCAATAGCCTCAGCAATCTTCGCCGCTGTCTCAAGATTCACAACAACAGACCTTGCCGCAGACGGAAGCTGCATGGTTGTAAGGTTCACGCCCAGACACTCTCTTACTACCGCACGTTCTTCACCCATTGGGTAAATGTCCGGCAGAAGATGAATAGAAATCTCAGACTCATTCGCAATCGCCTTCCTCAGAATCTCGATTGCCTTCTCATTCTTCTTCTTGATTGCAAATATGGCCTTATCTGCATGGGTAATCTCCATACAATACTTAACGCCGCGAACAACCTTGTCGCACTGTTCTTCAATCTGCCTTATGTTATGTTCAAGCCCTGGCTCACACTCCGCAGCATTAATCAGTATATAGCTGTGCTCAAGTTTAAAATCTGCCGGAAGCTCTGGATTAATCTCCGGATCCAGCTCAGCCATCTCCGTCTCCGCCAGGTTAATTCCAAGCTTGATTCCTGTTGGGAATCCGGCGCCGCCCATACCTACAATACCGGCTTCCTTCACCATAGCAAGCTTATCATTCTCGTCCTCTACCTCAATCGGTACAAACTCATCCTTCTGTTCTTCGTCCGGTCTGATGATGATTCTGTCTTCCAGTACTTCTTCCACCACGCCGTACACGCTGGAAAAAATGTTAGCCCCAAGCCCCGTCGGTGTCGCAATCTTCGTACCTTTTTTTACTTCGTCCCCTGCTTTTACGATTGCCGCGCAAGGCGCACCAACATGCTGACGTAACAAAATCTGTACATTTCCCATTGCTATCCTTCTCCTTTTAAAATTTATTAAGTAAAAAACAAAACTTCGCAGTTCGTCTACTTACTTCGAGTGACCCCACAATCTATAAATAACATCTATAAATAATTCTTTTTTGGCGAGGGCATGTGGGAATCGAACCCACCCAGGACGCTCTTAACGCCCCACACTGGTTTTGAAGACCAGGAGGCACACCAGTCACCCAACTACCCCCATATACATTATCTCATGTGCTTTAACCATAGCACAGTTTTCGCTTAATTTCAACACTTTTTTTATATTTTTATAATAGCAAAAAACCATTGACTTTTCAAGGTTTTTCGTACATAATAAGTATAAGAAATTGAACGGCATACTAGAACGTAGTCTAATTTTTATTTCACTGTCGTTTATAGTGGATTTTCTTCCGGTATGTTGTAATACATTTTTTAAAAACACATAAAAAGCAAGGGGACTTTTAAAGTGTTTTTACAGTAAATTTATAGTTTTTATCTATAAATATTTAATTACTTTTAGGAGGTACAAGAATTATGGAACTGAAAGCTAATGTGAATTTCAACCGTTTTGAAAGCGCATT
The DNA here is from genome assembly GCA_910584575.1 of uncultured Dorea sp. Classification (GTDB taxonomy): domain Bacteria; phylum Bacillota; class Clostridia; order Lachnospirales; family Lachnospiraceae; genus Sporofaciens. Next base: position 11,401 of record CAJUBG010000052.1, read on the forward strand.
GCAGGTAGTTGACTCTCACACTGTCGGAGAGTTCTGCCGTATCGTTATTGGTGGTTTCCCAGAGCCGCAAGGCAACACCATGATCGAGAAGAAAAAATGGATGGAGGAGAACTACGATCAGGTACGTACTGCTCTGATGTTCGAGCCGCGCGGACACCATGATATGTTCGGCGCTTTCCTGTGCGAGCCAGTGAACAAAGAGGCTGACTTCGGCGTTATGTTCATGGACACAGGCGGATATCTGAACATGTGCGGACACTGTACCATCGGCGCTGTTACGGTTGCAATCGAGGCCGGACTGGTAGAGTCCAAAGAAGGTGAGAACGAAGTGGTTCTGGACGCGCCTGCCGGACTGATCCGCACCACAGCCATTGTAAAGGACGGAAAGGTAGAGAGCGTAACTCTGACCAACGTTCCTGCTTTCGTATACAAAGAGAACCAGAAGGTAACGATTGACGGAAAAGAGATTGAATTTACCATCTCCTTCGGCGGAAGCTTCTTCGCACTGGTTGATACCACGAAGCTTGATATCGGCGAGATTAATCCGAAGACCGTTCCGGCATATGCAGAGCTTGGTATGAAGATGCTTGACATCATCAACAGAGATATCCCGATCCAGCATCCGCTGCTCGATATCACTTCCGTTGACCTGGTTGAGTTCTATGGACCAACCCCGAATCCGACAGAGGCAAATATGAGGAACGTAGTTATCTTCGGCGATGCTATGGCTGACCGTTCACCCTGCGGAACCGGTACAAGCGCAAAACTTGCTACCCTTCACCACTGGGGCGAGATCAAAGTAGGAGAAGAATTCATTTACGAGAGCTTTATTGGCACACGCTTCAAGGGTGTAATTAAGGAGACAACAAAGGTTGCAGATTTCGACGCAGTTATCCCGATGATCACAGGAAGCTGCTACCTTACAGGCGTTGCTACATACCTTATTGATCCGACAGATCCGTTGAAGTATGGTTTCCAGGTAGGTTAATGACAGGTATTAGATTTGCATTTTACGACAAGATGTGATATACTGCAATAAGCAAAGAAGCGGGTTACAACAATAATCCGCTTCTCTTATTATAGATATAACTATGGCATGTCCCCTGACTGCATGTCTAAAAAGGAAAGGAATGATGCCAATGCCACGTAAAAGGCGATCAACGAAAAGCCGCATTGTAAAGGCTGCATGGAATCTGTTCTATAAGAACGGATACGACAATACTACCGTAGAGGAGATTATCACGGCGTCCAAGACGTCCAAGGGAACGTTTTATCACTATTTCAAGGGAAAGGAGGCGCTGCTTAATTCTCTGTCAGAACTGTTTGACCAGAAGTATGAGGAACTGTACACTGTGGTTGATCCGGATACGACGGCTTATGACAAGCTGCTGTTTCTGAACCACGAATTATTCTACATGATAGAGACCAGCGTGGATATCAGTCTTCTTGCCTTCCTCTATTCGTCACAGCTTACAACAAAAGACAAGAAGTCTCTGGCAGACCAGAAGCGTTTTTATTTTAAATGGATTTCGGAGATCATTGATGATGCGCTGAAAAACGGGGAATTCAGCAATACCAGTACAACCGAAGAATTGATGAACATCTATGCTATGTACGAGCGGGCATTGCTCTATGACTGGGCGCTATTCAAAGGAAAACTACCACTCACCGCGTACAGCGATAAATTACTGCCACATGTACTGGATATGTTTATTAAAGGAGTATAGCTATGGATGTTGCACCTTAAAAGACAGGTACGTTTGTATACATACCTGTCTTTTTTCTGTTGTCATATCCTGCATTGCCTTCAATACAAGTCACACCATACATTCATGCACTTCTTCTTCCTCGATTCCCACCTTACGCATCATGGAAACAATCTGCTCGCGGTCTTCGAGGGCTGCGCACCATGACAAGCCGCACCCTGCCGAGATAGCCCTTGGAACAGGAATAATCCTCCCCGGCACCTGGTATTCCTTACATGCCTTCTCCATTGCCATCGCATCCGCAGTTGTGTGAAATGTCACGACTAATTTTAATTCTTTTTTTCTCATGTCTACTCAATCACCACTTCAAAATATCCATCCTTCTCACTGGCAGTTGATGTCTTGCCATGATCCCTGGCGTACTTCTCAACATTCATCTTCTGATGAGGCTCTGTAACCAGGATCTTGACCGGACCCGACGCGCTTTTCAACGCCTCAGCGGTCAGCATCAACGGCTCTGGACAAGAAAGACCTCTTGCATCTACTTCCTTCATATTATTACCCTCTTTCATAGAATACTATGTATTATTAATAATTTCAACTATTTTGTTTCATCCCGCTTGCACGTAAATGCAATTACAAAACATACGATGATGCACACGATACAGGCTACCTTCCCATGAGGCGGTACAGCGCCTGCTACCAACTCCTTCGTGTCTGCATTCAAAGCGGTTCCGCTTGCCGCAAGCCCCAGGTTGTGGCACAGCGCCGCGCCTACGAACATCCCCATCACTGTTACGGCTGAGTCAGAAGACCCCTGCCCTGCAAGAATCAACTGGCGAAGGGGGCAACCTCCGGCAAGTGTTGCCGCAAATCCGACGGTGTACATGCCAAGGATATTCCACAGATGCTCTGAATGGGCTATGATTCCCGGCGTATTGAAACCCACAACAAAACGGCTGGTCGCAATGTTGAACACCAGCATAACCACGAACAGGCCCGCAATCACGCTGAACAAATCAAAGTTCTTCATCAGGATGACGTCACGGATGCTTCCTGCAAAACACATCCTGGATTTCTGGGCAACCGCCCCGAATACCAGGCCGCCAACCAATGACGCAATCAGCGGTGCATGCATACTTCCCGGTCCCGCCTCGCTCGCCTTAAGAACAGATGAACATAACGCAAGAATCAGGATACCTACCATCATGGCCGGCAGCATGGTTCCGCCGACTTTATTTACAGCATGTGCCCTGCCAAGGCTGAAGCCTTTCTTAAGGGCAAACACGCCTGTTGCCACGCCAAGGATAAATCCTATCAATGCAACCCATGCATTCAAGTCTCCTGCCGACATACGGATTACCATACGCAGCGGGCAGCCCAGGAACACGAGCGAGCCGATTACAATAATCATTCCCAGGATAAAACGGATCATCGGAGACGAGCCTCCCGTAGAACGATACTCCTTCGTTGCGACAGAGATGATAAACGCGCCCAGTACCAAACCGATAATCTCCGGTCTTGCATACTGAACCACCTCTGCCTGGTGCATACCAAGCGCGCCGGCAGTATCACGGATAAAACATGCGATACAGAATGCCATATTCGCCGGATTACCCATGAATGCGAGACATGCCGCTACAAGTCCGCAGAGCACACCGGCAAGCGCCAGTTTTTTCTTTGAATCAGATAAATTCATCTTACTTCCTCCTAACTATACCTTTCGTTTCTGCCAGCAATCATTATTCCTCATCCCTGGCAAGGTCCTGGACGGCCTTAATGGCAGCGTCCACTTCTTCATCCGTATTAAAATGTGAAAAGCTGAATCTCACAGCCCCCTGCTCCACTGTTCCAAGCGCCTCGTGCATAAGCGGTGCACAATGGCCTCCCGACCTTGTAGAAATACCATATTCTGTAAGAAGCTCGTCACTTACTTCTGAAGAATCATAATCCCCGATGTTCAGCGTCACAATCGCACAGCGGCGCTTTGTGCCAAAATCCCCATATACCGTCACATTTTCAATATCCTTAACGCCTTCATAGAACCTCCACATCAATTCCTGCTCACGGGCGCGGATGTTGTCCATCCCGTATTTCTCGATGTACTCAAGAGCAGCGTGAAGCCCTGCAATTCCATGTCCGTTCAGAGTTCCTGCCTCAAGGGCGGTAGGCATCTGAACCGGCTGCGTCTTACTGTAAGTCTGAACGCCTGTCCCTCCTGCTTTGAGCGACTGAACCATTACTCCCTCACGCACATACATACCGCCTGTCCCCTGCGGCCCCAGTAAACCCTTGTGTCCGGTAAAGCAGAGTACATCTATCTTCATATCCTCCACATCAATCGGAAATACCCCTGCCGTCTGAGATGCATCCACCACAAAAAGAATTCCCTTCTCCCGCGCAAATTCACCTATTGGCTTCAAATCTACATAATTACCTGTGAGGTTTGAGCCGTTGGTACACACGATCATCCTCGTCTCTGGTCTGACCGCCTCCTTAATATCCTCTATATTAAAGTTCCCCTTACGGTCACTCCTCACGATTGTAAGGCTTGTCCCCTTTGCCTCCAAATCATAGAGGGGCCTTAGCACAGAGTTATGCTCAAGCATGGTTGTAATTACATGGTCCCCAGGCTTTAAAAGCCCGCGGATTGCAATATTCAGGCTCTCCGTTGAATTACATGTGAACACCACCTGTCTGGGGTCTGTACCTCCCACCATCCTGCAAATCTTTTCCCGTGTATCGTAAATGATTCGGGACGCGCTTAAGGAAGCGTCATTCACGCCTCTCCCTGCATTCCCCATAGAGCTCATTGCCGCCACAACCGCCTCAATCACTTCCTGCGGCTTGTGCATCGTCGTAGCCGCATTATCCAAATAAATCATTTCCTGTTTCCATCCTTTCCACCATCAAAAAACATCTCCGGAAACAAGTAATTCCGGAGACTGTTTCTTTATATAGTATATTCCCAATTTCTTATTTCGTCTAATTGAATTCCTTAATATAAGAGAGTATATATAGATATTTTCTATATATACTCTCTCCTCTTTAATCAATTATTTTTTAATCTGATAAACTTCTCTTACTACCTTGATAAACCGTTCCGCCGACCCTGACAACTGATAGTTCTTGTTATACACCAGATTAATATCTCTCCCGTCGTCTGCCTTTGGAATTGGAAATGCAAGCACATACCCATCCCGCGTCTCATCCTTGGTGGCAAGGCGGGACAAGACGGAAACTCCCATTCCCTGCCGCACAGACTTTTTAATCGTCTCCTGGTTCTCAATACTGGCGATAATATCCAGCTCTGACGGATTCACCCCCGCACGCTTCAACTGCTTCTTCGCCTCCTTGCGTGTCCCAGAGCCCTCCTCCCGCATAATCACATGCTCGTCGAGAATCCATCGGATATCCTCCGGCGATTCTTGCTTAAGCTTACGGTACTTCTCTGTATTCGGCGTAATAATCACCAGCTCATCCTTGTAAAACGGAATATATTTGCAATGCTTCTTCTCAAGCACCGTCCCAGTGAACCCCACGTCTGCCATGTGCTCTACAATCTGGGTAACAACCTTTGTACTGTCTGTCTCGATAATCTTAATCTGCTCCTCCGGATATCTCTCATTAAACCGGATCAGAACCTTCGGCAGAAGATACTGGGCCGGTATGGTGGATGCCGCAATCGTAATACAATGCTTCTCACCGCTGTCCTTTTCGCCAAACCGTTCCTCTATCTTCTTCTCCAGATCCACTATCTGTCTGGCATATTTATATAAATCCTTCCCGTCGTCCGATAAGCCGACCTCCTTCGTATTCCTGACAAACAGCCTTACGCTTAACTCCTTCTCTAAAGAAGCAATATGCGCGCTGATGGTAGGCTGTGTCAGGTACAACTCCTTCGCAGCCTTTGAAAAACTACCGCCTTCCGCCACCTGGACGAAGGCTTCTAATTGTTTCAAATTCATTAGTACGCAATCCTTTCGCTCTCTGCCCCTGTCTTCTTAGTTACTTTTATACTGTCCATGTACTCAAGTATGGGTTTGGCGCTCTTTCTGCTGGTTTCAAATAAATCCCTGACCTGCGCAATCGTAATCAGCGGGTCCTCCTTTAGCTTCTTCTGAATCGCTTCTTTTGCACTCTCCATATATTCCTTTAAGGTATACATATCCTCCGTAACCTTCACAATTTTTTGTTCCTCCAGCAGAATGTTCAAGATATCATCCCCAGTCATCCTGTCCACACCCTTGAATTCAATCTCCGAATAGCGGACAAAATCATATCTCGCCTTCGCGAATGTATCCAAAAGAAGCTTAGATACATTGTCATAGGTTTTATCCTTCCTCACCTCATACTCCGGCGTACACAGGAATTCATCCACACGCTTCAGACATCCCTCGTCAATCAGCATATCCAAAATCCTATCGAAAACATTTGCCTTAATCTTCTGAAAATGGGTTGCCTGAACCTCCGCCTTCTTCATGCCGTACCGATACGGGAATCTCTCCTCATACTCCTTAAGGGCGCTCTTAAGCGTCTGTTCTGCCCCCCGCCTGCTGTCGCTATGCCACACATAGGTATCCTTGCGCATAGGAAATACGCACACAAGCCCCTGGCTTTCCAGCTTCTCTACGTCCTCCTTCACCTCATCCATCGAAAGCGCGGTGAGCTTCGCAAGCTCAGCCAGCGTAATTAAAGTATCCCCATGTCCCTTGACATGCAGCTCAATCACGTCCGCCGTTGAGCCGGACTCCTTCCTCTCAAGTTCTTCGATAACCTCCTGCTGGAACCGACGCTTTACTCTCGGATTCGGCTCAAGCACAACGCCTCCTCCGATGGTTTCCATCGGAGAATAGAAGCGCACAACAAATTTATCGCCGCGCCTTACGGCAATTTCTTCTTCAAGCCGAAGCTGGACAAAACCGCTTTCCCCTGGCCCAATCTCCTCCCTGTCAAGCAAAACGGCACGGCACAGCACCTCGCTGGTGCCTGTAAAAAAATGCAGCCGCATATGGTTCGTCAGGACACGGACAGAGGAATCCAGAATCTTAAGCTTCACATCCAGAAGATCTGTATTCTTCATGCTGTTTTTGGGCGCCAGCACACACCCTCTCTTAATCTCCTTCTTCTTTACATTGGACAGGTTGATTGCCACACGCTGTCCGGCAAAACACGCCTCCTTGTCCTGTCCATGCACCTGGATACTGCGTATCTTGCACTCCTTGCCTACGGGATACATCTGAAGCGTATCCTCCTTGGAAATCGTACCGGATACCAACGTGCCGGTGATGATAGTTCCGAAGCCCGACAGTGTAAACGCCCTGTCAACCGGAAGCCGCGGGATCGTCTGGACATCCTTCGCCTCTACCTCCTCACTTGTCATGCGCCCAATCAGTTCAATCAGCCCCTCCAGGCCTTCACCCGTCGCCGCCGACACCTTAACCACAGGAGAAGCTTCAAGAAACGTTCCCTCTAATTCTTCCTTTACCTCCTCCTCCACCAATTCAAGCCATTCTTCATCCACCAGGTCACATTTATTCAAAACAATAATACTTTTCTCTATCCCAAGCAGATTAAGGATATCTACATGTTCCTTCGTCTGGGGCATAATACCTTCATCCGCCGCAATCACCAGAAGCACCAGATCCATCCCCACCACTCCGGCAACCATATTGTTTATAAAACGCTCATGGCCTGGGACATCAATGATACCCACACGGTCCCCGCTTGGAAGGTCAAAATAAGTAAATCCCAGGTCAATGGTAATCCCCCGCCTCTGCTCCTCCTCCCAACGGTCTGTATTCCTCCCCGTCAGAGCCTTAATAAGCGTCGTCTTTCCGTGGTCGATATGCCCCGCCGTGCCAACGATTATATTCTTCATAGCCCAACTCTCCTAAATGTATTCTGCCTGTTACCGTCCCGCAATCAGACTGATCTCCTCCAGTACATCCAACTCCTTAAACTGATCTGCAAGCACCTTGAAAAAACGCCGTTCTATGGTTCGCACGTCAAGAAGCACCGTATCGTTGATTGTCCTGGGTATCACCGGAACAGGCAGGTGCCGCATCCGTTCCTCCAGCTCGGCAACACTGATCTTCTCTGGATGGATTGCCACAGCCATACTTGGAATCCGTTCAAGCGGAAGGGAGCCTCCGCCAATCTGGGACTCACAGGGCTCGCACTCAATCTTAGCCGACAGCTCTTTCTCATTCAGAAGCTTACACAACTCCTCGGCTTCCCACTTCACATCCTCCAATGGACAGGTAATCATCCGGAGAACGGGAATGTTCTGGATTGCCTTCTCCTCAGACAAATATTCCTGAAGCACCATCTCAAGGGCTGCCGCCGTAAACTTGTCAATCCTAAGCGCCCGCGTCAACTGGTTCTTCTTCATCATATCAATATATTTCTTTCGCCCAATAATAATTCCTGCCTGGGGTCCCCCCAACAGCTTATCGCCGCTGAAGCACACCACATCCGCGCCCTTTGCAATGGAATCCTGGACCGTCGGCTCATATGTAATGCCATATTTACTCAAATCAATCAGCACGCCGCTTCCCAAATCCTCAATCACAGGAATCTCATGCTCTTTGGCAATGGGAATCAGCTCGTCGATTCCAACGCTCTCCGTAAAGCCCACAATCCTGTAATTACTCGTATGAACCTTAAGCAAAGCCTTCGTCTCCTCTGTGATTGCATTCTCATAATCATCAAAATGGGTCTTATTGGTGGTGCCGACCTCAACCAGTGTCGCGCCGCTTTGCTCCATCACATCAGGAATCCGAAATTTGCCGCCAATCTCCACCAACTCACCGCGGGAAACGACCACCTCGCCTCCCTTGGCAAGAGAACTCAGAATCAACATGACTGCCGCAGCGTTGTTATTTACCGCCATGGCAGCCTCAGCCCCCGTTATCTTACACAACAGCTTCTCAAAATGGGAATAGCGTTCCCCCCTGCGTCCTGCCTCCAGGTTATACTCAAGGTTAGAATATCCCGTGGCGATTGCAGACAGACGCCTCATGTGGTCCTGGCCAATAGGCGCGCGCCCCAGGTTCGTGTGGAGAATGGTGCCCGTACCGTTAATCACCATACACATATTCGGCGTGTGCATGGCGGCAACCGTCATCTCAATATGCGCAAGAAGTAACTCAATCTGTGCCTTCGCCGCATCCTCCTCCTCACATTGCCCGATAAATTCTCTAAGCTTGTCCATCTCAATATGGATTGCTTCTATTACAGTATCCCTGCTGTAATGGTCAATCAACTCCTGGATGGTCTCATTTTCCAACAGTACGTCCACTTTGGGAATACTGCGGTACAGCATATTCTTATTCATCTCATCCATGTCCTAACTATTTTATTTCCCATCTGCGCGTCTCACCCTCCGGCGTTAAAACAGACGGATTAATTTATCACTCTTTTCTGCTACCTTTCCGATAATCGAGACAGTTGTATCCATTCCCGCCTTTTTAAAATCTCCAAGCATCTCCTGAAGATACTCCGGTGAAACGCTAATCAGCAATCCACCCGAAGTCTGGGGGTCATAGAGCAGGTCGAGATAATGCTCATCCACGCCTCCTGCCTCAACCTTGCCGATGGAATAGCCCCGATTCTTATAAGCGCCCGCCGGAACCAGCCCCATCTTTGCATAATCTATCGCATCCTCAAAATATGCGATATCCCTTACATTAATCTCAAATGTTACCTCACTGGCTGACGCCATCTCAACACAATGTCCGAGAAGCCCGAATCCCGTAATATCCGTACATGCGGATACATCGTACTTCTCCACCACCTGCTTGCCCTTCTTATTCAGGGAAGCCATAACTGTCTGCGCCTCACGAATCGCGGACGGGGACGCCATCTCCGCTTTAATTGCGGTATTCACCACGCCGCTTCCGATCTGCTTCGTCAGCACCAGGATATCTCCCGGCCTGCACCCATAATTCTTAAATATCTTATCAGGATGTACAAAACCGGACACACACAGCCCGTACTTCGGCTCATCGTCCTGTACGGAATGTCCTCCGACCAGCACAGCTCCTGCTTCTTTCACCTTCATTGCGCCACCCGCCAGGATGTCGCCCAAAATCGCCGGATCCAGACAATTCGGAAATCCGACTATGTTAAGCGCTACTGCCGGCTCTCCCCCCATGGCCCATACGTCGCTTAAGGAGTTTGCCGCTGCGATCTGTCCAAACATATAAGGGTCGTCAACAATCGGAGTAAAGAAATCTACCGTCTGGATCATCGCAATCTCATCAGTGACTTTGTATATGGCTGCGTCGTCGGATGTTTCGATCCCTACTATTAAATTATCATCATGGAATTGTGGCAGCTTGCTCAGTACCTGAGCAAGGGTCTCCGGACCTATCTTAGCCGCTCAGCCAGCCGTCTTGCTTAATTGCGTTAATCTGACATCTGATTTCATTTCAAAAAACCTCCTAAACCGCTTTCTTGATTACATAAAACTCTTTACAGAGAACCTCAAAGGCTCCCACTATGCAAAACGGATTCCCTATTCGCACAGCTTTACCGGAATCCGCCCTGCACAAGACCATACTTCTATGGCCTGATAATCTTTCCTGCTTTCGCCATTGTCTCAACAATGCTGTACATATTCGTCACAGAGCCTACCGCCAGCTTGTCCTTCAGCCCATAATAGTCCAGACAGGTTCCGCAGGTCATAATCTCCACGCCCTGGGCCTCCAGAGACTTAAGGTCATCTAAGGAATCAGAGCCCTCCGCCGTCAGGGTAGCGCCGCCATTGTAGAAAAGCATGGTCTTTGGCAGTGTGTCAAGCTGCGTAACGGCAAAGATAAAGCCTTTAATCAATACTTTACCCAATTCGTCATTTCCTATACCCATCCGGTCTGAGGAAACTACTACCACCGTGTTGTTCCTTGCATCCGGCGCACATGCAACGTCTTCTGCCGCGTCTTGTGTTACTGCGCCCTCCATCTGGATGGAAATCTTGAACTCTCCATCCCCAAGCTTCTCGGAGGATACCTGTCCGCCCGCGCTTGACGCCATCTTCGTAACGTTCTGCACGGCAATCTCATTGTCCACCAGAACCTCGATTGTCTCCGGCCCTGTAAGCGCCTGCATTGCCTTTTTGGTCTTGATAACCGGAATTGGACAGTTATCTCCCATTGCGTTGACTGTAATCATTTTACATTCCACCTTTCTTCTTCGGATCGCCTACCTTCAACACATATAGACATATTCTATCATTGTTTGACAAAAAGGTAAACGAATATTTGATATATTATAAAATAGTTTGAGAAATTTCTCAGACTCTTTTACCGCTGTAAATCTATACGCCTGTATCTCAGGTTCTTACGCACGTCGCATAGCAGTAGCTCTCCAGATTCTCACGGATGTTTTCATTTGTAATGTCTATGGTACGGTAAGCCCTGCCGTCATAGAGCGCCGGCTTCATCCCGCCCTTCTTAAATACGTCAAGAAACTCCTGCATAGTATGCACTTCCTCTGGAAAATAAGTCGCGCAGACGCCAACCTTCTCCGGAACATGGCAGTCGCTAGAGCCCATGGTAAAAAGCCCTAATTCCAGCGCGAATTCTGCCGCCGTCCGGCAGGCTTCCATTGATGTGCTTCCGTTCAGCACCTCCAGACCGTCCAGTCCACGCACCTTGCGAAGATACTCCTCCATCCCCCGATTGTTGTTGCGGAATGGATGGGCCGCAAAGCACACGCCGCCCTGGCCTTTGACCAGGTCTATAAAATCCTGGGCCGGTATTCGTTCTTTCGGGTATTCGTCAATCCCAAAGGCAACAATATCACCCTGCAGGGAAAAGAATTCGATTCCCACGAAGATGGGGAAGTCAGCCTGCTTTGAATAGTCCGCGGCATATTCCTTAAGCCCCATGCTGTCATGGTCGGTAATACAGATTCCTCCCAGTCCTTTTGCCTTTGCAATCTCTACCATCTGGCCAAGCTTCAGAAAACTGTCCTTTGAGTAAGTCATTTCGTGCATGTGGGTATCTATGAACATCTTTTCTTCTCCTCTCTGGTGCTTTTACTTCTATTATATAAACCCATGGCTCAGGCTTCAAATAGACTTTTATTATATATCTTTTTATTTATAGATATTTTCTATAACTTATCGTTAAAAAAGGGGCCTGAGATTAACTCAGACCCGACATCGCCATACGGTTCGCATGACTCCTTTCATTTCTCTTTGTACTGATTCTTAACTCCTCTTGTTCTCTTAAGCAATCCAGGATTGCCCTGTTCAGGGACAGCATCTTCTCGTCCAGGGATGACACCATCTCCGCACATTCTCTCAATTCCCGACTGATATATTCGGGTGCATTTCCTTCAAATTTGTAATAAATCTTATGCTCAAGGCTTGCCCAGAAATCCATGGCAATGGTCCGAATCTGTATCTCTACCTTCGTGTCTACCACACTGTCAGACAAAAAAATAGGCACAGATACCAGCATATGGTAGCTCTTATAACCACTCGCCTTCGGGCGCTTGATATAATCCTTGATAGCCAGAACCTTAAGATCACTCTGGTTCCCAATCATCTCTCCCAACTGATATATATCGGAGGTGAATGAGCAAATCAGCCTCACGCCGGCAATATCGTTGACATACTTGACCATGTTCTCGATTGATATCTCGTACCCGTTCTTCCTTAACTTCTTTACTATACTCTCTGGTGTCTTTACTCTTGTCTTAATATGCTCAATCGGATTATACTTATGTACGTGCTGGAATTCATCGTTCAGTATCTCAAGCTTCGTTCCAACTTCCTTCAATGCCGAGTTATACAGGAACATAATAGTCTTCCAACTGTCTACATCCTCATAATTCTTTATTGCATTCTCCATATAGTATCTCTCCTCTCATACCGAAGAGTTAATTCGTACTGTCCTTAGTATACCATATGAATCAAGGTATGTCATGAAATTCACATTTATTTAAGAAACTGATTATATTTGCAAACCAGTATGCTAAAATTCTATCCCCTGCCTCGCCGACCTCCCCAAGTCAAACTGATGCTTAACCTTCCGAATCTCTGTCGCATAGTCCGCCATCTCAAGCAAATTGTCCGTAACCTCGTGGCCCGTCATCACGATTTCCAAGCCTCTCGGCTTATGCTGAATAAAGCTGATAAGCTTTTCCTCGCTGATTACATCTAACATAAGCGCGCACAGCACCTCATCCAACAGAAGCATATCAAAAGGACCGCAGAATTTTATAATCTCATCCAACGCCTTATTATTGTAGTGGCGAAGCTCTGCCCGTTCGTCCCTGTTCATATTCCCCACAAACTTCACCTTCTCCCTTCCCGGAAGACAGGTAACGTTTGGAAGCGCCTCTAACACCTTGCGCTCGCTGGAGGAATTATCCTTCAGGAATTGAAACACCAGCACCTTAAGTCCGGCTCCCACAGCACGGACGGCCAGTCCCACGGCGGCAGTCGTCTTTCCCTTTCCATCTCCATAGTATACATGTATCCTTCCTGTTCCAATCATAAAATCATCCCCGCTTTCATATATACGCTACTTATTATAATCCCTCTTTCCTGATTTGTATAGCAAAGAATTTAGCCTCTTTACAGGCGCGCTAAAAACAGATATACTTTTCATTATATTTTAAGGAAATGAGGTACGGCTATGTTTCGTTTATGGGGAAAAGAATTTAAAGATAACAGAATGGTTCGGGATACCGTCATCTGCGACGATACTGACGATACCCGAACACATAAGATTTTCAATGCGCTGGATGCCATATGCTATGAGTTCGATTTGAGCAAGCCTATCTGGCTGGATGCAACAATTGACGAATTCAAGCGTCATGACAAAACGCGGTTTACACAGGATAATTTCGTGGATTCCATTGATTTCGATTATCTTGAAATCCACATAATTGAGGAATAATTTTTCTTACTCATTTCGGATTGCCGCAAGCGGGCTCAGCTTCATAGCACGCAGGGCAGGGAAATATCCTGCGATTACACCCACAAGCATCGCGAAGCCCATGGAGAGCAGCACAAGCCACGCGGGAATATAGGAAATATTTCCGTCAAATCCCATTGCCGCACCGTGACCGGTCAAAAAATTAATGACTGCCGACATGAGGAAGCTTAAGACATTCCCTATCGCACCGCCAAGCAGACCAATAAATGCCGCTTCCAGAAGGAACATCTGCTTGATATTCTTCAGGCTACAGCCCAATACCTTGATGACTCCAATCTCCTTGGTCCGTTCGTAGATTGACATCATCATCGTATTGGCGATTCCGATGGCTGCAACGAACAGAGACACGGCTCCGATTCCGCCAAGTACAGCCTGGATAATAGCAAATTGGCTTTTCATGCTGTTCAAATACTCTGCATTCGTCTCTACATTATACCCCATCTCTCTAATCATCGCCGACACAGCGTCTACATTCTCAATGTCGTCTACATTGACCTGAGCATAGGAATAACAGAATTCCTTATAGGGCTTACCTGATTTGGTGGTGGGCTGTCCTGGAATCACTCTCCCAGAGAACTCCTTTTTCAAAATCTGCTTCAGCGTATCCAAATCACAGTAGATATAATAGTAATTGGCATTATATTCCTCCGGTCCGCCTTTTACCATGCCGCTGGCTCTAACCACATGCTTCTGTACGGTCTTGGATTTTGCCTGCTGTCCAACACCCTCATCTCCTCCCATATCCAGTCCGCTATCCATATTGTTGTAATAACCGTCCTGGTCAAGAATTAAGAAAATGGAATCATGAATAAAATCAATATCCGGCAACTCCATGGTATCATAATAGCTTTTTCCGGTTCCTTTCTCATAAAACATTGTCGGGATTCCATTGCCATACACCAATTCCAGCGTACCGCTGTTCGGTGTCGGAAGCGTTCCCTGTGCCAGTGGGATATTTTTAGCAGCCAGCCCTTCCGGTGTCATTGCCACCAACTGCCCTGAGCCTTCGTATCTGCCCTTTATCATGTTGACCCACATCTCATATACCGGCGATGCGTTGGTTACATGTTCAAGCCTGGCAAGCTCACTGACTGCCTGGTCATTGATATTCTTCTTCGATTCCTCCCCGCTGTCGCTGCCGTACGAGTAAGAAATCATGGAATCACCCGCACCGGCTCCTGTGACCTTGATGCTGGTCAGACCTCCGGAATTCTCTACCTCTCGGTAGAGAGATTCCTGAAGCCCAAGCCCTAAAGAAATCATGACGACGATGGACGCTGTACCGATAATCACTCCAAGGACAGTCAGGAAGGTCCGAAGCTTCCGCCGCTTTAAATTGCTACCGCTCATCCTCAGAAGATCTATCCAGCTCATCCAGCAATTCCTCCTCCTCGTTCAATCTCTGCCGTTTTTTCCTCTTTTTTCTGACAACAACAATAATGACGATCACAATCACAATTCCTGCCGCGACTGCCACCGGAATCACCGGAAATCCTTTCTTTTCTTCCGGTATGTCCATGCCCGACATCATAGATGAATCCTCCATCATCTCCATGACTTCAATCTGTAAATCCTTTGTGGTTGTGGATATCTTACCTGCTTCATCCTCATAACTCACCGTCATGGTTACATTTGCCGGTCCCGCCGTTGCCTGTGTGCCTTCTAACATGGCGTCAATAGATGCTGTCGCGCCTGACTCTACATTTCCCAGAAATACTTCTTCTTTCTTAATGCAGGCTCCCTCAAAGGTTGCCTTGACATTGTAGAGCTTAATTCTTCCCAGATTGTAGAGGTTACACATCACATTCGCCTCGTCCCCTATGGAAATGCTCTCCGGGCTAATCTCGAAATCACTGAATTCAAATCTTGCGTCCTGCTTTACTGGAATGGAAATACTGGAAGCCGCGTCAATCTGCGCGCCGTCGCTGTCTTCATATTTCATGGACAAATCCACGCTGTAAGGCTTCTGCAAAAGATCAGCCTTGGCATTAAGCTGGATGGATATGTCTGCCGTTCCGTTTGCCTTAATCCCGTCCAGATAAATAGAGCTTGAGCCTGACGCCGGAAGAAATGCAGGCGCCACGGTCTGGGCGTCAGTCCCCTCCGTGGGTGCGCTTAAATCAAACAGCATGTTGCGCACCTTGGTGGATTTGGACGTATTCTTTAGGTGGATTGTCAGGGTGAAGTTACCCCCTGCGCGCACCTCTGACGGGTCTGTATTGAAGCCTGTGACAATCACCCGCGGTACGGAGGTTGAGCCTTCTGAGCCAGAGCCGCCTCCGCTGAAAGAAGCGCCGCCGTTGCTGAAGCCGCCTGCGTCTATGGAGGGAATATCCATGCCGTCACCGACAAGCTGATCCCCTGGATTCGGAACTACGTTGTTATCGGTTGGAGGCTGTGGCACTTCTGCCGGTTTTGCCGTGGTATTAGCATAGAATTTCTGCGAAACAACTGCATCCGAGCTTCCTTTTGCATATAGATTGAACTGTAAAGTATGCCTTGAAGTGGGCACGTCTTCACGCTGCGTAAATTCAAAGGAAACAGCCTGTGAGTCGCCGTTCTTAATATTCAATTCCCTTGTATAGCTCTGATATTCTGTATTAAACGGCCATTCTTCATTCTTTTCACCAAGGCTTGGAGATAAAAGCGCATTATTCAAATCCGCACCAGAATTATTATGTACAATCAATGTCCAAGTCGTTGATTTTCCCGCTTCAAATGTCGGCACTCTGTTATCCTCAGACACAATCGTAATACCATTCCCAATCTTTGCTTCTACATCCGTTTCGCTTGCTTGCTGCGCATCCTCCGCCTGCACCCCTGCCGGTATAACCACCGTCGCAAGCAACGCCGCCAAACATACTCCCGTCAGAAGTCTTCTTAATCTTCTCATCCTTTCAGTCCTCCCTGTAATGCAATCTTCCGGTTATCTTCAATCTTAAGAATCTTCCCGTCCCGGATATGAAAGACTCTGTC
>CAJUBG010000053.1 GCA_910584575.1 uncultured Dorea sp.
AAATGGGAATCAAAGGGGCTGCTATTGGGACAGGCATCGGATATATGATACCGACGATTATCGGTACAATATTTTTTCTGAGAGGAAGCCGCTTCGGCATAGCCGAATTGGAATGCGGCGACCGAATTGCCGCCGACCGAAGGGAGGGGGCATTACCGACAGGAAGAAGTGAGCTGCACTTTTGCAAGCCTGACATGGACGTATCTGTTCTGCTGAAAAGCTGTTCCAATGGTGCGTCGGAAATGGTAAGCCAGTGTTCGACTGCTGTAACTACATTTCTGTTTAATGGAACGATGATGAAATTGTTGGGCGAGGACGGCGTAGCTGCGATTACGGTACTCATCTATTCGCAGTTCCTCTTAACAACGCTTTATATTGGCTTTTCTATGGGAACAGCCCCCGTCGTAAGCTATAACTATGGGAGCGGGAATGTAAAACAGCTAAAAAAGACCGTCCGTATTTGTTTCAGCTTTATAGCGGGGATTTCCATATTTGTATTTTTATTTTCCCTGTTTGGCGGAGAAAGTATTGCAAAGGTATTTGCGGAGAACAACAGGAATGTTTTTGAGATTACAAAGAATGGATTTAGCATTTTTTCATTCAGCTTTCTGTTCTCTGGATGCAATATTTTTTCATCCGCATTATTTACGGCATTATCCAATGGGAAAGCGTCTGCAACCATATCTTTCCTGCGGACGTTTGGATTTATTACGGTGTTCCTTTTGGTGTTGCCGAGATTTTTAGAGGTGGCAGGCGTATGGCTTGCAGTCCCACTTGCGGAGCTGCTCACGCTGATGCTGACGATATATCTGCTATGCAGGCATCGGAAACAGTATCATTATTTTTGAAAGAAAGGCAGGAAAGATTGATAGAAGTGAAAAATCTGCGTGTGACAGTGGTTGGGAATGAATGGGAAAACGATATTTAGGAGAAAGAAATGATACGACCATTAGAAGAAACAGACTCTGATACGGTATGCGGCATTGTAAATGAGAATTGGAAAAATGTTTATTCTGGATATGTCAATCCGCTGCTGGTAAATTCAGATGGATGTGCAGCAAGGACACGCCGATTAAAGACAGATTTTGCCGAGCAAGAGGCGGAGGAACAAGGGTATAAAGAAATTGTGATATGGGCGTTTAAAAATAACCATCATGCGGTTTCCTTTTATAAAAAAAAGGATACAGCATTGACAAAGAAGAATATTTAAGTGAGCCGTATTTTTCAATGGGAATATGGTTAAAGAAGTATATAGGATAGAGCCAGAGGTTTTGACACTTCCAGAGAACACTAACATTTATGCAAAAGAATATAAATTATACCTGCCAGATAAAAAGTTGTTACAGAAAAAATTGAAGGAATGGTTAGATGAGGAACAGAAAAACAATTTATAATGTGTGAGAATAGATGGGATATGAACTTATCGGAAATTCCGACAGGTTGGGGAAAGGATAATAAGGATTATTCCATATAAGAAAAAGAGGATAGATACATATGAAAGCAGATAATTTGAGTTTTTAGAATTTATCGGGGCAGGTAAAAGAACCTTTTATATACCTGTATATCAGAGAAATTATGATTGGAAAAGGATGCAATGTATTACATTGTTCAGAGACATTGAATCAATTGCAATAGATGAAAATAGAAATAGCCATTTTGGGGGAACCATAGTATATGTAGAAGGAGATTCTACTATGATAGAGGGAAAATTGAGATAAAAGAAAGTTATTTAACAAATAGATTCAGTCCAGAAGCACTAAGAATCAAATTGTAAGAACAGTTTTTCACAGGATTAGCATGAATCGAATATTCTGGTAAAAAAGGGTTTTTTCAATGAATAGGGTAAAACAGCAGATCCACTACCGCTGTGCCGATACAATGCAGGGAAATATTAAGGGTCAAAACGTAACAGCAGCCATCCTGGATACAGGGGAACGTGTTATTTTACTGCCAAGTTAGCAAGACCTAGTAAATACACAATGTCATGAGTTGCCCGACAAATGGGCAACAGCACCTTAAAAACTTAACACATTAGCTTCAAATGTAGTATAATAGGTCAAATTCTAAGTGAGGAGCTACTCACCGATGAAGAAATTGTGGATACCCTTCCATTTGACATCCGTTATCAGTATGCACTCCATACAACCAGCTTGGAAGAACAGCCGATCAATGACCGTACGCTTGGAAGATTCCGTGCCAGATGCAATGCCTATGAAAAGTCAACAGGCAGAATTTATCCATACATAGCATATCGAGGAATGGCAGGCCAGTTAAAAAATTATCCCCAACCATATATTAACCTTGACATAGCGTTGTCAGGGTTAATATAGTATAATCAAGCTATGGAGGTGATGAGTTGCAGGAAAGCAGACTGTTTGAATAATTCAGCCTAAATCTATTCGTCAAACATTGAAAGCAAAACATGAGGCTGCAAGAGAACATCATAAAGGAGAATAAAGATATGAACATTAAAAAAGAACTTGAAACGAAAGTAGGTATAGCAAACGGCATTTATCTAAACGATATTGATATTGACCCACTTACGATTAAGGCAATTATGATAAATGAAGTTGTACCCGCTGACCCTTCACAGGATTTTTATGGACTCCGCGACGCAGATTATATGAAAACAACGATCCCCCTTTTGCAAGGGGCGGGAACAGAGGTTACTTCCATACAAGACATATTGCAAATGGGTATCTATATTACAAATGCAGTAAAAACCCCAAAAACAGAATATGCCATTGACAAAGGCAGTATTGAAAATAGTTTGCCATATTTAGAAGCAGAGCTTGCTTTATTCCCCAATATAAAGGTTATTATGCTTATGGGTGATGTTGCAAAGAAAGCCTTTAACATGATTACGAAAAAGTCAACAAAGAAAAACGCTGTTCCAGCCGTTTCGACCTATAAATTGCGGAATAGCGAAATTTATTATAAGGGTATTCGGGTAATGCCGTCATACATAATGACAGGGGGGAATATCTTAATCGAAAAGTCAAAAGTAACAATGGCAACCGAAGACATTGTAGCTATGTTGGAAATAATCAAGTGAAACATCTTTTAAGGTGTCGTGACATCTTATATGTTGAGAAAAGTGGATTTACTGTTATAACAGGATTTATTCAGAAAATTTCTTCTGGTGCGCTTGTGTCTTGTGATATGCAACAGATTAAAGATTACCCTTATCCACCACAATTTATCAAGGAATCTGTGAAGCAGGAAAAATTATCTCTTGAGACTTGGCAGAAATCTTTTGGAAATGGGGAATATGTTCGTTGTACTGAAATATGTAATTGTGTTCTTTGCCTGCCATCTGCTTCTCCTGCCGTAAGTTATGGTAAATGGAGCTGTTACCCGACAGCCGCTTTTAGGATTAAAAAGAATGTAATAGGACAAAACTATGTAAAATAGAATGTAATGCAGGAGGGAATGGTATGTATGTGTCAAAGGAGGAATTACATAGAATGGAGCAGATGGATATAAGAGATGCTGTTCCAGATGAGTTGGTAGATATAAGTGAGATTGAAATAGACATGAAGAAATCAATTCCGGACAGAGTGGAAGAGTATGTGCAAAAGGTTGGAAATCCATTCCTGGTAAGAGTTGGAGATTATGTTGTCAAAATTGGATATTCAGATTGTGAGGAGACATTAAACGAGAGGATGAAGCAGTATATCAAAAAAGTTGCTGAAATAAAGTATTAGTAAAAGTCTTTACATACAGCAGGAGGACGGGGGTGGCTAACTGAAAACATACTGGATGTATGGATAAGATAATGAAGCTAGGAACCGAATAAAGAAAGAACATATTTATTTTATCGCTGCTTATCTGCGCCTGTCAAGGAACGATGAAGATATGGATGTCTGCGTAGATGGTGGTTATTTCGGAGCCAATTTTGACAGACCTGAGTTTAAACGGATGTTGTCGGATATCGAAGCGGGTAATGTGAATTGTGCCATAGTGAAAGACTTGTCCAGACAGCACACTAGGAACTTATTTTTCGGTGTACTAGGACAGGATTATATTGAAGCCGGGCGGTTGATACAAAAGACCTTCCCGGCTTTTCATGCGCATTTTATTGCCGTGACAGACCATTTTGACAGCCAGACGGCAGATTACAATAAATCATTTCACACGAGGATTATGAAATGGTGCAGGCTTTATTAGGTGTTGATAACGGTTGTATTTCAGGCATTGGAGACATGTAATGATATTGCTTCAGGGGTAAAACTGAAAAAATGTGAAGAAGCGATGGAGATTAATAGAAGAATTTAGCAAGATGCTGGTACTAAAAGAATATCTGGAGGCAGAAGTAAGGGAGGGCAGGGTATAAATGGCAAGGACATCCAAAAGAGAGAAAAGAGGACTGCCTGGGAAGCAGGCAAGAGCTCCCATAGATCCTGTTTGGAAAGCCGGCATCTATGCAAGGCTGTCGGTTGACAGTAATGAAAGGAAAAATGAATCCATAGACACACAGATTGAGATTGCAAAGGATTATATAGGGCAGACAGGAGATATAGAACTGATTGAGTGCTATACGGATTTAGGGAAAACAGGCACAAATTTCAATCGCGAAGGCTTTGGGCGCATGATGGCGGACGTGCGCGGGAGGCGGATTAATTGTGTTGTAGTAAAGGATTTTTCACGGTTTGGAAGGAATTATATAGAAACAGGAAATTATATTGAAAAAATATTTCCATTTATGAAAGTGCGGTTTATTGCGGTTACGGATGGTTATGACAGCGAGTATATGCCAAGCGACAATCTTCAGCTTTCCATGAACTTGAAAAATATTGTAAATGAGCTTTACGCAAAAGACATTGCACAGAAGGTCAGGACGGCATGGAAAATAAGACAGGAGATTGGGAGCTATACAGGAGGTGTGCCGCCTTATGGATACAGTGTAAAAATGATTGGCGACAGGAGGGTATTATATCCTAATGCGGATACAAAAGAGATTGTTGTGAGGATTTTTGAGATGTTTGCGGCGGGCAGTACCTATAAAGAGATTGCGCAAGAGCTATATCATAGGAAGATACAGCGCCCTATGGCGTATCGTGCGACAGGGGAATTATACTGCCCGGAGGATGGAGAATTACATCAATGGCCATTGGATACAATCAAGAAGATTCTGACAAATCCTGTTTACATTGGTACACTCCTTCAGTCAAGAACCGGTGGAAAGGCGTATTGGAGCCGTAAGCGTCATGAAGTGGACGAAGAAAATGATATTTCGGTTGTGGAGCATACCCATGAACCGCTTGTTTCAGAGGAATTGTTTTATAAGGTTTCCGAACGATTTGAGAGACAAAGCAAGTGTTCAAATAATAGCGGCTTTTCAAAAAAAATCCCGCAAAGCGAGGATAGTTTTAAGGATATGGTTTATTGCGGCAGATGCAGCCGCCGTATGATACGTAATATGTCCATAATAGCGCTCTCCAGTGGAAACCGGGTGCGTAGGTATTATTATGCCTGTCCCAATAAAAATAAGATAGATGGCAGTAAGTGCGAATGTCAGGGAATTTCGTTTCTGGCATTGGAGGCTCTTATAAAAGAAGTATTGGAAAAAGAATTCGCATTTTCAGAAATGCGCCCAAAGGATTATTGTAACGAAAATATACAGGAAGCAGAAAAAAAGAAAGGAACGGTTCGTAAAAAGATATGGAAAGCTGCACAGAAACAGGACGAATTGGCATTGATGGGCAGCAAGCTCTATCTTCGTTACCGGAACGGGGAACTTCATAGAGAAGCTTTTTTGGACGAAAAAGCAAAAATAGCAGAAAGGCTTACGGCATTAAAAGTACAGATGGAGAGTTGGGAACGGCAGGAAAAAATAATTGATAAGGAAACAGACAGGGTGAATCGGTCTATCAGAGGGATGTTGAAACAGAGAGGCATTCATAAATTTGACAGGGAGCTTGCAGAGTGCCTGATTAAAAAAATTAACATTTATCCAAAACATCAGGTAGAAATCGTATTTAACTTCAGAAGGAGGGAAGCACATGAATGAATACTTTAGGATTGCGATTTATATGCGCCTGTCAAAAGAAGATGGGGATATGAAGGACGAAAGCAACAGTATTATAAACCAAAGAATAATGCTGAAAGAATATGTCAGGAAAAATTTTGAGTATTATGAGTTGAAGGAGTTTGCTGATGATGGATTCTCCGGCACGAATTTTAAACGCCCCGCAGTTACAGATATGCTGGAGCAGGTGCGGGAAGGTGCGATTAATTGTGTAATTGTGAAAGATTTTTCGAGGTTTTCCAGAGACTATATTGAACTTGGTTCGCATTTAGATCAGATTTTTCCGTTTCTTGGAGTGCGGTTCATTTCGCTGAACGACAATTACGACAGTAAAAAATACGGTAGAAATACGGCAGAGATTGATATTCCATTTAAAGGGCTGATGTACGATTTATATTCAAAGGATTTATCGGTGAAGGTAAAGTCCTCTTTACGAGCCAGAAAAGAACAGGGACAGTACGCCTGCGGGAATACACCGTTTGGATATGCGAAGGACAAAGAGGATAGACATATGCTAGTGGTTGCAGAGGATGAGGCAAAGATTATCAGAAGGATATTTTCCATGGCATTAGAGGGGAAAACTTCGGTAGAGATTGCAAGGGTGTTTAACAGGGAGAAGATACCAACGCCGATAGAATTTAAAATAAAGAAGGGAAAGACCAGCCGGGAACCTATTGGGAAATGTTTTCAATGGGATTATCCTTTCATCTGTTCTGTCCTTAGTAATCCGTTCTATGTAGGGGATATGGTGTATGACAAATATGAGAAGGATGATGTTGGTGGAAAAAACCATTTAAAGCCCAGGAGTGAATGGAAGGTCTATAAGGAGCATCATGAAGCCATTGTTTCCAGAGATGATTTTGAAACGGTCCAGAAGATGCGTAAACAGACAGGAAGTAAAAAGGTAAAAGGTATGGGAGGGAGTCATCCGTTGCAGGGGAAGGTTTATTGCGGAGGATGCGGGCGTGCAATGACATTAAGGAACGGATTGAATCCATATTTTTATTGCGGCCAGAGATATTCATATGCGGATACAGATTATTGTGTGGGAAATATGAATCTCATGTTTCTGGAGCAGTATATCCTTTACCAGTTAGATTCTGAATTGTTAAAACGGGAGAAAGTAGAGGAGATAATGCAAAAGAAGGAGGAAGAAATTCTTAAGACGCTGGATGTGCTGGAGAAGGAGAGGATAAAACTGGACAGAAAAAGAAAAATATTGCAGAGAAAACGATTGGAAGAATACGAAAAGGCCGTTTTTGGCAGGGAAGCCTATTTTCAGACGAAAGATACTGACATGCAGAATGTGGATGGAAAGATTTCTGAGATTGACATTGAGATTGACAGGCTGAAAAAATCTATCCTAAAGAGGAAAGATGGAGCCGCGTGCTTTTTCAATCAGGGATGTAAAACAGACTTAAAACTTGTCGGGCAAATTATCCGGAAGATTACCGTGTATGATGAAGAACATATTGAAATAGAGTGGATGTTGGATATAGAAGAAAATGCAATCGTTTAACGTACGGAAAAGTTTTTTGCGGCAGCTATATAACAGAAGGCATAAAGATAAGGGGTGGATTTCTAAAAAAATCATGTTTTTGGAGAAAAAAGTAAATAAAAATTGCCTGCAACTACTTGACAGGAGAGGGAATGGCAGCCCATCCTGACCTGAACGGCAGAATTCTAGCGTTTTACGACTGTGTCAACCGGCGGCATGGGATGTACGACGACAGCGGGCATGGAACCCATGTAGGCGGTATCCTCGCAGGGGACGGCAGGCTGTCCAAGGGAGAGTATGGAGGGATGGCGCCAAAGGCGCGGCTCGTTATTGTAAAGGTGCTGGATTCCAAAGGAGAGGGAAGCGTAGAGCAGATTCTTGAGGGAATCCAGTGGATACAAGACCATCATGAGCGTTACAAAATTCGGGTTGCCAATGTGTCTGTGGGGGCGAAAAAGGGGCTGGAGGGAAAAAAAGAGAAGGATTTGGTTGAGGCTGTGGAGGCACTGTGGGATCTGGGAATCACGGTTGTGGTGTCTGCGGGGAATCAGGGGCCAGAGGAGGGCAGCATAGCGGTTCCTGGCAACAGCCGGAAAGTCATTACCGTAGGCGCGCAGGATGAGCCAGGAAGGAAGGATGGATGTTCAGGCGTCGGGCCTACGGAATATTGTATTGTCAAACCAGAGCTGGTAGCCCCAGGGTATCATGTATCATCATGTAACAGCCGGTATTTTAAGACAAAGATTCCGTATGTCAGGAAAAGCGGCACATCCATGGCGACTCCTGTGGTATCCGGCGCAGCGGCTCTCTTTCTGTCGAAATATCCGGAAGCGCAGAATGTCGATGTGAAGCTAAGGCTTCGGGAAGCATGTGAGTGTGAGGAGGAGGCGCGCCAGGGATGGGGGTGTCTTAGAATTGATAGATTGCTGGAATAAAAAAGAGGTGTCAAGAAAAAATACTTGACACCTCTCTCTTTTTAGTGTATGATAGCACAGGTGATGAAATTGGATAAGATTCTGGAACAGTCATTGCTGTTTGATTTTTATGGTGAGCTTTTGACAGAACACCAGAAAGAGATTTATGAGCGTTTTGTTGCGGACGACCTGTCATTGGGCGAGATTGCCGAGGAAGCAGGCATCAGCCGGCAGGGGGTTCATGATTTAATCAAGAGATGTAACCAGACGCTAAGAGGATATGAGGAAAAGCTGCATCTGATGCACAGGTTTCTGGCGGTAAAAGAGAAGGTAGAGCAGATAGAGCAGCTTTTAGAGCATTATAACGAAGAAGACGCAGAAGAATTGGTCCAAAATATCCGTAAGATATCCGGTGAGATTATAGAGGAGTTGTAGTATGGCATTTGACAGTCTGACAGAAAAACTTCAGAATATATTTAAGAATCTGAGGAGTAAGGGGCGTCTTACCGAGGATGATGTAAAAGAGGCTCTCAAAGAGATTAAGCGGGCGCTGCTTGCGGCGGACGTGAATTTTAAGGTGGTAAAGGATTTTGTCAAAAGCGTTCAGGAACGGGCGGTTGGGCAGGATGTTATGAACGGGCTGAACCCCGGACAGATGGTCATTAAGATCGTGAACGAAGAACTGATTAAGCTGATGGGATCCGAGACTACGGAGATAAAGCTTGAGCCGGGAAGCGCTATTACGGTCATTATGATGGCGGGGCTTCAGGGTGCAGGTAAGACCACCACGACTGCCAAGCTGGCGGGCAAATATAAATTAAAAGGC
Organism: uncultured Dorea sp.; assembly: GCA_910584575.1. Lineage (GTDB taxonomy): Bacteria > Bacillota > Clostridia > Lachnospirales > Lachnospiraceae > Sporofaciens. The sequence goes on from CAJUBG010000053.1 coordinate 9,270, forward strand.
AAGAAGCCGCTTCTGGTCGCCTGTGATATATACAGGCCGGCGGCTATCAAGCAGTTGCAGGTGAACGGTGAGAAGCAGGGCGTGGAAGTATTTTCCATGGGAGAGAACCATAAGCCGGCCAATATTGCCAAAGCAGCCCTTGAGCATGCACAGAAGAACGGGAACAACATTGTGATTCTTGATACAGCCGGACGACTTCATATTGACGAGGATATGATGGAGGAGTTAAAGGAGATAAAGAATGCGGTGACGGTTCACCAGACGATTCTGGTTATTGACGCCATGACAGGGCAGGATGCCGTGAATGTGGCGAAGGAATTTCACGAGAAGGCGGGAATTGACGGGGTAATCGTCACGAAGCTGGACGGTGATACCAGAGGCGGTGCGGCGTTATCCGTCAAGGCTGTTACGGGAAAACCGATTTTATATGTAGGTATGGGAGAGAAGCTGTCTGATTTAGAGCAGTTCTATCCGGACAGGATGGCGTCCCGTATCCTGGGAATGGGCGATGTGCTGACATTAATCGAGAAGGCAGAGGCTGAGATCGATGAAGAAAAGGCGAAGCAGATGGCCCAGAAGATGAAGAAGAACCAGTTTGACTTCGAGGACTATTTGGAGAGCATCAGCCAGATGAAGAACATGGGCGGGCTTGGCAGTATCATGAGTATGATGCCTGGGCTTGGCGGCATGGGAGGCATGGGCAGGATGAAGGGCATAGATGAAGAACAGACCGCCCAGGCTGAGAAGGGCATGGCGAGGATGGAGGCAATGATTTATTCCATGACGCCGGAGGAGAGAAGGAATCCAGACCTATTGAATCCGTCAAGGAAGCACAGGATTGCCAGGGGCGCAGGTGTGGATATCAGCGAGGTCAACCGCATGGTGAAGCAGTTCGCTGAGATGAAGAAGCTTATGAAGATGGTAGGCAAAGGCGGCAGGAAGGGAAGGCTTAAGCTGCCGTTCTGACGCAGTCAACAGATGGTATAACCGCGCATGGCGCGTTATATAGACATTTATTTTATGGAGGTAGAATACAATGGCAGTAAAGATCAGATTAAGAAGAATGGGACAGAAAAAGGCTCCTTTTTATAGAATTATTGTAGCTGATTCAAGATCCCCAAGAGACGGCAAGTTTATCGACGAGATTGGTACTTATGATCCGAATTGTGATCCGAGTGCGATTAAGGTTGACGAGGAGGCTGCTAAGAAATGGCTGAACAACGGCGCGCAGCCAACAGAAGTTGTAAGCAAGATCTTTAAGATTGCAGGAATTGAAAAATAAATCATAACTGTAAAATCTTATTTTTTGAGGTGCTTGATTATGAAAGAGTTGGTTGAAGTCATTACGAAGGCTTTGGTTGATGATCCTGACAGCGTAGTTGTGGCCGAGAGGGAAGAAAAGAAGACAATCGTTCTGGAGGTGCATGTTGCTGATTCCGATATGGGAAAGGTCATCGGTAAGCAGGGACGTATTGCCAAGGCGATTCGCTCGGTTGTGAAGGCTGCTGCCGCGAAAGAGGATAAGAAAGTGATCGTTGACATTATGGATTGATGTAATGGATGCCCATGTAGACAGGGACAGACGCAGGATATTGTGCTCTGTCCTTATTTGTGCGCAGACCCGTGCAGATGAAATATGCCGCTAAGGCGGCGTGCGGGCCGCGCGGCGAGTAGGGGAAGCGCCTGCCCGCCTCCGTTAAGACAAGGGTATATGTCGGGAGATTTATATTTATGGAAGAATTATTGCAGGTTGGGGTGATTACCCAGACACACGGAATCCGCGGAGAGGTGAAGGTGTTTCCCACGACGGATGACGCCGCCAGGTTTCAGGATTTAAAACATGTACTTCTTGATACAGGGAAAGGGACGCTGTCTTTGGAGATTGAAAATGTTAAGTTTTTCAAACAGTTTGTAATTTTGAAATTCAAAGGCTATGATAATATAAATGATGTGGAACGCTACAAGCGGTGTCCGCTGCTGGTAGAGCGAAGGGATGCGGTTCCCCTTGAAGAAGATGAATATTTTATCACGGATATGATTGGAATTAAGGTGGTAACCGACCAGGGAGAGGATTTCGGCGTCTTAAAAGACGTGATGGCCACAGGCGCAAATGATGTGTATATTATCGACCATCCGTCGGCGGGAGAGGTTCTAGTGCCGGCCATTAAGGAATGTATTTTAGAGGTAGATATCCCAGGCAGGAGGATGAAGGTTCACGTAATGGACGGGCTGATCTGACGGTTGAGGCGTTGAGGCAGATAAGTAGGAGTAGAAGATGCATTTTTATATTATGACATTATTTCCGGAAATGGTGATGCAGGGACTAAACACCAGCATTATCGGCAGAGCCATGGAGAAAGGGCTTCTGTCCATTGATGCAGTCAATATCAGGGATTACGCGTTTAACAAGCACAACAGTGTGGACGACTACCCTTACGGCGGCGGCGCGGGGATGCTGATGCAGGCTGAGCCGGTATACCAGGCGTATAAGGCGGTGGAGGAAATGATTGCCTCCTGCCGGAAGGACGCGGCGCAAAAAGAGCCGAAGCAGGATGAAGCAAAGGGAGCCGAAGCATGTCAGGGCCTAAATGATGAAAGCAAAAAGCCAAGGGTCATCTACCTTTCTCCCCAGGGAAGGACGTTTAACCAGAAGATGGCAGAGGAGTTGGCAAAAGAGCGAGAGCTTGTGTTTCTTTGCGGCCATTATGAGGGAATCGACGAACGGGTGGTGGAGGAGATTGTGACAGACTATGTGTCCATCGGCGATTATATCCTCACAGGCGGAGAATTGCCGGCCATGATTATGGTTGACGCTGTTTCCAGGCTAATACCTGGGGTTCTGCACAATGACGTATCGGCGGAGTTTGAGAGTTTTCAGGACAATCTGCTTGAATATCCCCAGTATTCCAGGCCGGAAATCTGGCATGACAGGCGTGTCCCTGAGATTCTTTTGTCAGGACATCATGCGAATATTGAAAAATGGCGCAGGCAGCAGTCCATTCTCCGGACGGCGAAGCTGCGTCCGGACTTGCTTTTAAAAGCCCGGTTGACGGAAAATGAGAGAAAACTCTTGTCAAGAAACGATAAATGTGATAAAATATAAAACGTTGTGAAGAAAAGAGATGGTCCTCTGGTACGTGCGTATTAAGAACATCCGGAATATAAGGAGGTCACACAATGAACGATATCATTAAGAAGCTTGAAGAAGAACAGTTGAAAGAGAATGTGCCGCAGTTCCATGTGGGAGATACCGTCAAGGTATACGGCAAGATCAAAGAGGGTAACCGCGAGAGAATCCAGGTGTTTGAGGGAACAGTCTTAAAGAAGCAGGGCGGCGGTTCAAGAGCTACATTTACCGTAAGAAAGAATTCCAACGGCGTAGGTGTTGAGAAGACATGGCCGCTTCACTCGCCGAACGTTGAGAAGGTTGAGGTTGTCAGAAGGGGTAAAGTAAGAAGGGCGAAGCTGTTCTACTTAAGAGACCGTGTCGGCAAGAAGGCGAAGGTAAAAGAGTTAGTAAAATAAGAGACGGGTTAAAAAAGGACAAGTACATAGCGTATATTGTCCTTTTTGTGTTATAAGGGGAGTACATGGGACGCAGACGGAAGAAACGTTTATTTAAGAGAATCAGAAGAAGGAGATTCAAATTCCGCATCGACCTTCAGAAATTGTTTGAGATTGGGAAGTGGATTTTCAAGATTGGCGTAGTATGTCTTATAGCGTTTGTGAGTGTCTGGTATTTCGGACAGCAGGTCAGCACTGTGGGAGATTCTATGAAGCCGGTCCTTGGCAATGGGGACGTGGTCTTGGTGAACCGGATTATCTATAATGCTACCACGCCGAAGCGGGGAGATATTATCATATTCAAACCCAAGGGGAATGAGAATGTCCATTATTATACGAAGCGGATTATCGGCCTTCCGGGAGAGACGGTGGAGATTATGGAGAACCGAATCTATATCGACGGGGAGAAGTTAGAGGAGAGATACGAAACGACGGACATTGACGACGTGGGAATTGTGAAGGAGAAGGTGAAGCTTGCAGGAGACGAGTATTTTGTCCTTGGGGATAATCGGGTAAGCAGCGAGGACAGCCGGAATGCGGATGTGGGAAATGTAAAACGGGAGTATATTTACGGGAAGGCGTGGTTTGTCATTTCCTTTGGAGAGCATTTTGGCTGGATTAATCATAAGGAGTAGAAAGTATGCATTTTCAATGGTATCCGGGTCATATGACGAAGGCGAAGCGTATGATGCAGGAGAATATAAAGCTGGTTGATCTTGTGATCGAGCTTGTGGACGCAAGGATTCCCCTAAGCAGCCGGAATCCGGACATTGACGAGCTTGGGAGGAACAAGGCGAGGCTGATTCTGCTTAACAAGGCAGACCTTGCGGAGGAACGGTGGAACGACGCCTGGGAGGAGTATTTTAAGAGCAGGGGGTATCTTACGGCAAAGGTGAATTCCAGGAGGAACAGTGGTTTGAAGCCTGTCCATGAGGTCATCAGGGAGGCTTGTAAGGAGAAGCTTGAAAGGGACAGAAAGCGGGGAATCTTAAACCGCCCTGTGAGGGCCATGGTGGTGGGGATTCCCAATGTGGGAAAGTCTACTTTTATCAATTCCCTGGCGGGCAAGGCTTGTGCAAAGACAGGCAATAAGCCGGGAGTTACCAAGGGGAAGCAGTGGATTCGCCTGAATAAGCAGGTAGAGCTTCTGGATACGCCGGGAATTCTGTGGCCGAAGTTTGAGGATCAGACGGTGGGGCTTATGATGGCGTTTATCGGCTCTATGAAGGATGAGCTTCTGAATACGGAGGAGTTGGCGGCGGAGTTGATTCGTTTGCTGGCGGTGAATTATCCGAAGGTTTTGGAGGAGAAATACCGGATTGAGGCTGCGGCCTTGGATGCCGGTGTAAATACAGATGAGGAAGTAAAGTGTTATCAGATGCTTGAGGAGATTGCGCGCAGCAGACATTGTATTGTGCGGGGAAATGAGCTGGATACGGAGAAAGCCGCCCTCCTTTTGCTGGACGATTTCCGAAGCGGGAGGCTTGGAAGGATGACGCTTGAGTATCCGCAGTAATCTTTTGCGGCGGGCATGAAAAAGGAGACAGTAACAAATGGCGAGGCAGGAAGAACGGGGCATACTCCGGGAACTGGGAGGATGGCTCTTATACATATTAATTATTATCGGGCTGACGTACCTGATTATCACATTCGTGGGACAGAGAACGCGTGTCAGCGGCTCATCCATGGAGACGACCTTAAGCGACGGCGACAATCTGATTGTGGATAAGCTGTCCTACCGTTTTCAGGAGCCGAAGCGTTTTGATATTATTGTATTTCCCTATCAGCATGAGGAGAATACATTTTATATCAAGCGGATTATCGGGCTCCCAGGGGAGACAATCCAGGTGGTGGACGGTTATACCTACGTAAACGGCGAGCTGCTGTCTAGCGACGTCTACGGCGCTGAGGTGATGAATTCGGCGGGAATGGCGGCAGAACCCATTTTACTGGGAGAGGACGAATATTTTGTTCTTGGGGATAACCGAAACCACAGCTCAGACAGCCGTGATCCAAGCGTGGGCGTGTTGAAGCGAGAGCATTTGGTAGGCAGGGCATGGGTGCGGATTTATCCATTTGACAGAGTCGGAGTGATCAGGCATGAATAAACGGGAAGAAGAAAAGCTCGCCAAAGAGAGGGCAAGGCTTGAGGCTATGCGCGTTTACGAGCGAGAGTATGACGGGAAATATATCTGCGGAATCGATGAGGTGGGCAGGGGGCCGCTTGCAGGGCCGGTTGTGGCAGGGGCGGTGATCCTGCCTAAAGACTGTGAGCTCCTCTGGGTGAATGATTCAAAAAAGCTCTCGCAGAAGAAGCGGGAAGCCTTGTATGAGGAGATTATGGAGAAGGCGGTTGCAACGGGGATTGGCATGGTAAGTCCGGCGAGGATTGACGAGATCAATATCTTACAGGCAACCTATGAGGCCATGCGGATGGCGATTGGACAGCTTAAGGTGCGTCCGGAGGTGCTCTTAAACGACGCCGTCACGATTCCGGAGGTTGACATTTTTCAGGTTCCCATTATCAAAGGCGACGAAAAGAGTGTGTCCATTGCGGCGGCCAGTATTATTGCCAAGGTGACAAGGGACCGGCTGATGGTGGAATACGACAGCGTGATTTCGGGATATGATTTTGCGAGTAATAAAGGCTATGGGACGAAAGCCCATATTGCGGGGCTTAGAGAGCTTGGACCGTCGCCCATACACAGGAGGACGTTTATCAGAAAATATGTTGTATAGAGGCAAAGGTCGTTTATGGCGGAGAATAAGAGGAAAATAGGGGAAAAGTATGAGCGAAGGGCCGGTGAGTATCTCTCCGGCAAGGGGTACGAGGTACTGGAATATAATTTCAGGTGCAGGACGGGCGAGATTGATTTGATTGCCAGGGACGGGGAATACATTGTCTTTTGCGAGGTGAAATACAGGTCGGACGAAAAAAAGGGCCATCCGGCGGAGGCGGTGGATTTAAAGAAGCAGAAAAGCATTTCCAGGTGCGCTCTTTATTATCTTACGAGCCATGGCCTGACTGATGCGGCGTGCCGTTTTGATGTGGTGAGCTTTGAGGGGGATACTGTGACATTGTATGCGGACGCGTTTGATTATATTGGTGGATAAAAGGAGAGGATAAGATTATGAGTCTGGGGTTAAAATATAAGAATGAACAGCATATATTTGACGAGAGAGAGGTTGACAAAGTCCCCTACCTTTCGTTCCCGCTGCTTGAGGATACCGGTATTGTGAAGCATGGATTTTCTACCAGGCTTGGCGGAGTCAGCAAGGGACACTGTAAAAGCATGAACATCAGCACCACCAGGGGGGATGAGCCGGAGGCAATCGAGGAGAACCGGCGCAGGATTGCCAGGGCGATTGGGGTAGACCCTCAGGATTTTACCTATACCCATCAGACCCACACTACGAATGTAGCGGTGGTCGAGGAAAAGGACAGGGGAGGCCGTTTTCTGGAGACGGACGGGATGGTAACAAATGTGCCGGATATTTGTCTGGTGACGTTCTATGCGGACTGTGTCCCCTTGTTTTTCGTGGATCCGGTGCATCGGGCCATCGGGCTCAGCCATTCGGGATGGCGGGGAACCGCAGGACGGATGGGGGAGGTTACCCTAAGGCTTATGCAGAAGCAGTATGGAACAGACCCCGCCCAGGTGTTTGCGGCCATCGGCCCGTCTATCTGCCAGGATTGTTATGAGGTAAGCCAGGAGGTAATCGAGAAATTTAAAGATACCTTTGACGAGAAGCTCTGGGGGGAATTATTTTATGAAAAGCCAAACGGGAAGTACCAGTTGGATCTTTGGCGGGCGAACCAGGCTGTGCTGACAGAAGCGGGAGTCCCCAGAGAGCAGATTGCGGTCACCAATGTGTGTACTCATTGCAATCCGGACATTTTGTTCTCACATCGGAGTATGGGGACGGCGCGGGGGAATCTGAGCGCTTTTCTCGCACTCCGGCAGGTGCAGGTATAGGAAGGACTTCGTCCATCAAAGTTAGAAGAAAGGAAGTATGACTATGGCAATACCCTGTTCTCCAAGCGGAGGAGGCCAAGCGACAGCCAGTGAAGTGGCGGCGACAGCAGCAGTAGAGGTGGCTGAGGTGACACAGGATACGGTGGAGGAGGTGGGGCGGTTTGCCCAGTATATCCAGGACAGTATTCCAAAACTTGCAGGCTTTGGTATGCGGGTCTTGATTGCCCTGGCGGTATTTTTTGCCGGAAGAATTGTGATCAGATGGATTCAGAAGCTGGTGCGCCGTTCCCTTGAGCGCTCCGGCGCGGATAAAGGGGTAGAGCAGTTTGTAGATTCTTTTTTGAAATTCGGGCTTTACTCTCTGCTGATTTTCAGCATTGCGGCTAAGTTTGGAGTGGATACGGCTTCTGTGGCGGCGCTGCTTGCATCGGGCGGTGTTGCTATCGGCCTGGCGTTACAGGGGAGTCTGTCCAACTTTGCCGGAGGCGTCCTGATCCTGATCCTGAAGCCCTTCGAGGTGGGGGATTATATCATCGAGGATACGAATAAGAATGAGGGTACGGTAAAGGAGATTCAGATTTTCTACACGAAGCTCAGTACCATTGACAATAAGACCATCGTGATACCCAACGGGATGCTGACCAACAGCAGTCTGACCAATGCCACGGCAAAGGCGGAGAGAAGGCTTGACCTGAAGGTGTCTGTTTCCTACCAGGCTGATCTGCGCAAGGCAAAAGCCCTGGTGGAGAAGCTTCTGACTACGGATCCCTGTGTGATGAAGGACGAGGAGATTAATGTGTTCGTGGATGAGCTTGCCGACAGCGCGGTTATATTAGGTGCAAGAGCCTGGGTGAAGAACGAGGAGTTCTGGCCTACGAGGTGGCGTCTTTTGGAAACCATTAAGCTGACCTTTGACGAGGAGGGAATCGAGATTCCTTATCCGCAGTTGACGGTGCACGTAGGCGAAAATTAGTATTTGGGATAAAATCGTAAAATGCCATTGCCATTCACAATCAAACAATGCTATAATCTTTTATAGTATTGTTTACGAATAAGCAACGAAAGAAGCAGGTGTCAGACTTGAAAAATAAAATCCAGAAATTTTCCAAAGGAGATTTTCAGTTATCACAACCTGATGTCATATTTGATGAGACCAATCTGGTACTCATTATCGGAGAAGGGGAAGTATATCGGGGGAGTTTTACAATCAGAACGGAAAGCGGGAAGAAGATACGGGGACTGGTGTACTCGTCTTCTTTTCGTGTGCATTTTAAGAATCAGGGGTTTGACGGGAATCCTGCGAAGGTGGAGTTCACTTACGACGGCAAGGGGCTTCGGCCAGGGCATGTGGAGGACGGAAGGTTTACCGTGGTATGCGGCGGAGGGGAATACGAGCTGTCTGTCACGGCAATCATTGAGAAGCCTTATGTCATGACCTCCTACGGGAAGGTTCAGAGCACGGATGATTTCCGCAAGCTTGCCATCAAGGATTTCTCGGAGGCGGGACGTCTGTTCCGCGCCAGGGAGTTCTATGAGATTTTAAAATATGAGAATGAACGGACTTTTTATCTGTATGATAATATGAGAAAATGGTCTCTTGGAGATCAGGCCATGGAGGAGTTTCTGGTAGGAATCAAGCAGAAGGAATGTATTTTTTTGACCCTTCCCGGTGAAGGGATGTTTTTTGAGGACATTTCAGAGCCGACCAAGGGTACGCTTACCATTGTTAAGAATACCTGGGGATATATGCCCATCCACATTGAGGCAGAGGGGGAGTTTATCAAGGTCCTGCGTCCGGAGACCAGTACGGATGATTTTGTGGGTAACGCTCATGAGATTGAGTATGTGGTCCGCCCTGACCGTCTCCACGGGGGGCGTAATTTTGGTATGCTTAAGTTTATCACGCCTTACGAGACTCTTACCTATGAGATTGAGGTGCTGCAGAACCAGGACTACAACGAGAACCACAGGCAGCCTGAGCTTCTTTTGGCTCAGATTTTGAAGGAATATATCGGGCTTGTGGCAGGGAGAATCGAGATTGGCAACTGGTTAGAGAGCGCGGTGGAGAAGATGATTTCCCTTCGCAAGCTAAGGCCCCACAGTGAGCTGTACCAGTTGATGCAGGCTCATGTCTATCTGGTGGGAAGTAAGGTGGAGGAGGCTAAGTGGATCCTTGAGAACTATAATTATAACCGCTTTGCTATCGGAAAAGACCCGCTGACCAACTGTTATTACCTGTACCTGACCGCTTTGGTGCGGGGGAAGGGAATCCATGCTGAGCGTGTGTTGGACGAGGTGGGCAAGACCTATATGCGCCACCAGGATTCATTACTTTTGCTCTACATGCTGTTGGATTTGGATACCAGATATAAGACCTCTTATAAGAGGATTGAGCTGTTAGAGCAGCAGTTTCAGTATGAGATGCATGGGGTGATTTTTTATCTGGAGGCGTATCTGTGCTATCAGGACAGGCCCACGCTTCTTAAGAAGTTAGGCCCTTTTGAGATGCAGGTGCTTAATTTTGCATCCAAATACCGCCTGATGACGAAGGAGTTAGCCCTTTATGTGGCGAATTTTGCCAGCCAGCAGAAGCAGTACAGCGACAAGATGTTTCGGATACTGGAGCGCATCTACAAGATGTACGACGAACCGATGATTCTGAATACCATCTGTACTCTTTTGATTCGGGGAAATAAACTGAAAAAGCGGCATTTTCAGTGGTATAAGAAGGCAGTAGATTCAGAGCTTCGGATTGCGCAGCTCTATGAATATTATATGATGACCGTGGATGAGGACAGCTTTAAGGGGCCGCTTCCCAAGGTGATTCTTCTGTATTTCATGCACGGCAACTCGCTGAATTATAAGAAGGCGGCGTTTCTCTATGCGAATCTGGTTACCTATGAGGAGCAGGCAGGAGAGCTTTATCTGAATTACCGTGAGCAGATGGTGGTATTTACCTGGAAACAGTTGATGCAGCGTCATATTACGGAGTCCCTTAGGATTCTGTATAAAAGGTTCTGCCAGCCTGAGGAGATGACGGCGGAACGGATGGAGGCCATGCGTGACATCTGCTATTCCTATTCTATTTCCACGCGGGTGAAGAATATGAAATGCGTCCTGGTTATTGACAAGGACGGTGAGATTCGCCAGCGCATCCCCTATGATGCCGAGGAGGGGACGGTGATCCGTCTGTATGACAAGGAGTCCAGGGTTGTGTGGGAGTCTGTGGAGGGCCGCCATTATACGGATTCCATCGTCTATGAGACGAAGCGTCTGTTCTATGAGCCGCGGTTTGTGGAGATGTGCCGTAAATACGCAGCCACAACCGGCGTCTGGGAGCAGGAGAATGAAAAGGAGGCGCCTACCTTTGAAGGGCTGATGGAAAAAGGGCTGGAGGCATTTGAAGGAAAAGACGTGTTCCGCCTTGTGACCAGACGGATTAAGGAGGAGAACTATGAGGAGGACAGCTTCTTAAGTTATCTGTGCTTTGAGCTGTTCAGGCGGCAGTATTTTGACAAGGTTACCCTGATGTATCTGGCTAACTTTTACGTAGGCCCTACGAGGGAGATGAAATTCCTCTGGAAAGCATTGAAGGAGAACGGGATTCCTGCCTATAAGATTGGCGAGCGTATCATTACCCAGATGCTTTTTTCGGAAAACCTATTTCAGGAGGAAAAGATATTTGAGGATTATTATCTGTCGGATAATGTCTATTTCCGTCTGAAACAGGCGTATCTTGCCTATGTATCCAGGGAATATGTGGTCTATGGCAGAGAGCTGGAGGCCAGTGTTTTCGATATTATTGCAAATGAGTGCGATGAGAAGGAGGATCTTTCTGATATCTGCAAGATTGCTCTGCTTAAATATTTTTCAAATCATGATTATACGGCTGCTTTGGAGGTGGTGCTTCATCAAGTGCTGCGGGAGATGTGCGAGAAGCAGATTGTTTTTCCCTATTATCTCCATTATAAAGACGAATGGCTCAGAGAGCTTCAGTTGTACGACAAGGTGATGATTTCTTACCAGGCAAGGCCGGGGAGCCGGGTGACCCTGTACTATAAGATGAAGCATGGAGTCAGGGATGAGCTTGGATACCAGAATGAGGTGATGATGCCGGTCTATGAGAATCTGTATGTGAGACAGTTTGTGCTGTACAGTGACGAGTCTATCAGCTATTATTTTATAGAAACCAAGGGAAAAGAGGACATTATCACTGAAAAAGAGATCCTAAAGAATGAAAGGGAGATTAAGGAATCGGGTAAGTACGGACGGCTGAACAGCATGGCGACTATGGCGCCTGCGGCGAGGCGTAAAGCCATGATGGAGTACGAGGAGGAGGAAATCATGGCGAAGCGTCTGTTCAAGATTCATTAGAGATGTGTGTAAAGAGGGGAGGGGAGCATCATGAGAAAAGGCGGAATCCTGGGATACGATTTGAATGAGAAGAATTGTCAGATAAGCTTTTATGACGAGGCGAAGGAAGAACCGGAGACGATGGGAGCTGCTGCGGATAATTTTCAGATTCCCCTGATACTGGGATATTACAGGGAACGGTGGGTGTTCGGTATGGAGGCGAAGCGTCTGGCCTCCCTTCAGGAGGGAACCATGGTGAATGACCTGTTTGAAAGGGCTGTGCGCCGGGAAAAGGTGAAGATTGGCGCCAAGAAGCGGGACGCGGTGTGGCTGCTTGCCAAGTTTATCCGCATGACTCTTGAGGGCTTTGAGGATATCTCTTATATTACCTTTTCTGTCCCCTATACGAATATTGATATGTCCAAGATGCTTAAAGGCATCGGGCAGCGTCTTGGCGTGGCAAAGGAATGTGTCTGTGTCCAGGATTATAAAGAGAGCTTCTGCCAGTATATGTTTTATCAGCCAAAAGAGCTGTGGCAGTATGAGTCCGCCCTCTTTTACTGTGACGCCCAGGAGATTCGGGCGTATATGCTTAGAAGGCTCAATGCAGTCGGTGTGAAGGACCGTGACATGTTCGTGACCGTGGAGGAGGTTGCCAGCGCGCAGATGAATGAGCTTGCCGCTATCTATACCCTTCTTGGCAAGGAGAAGGAGAAGGTAAAGGACAAGGCTAAGGCGGCGGACGACAGGTTTAAGCGGTTTATCCAGAGTGTGTTTGAGAAGAAGGTGGTTTCCTCCGTGTATCTGACGGGGGAGGGCTTTGAGAATAACTGGTATCCCAATTCATTGAAGGTGCTGTGCAACGGGCGGAGGGCGTTTATCGGCAACAATCTGTACAGCAGGGGCGCGTGCTACACGTCTATGAGGCGGCACCTGGAATACCACGAAGGGCCTGTGTACCTTGACGATACGAAGATGACAGAGCAGATCTGCCTGCGTATGCGTGTGAACGGCCAGGAGGGATGGTATCCCATCGTGTCCTGGGGAACTCACTGGTACGAGGCGGACGGACAGTGGGAGGTGATCCTGGAGGATACGTCAGACATTGAGATTCATGTGGAGAGCCTGGCAGGGGAGGAGTTGCAGGTGGAGACAGTGTCTTTGGAGGGGCTTCCCAACAGGCGGGATTATTCCCTGCGGATTCAGATTGAGGTGCTTTTCATGGACGAGCGCACCTGCCGGCTTACGTTTAAGGATGTGGGCTTTGGAGAGTTCTTCCCCTCCACGGGATTTCAGGTGGAGAAGACCATTTATTTAGGAGGAATCAATGGGCAGTTTAATTCTATGTCATAGGAAACGGGCGAGACAGCCCTACGAGATAGCCAGGATTCATATGCGTATCTACACTATTGAGGAATTGTGCTATTATATCTGTAACAATCTTTATCTCATCGACTATACCATGGTAAACCGGCAGTTGTGCAACTGGATTGACAAGGAGTTAGAGCTTCCGAAGCTGGCTGAGCAGCTTAGGGAGGAATTGCGGCAGAACGGCACCATGGAGCAGTTCGTGCTGACGATTCTTCGGGAGTCCACCATCTACGCCACCGGAGATATCAATAAGATTCAGGGGATTCTTGAGCATCTCCAGAATCTTAAGGATGTGGAGAGGATGAAGTATAAGGCAGACAGCCTGCAGAAAAGCGGGGAGTATGAGACGGCGATTTTGGTGTACCAGTCGATTATCAACAGGGAGTGGGACAATTCCATCAGTAAGCTGTTCTACGGCAGGGTCTATGCAAGCCTTGGGGCGGCTTACGGCAGACGGTTTCTGTATGAGGAGGCGGCCAAGGTGTATCTGGAGGCGTACCGTATCTGCGGGGATATGGAGTTGCTTCGTACCTATCTTTACTGCTGCTACAAGGCGCTGCCGGGTGACCAGTATGTGAAAATGCTGTCGGGCAACTCTGTTTTCCTGAATATGGATTCTGCCATGAAGGAGGAAATCCGTGAGATTCAGAGGGGGATTGATATTGATATACCGGAGGAGTTGTTTGAACAGTGGAGGAAGGAATACAGAAGGATTGATAAAAGTTAGTAAATAATCAGGAAAAGGAGAGGAAGGATATGAGTCGTGACAAGTATTTAAGTCCGCTGTCAGAGCGTTATGCCAGCAAGGAGATGCAGTATGTATTCTCACCGGACAAGAAGTTTAAAACCTGGAGGAGGTTATGGATTGCCCTTGCGGAGACGGAGAAGGAGTTAGGGCTTCCCATCACGGACGAGCAGATTGAGGAGTTGAAAAGCCATGCTGAGGATATCAACTATGACGTGGCGCGGGAACGGGAGAAAGTCGTCCGGCATGACGTTATGTCCCATGTGTATGCTTACGGCCAACAATGCCCGAAGGCAAAGGGGATTATTCATCTGGGGGCCACCTCCTGCTATGTGGGGGACAATACGGATATCATTGTGATGTCAGAGGCTCTTGAGATTGTGAGAAGGAAGCTTTTGAACGTGATAGCAGAGCTTGCGAAGTTCGCGAAGGAGTATAAGGACCTGCCTACCTTGGCGTTCACCCATTTCCAGCCGGCGCAGCCTACCACAGTGGGCAAGCGGGCAACCCTGTGGATGCAGGAGTTTGCCATGGATTTGGAGGATCTGGAGTATGTGAAGGGGACTCTTAAGCTTCTTGGCTCTAAAGGGACGACGGGAACTCAGGCCAGTTTCCTGGAATTGTTTGAGGGGGATCAGGAGAGAATTGACAGGATTGATCCCATGATTGCCAATAAGATGGGATTTGAAACCTGCTACCCTGTGTCCGGACAGACCTATTCCCGTAAGGTGGATACCAGAGTCTTAAATGTGCTTGCGGGTATTGCGGCCAGCGCCCATAAGTTTTCCAATGATATCCGCCTTCTGCAGCATTTGAAGGAGGTGGAGGAGCCTTTCGAGAAGACCCAGATCGGCTCGTCTGCTATGGCGTATAAGCGGAATCCTATGCGCAGCGAGAGGATTGCGTCGTTGGCAAGGTATGTGATGATTGACGCTCTCAACCCGGCTGTGACCTCTGCGACCCAGTGGTTTGAGAGGACGCTGGACGATTCGGCCAATAAGCGCCTCAGCGTGCCGGAGGGCTTTCTTGCCATTGACGGGATTCTTGATCTGTGTCTGAATGTGGTGGACGGCCTTGTGGTGTATCCGAAGGTGATTGAGAAACGGCTGATGTCCGAGCTTCCGTTTATGGCTACGGAGAATATTATGATGGATGCCGTGAAGGCAGGCGGAGACCGCCAGGAGCTCCATGAACGGATTCGTGAGTTGTCCATGGAGGCGGGACGTAACGTGAAGGAGAAGGGACTTGATAACAACCTGCTTGAGCTGATTGCGGCAGATCCGGCGTTTAACCTGACTCTGGAGGAGTTAAGGAAGGCCATGGAGCCGGCCAGATACGTGGGACGCGCTCCGGTTCAGGTGGAGGCGTATCTAGAGAAGGTGATTTCCCCTCTGCTTGAAAGGAACCGAGAGGTACTGGGGATGAAAGCGGAGATTCATGTGTAACAGTATATTATAGAAAGAGAAAGTTAGAAGAAAGGAAATGTAATTATGGCTTATGAATTGACAAAGGACTTGGAGACCGGAAATGCAATTATCGACCAGGAGCATAGGGAGTTATTCCGTGCTGTGAACCAGCTTCTGGATTCCTGCCACAAGAGGCAGGGAAGGACTGCCATGGAGCCTACAATCAGGTTTCTCACCAACTATGTGGACCAGCATTTTGCCCATGAGGAGCAGCTTCAGCAGGCAGGCGGATACCCCAACAGGGCGCCCCATAGGGTGTTCCATGAGGAGTACAAGAAAAAGTTAAAGCAGATTGTGTCTGCAATTCCGGCGTCAGGACCTTCTGTGGCAGACCTTAGTAATTTGAATATGCATATTGCCCTTTTGGTGAACCATATCCGGATTGAGGATAAAAAAGTAGGTACATTTTTGAAACAAAAATAAAAAGAATATGAAAATAAAATGAAAATTTGGCAAAATGACCAAAGATTTTAAAAACATAAAGAGGTGTATGAAAAAAAGCAGGCGGAAAATCAAGGATTACCGCCTGTTTTTTTTGCAGAATTGGACAAGTTCATACAATATCTGTACAAAATAGACAAAAAATGTGAAAAAAATAACAGCATATTGAATAAAAATCTTTTTAATGTTATGATAGAGAGGATGAATAATTTATATTCAATTTATCTATTACAAAGGGGGAATTTGTAAATGGAAGCGATGTTGAACAACATTTTCTCAACATTAGGCAGTTATCTGTCAAACTACATTCTGATCGTTGCACTTCTTGGCGGCGGTATCTGGTTTACTGTTAAGCTTGGATTTATTCAAGTAAAAGGTTTTGGCGAAGGAATGCGCAGGACCTTTGGCGGAATGTTCAAGAAGGGCGATAAAGCCGGTGCGGACGGAATGTCATCTTTCCAGGCTCTTGCAACGGCTATTGCGGCTCAGGTAGGTACCGGTAATATTGCCGGTGCGGCTACGGCTCTTGCAGTCGGCGGTCCTGGCGCGATCTTCTGGATGTGGATTGCAGCGTTCCTTGGAATGGCAACTATCTATGCCGAGGCTATCATGGCGCAGAAGTACAAACAGGTGGGCGATGACGGAGAAGTGACAGGAGGTCCTGTATATTATATCCGCGCAGCGTTTTCCGGACCTTTCGGTAAGGCTTTGGCAGGTATTTTCGCCGTTTTGATCACTCTGGCTCTTGGCTTTATGGGTAATGCCGTACAGTCTAACTCCATCGCGGCAGCTTTCAATACTGCATTTGGAATGCCTCAGTGGATTATGGGTGTCATCCTTGCTATACTTGCCCTGTTCGTATTCCTGGGAGGTACAGGACGTATTGCAAAGATTACCGAGCTGATCGTTCCGATTATGGCGGCTTTCTACATAGTTGGTTCTTTGATCGTAATTATTTTTAACTTTAAGGAGATTCCGTATGCGTTCCATGCAATCATTGTAGGGGCATTTGCACCTTCCTCTATTGTCGGCGGCGCAGCAGGTGCAACTGTTAAGTTAGCTCTTACAAAGGGTGTTGCCCGTGGATTGTTCTCCAATGAAGCCGGTATGGGTTCTACGCCTCACGCGCACGCGGTTGCGAAGGTAAACCATCCGGTAGAGCAGGGCTTCGTGGCTATGATTGGTGTATTTATTGATACATTCGTTATCCTGAACCTTACCGCACTCGTAATCATTACCACACATTCCATTCCGACAGGAAAGACAGGGGCAGAGCTTAGCCAGTATGCATTCTCTACACTGTATGGAAAGGGAGGAGACATCTTTATCGCGATTTGTATGTTCTTCTTCGCATTTTCTACAATCCTTGGATGGTACTTCTTTGGCCAGGCGAATATTAAGTATCTGTTTGGCTCAAAGGCGGTTAAGATATATTCTGTAATCGTTGCCGTATGTGTATTCCTCGGCTCACTGGCAGAGGTAGAGCTTGTATGGACAATGCAGGATACCTTCAACTCTCTGATGGTTATCCCGAATATTCTTGCGTTGTTCGCATTAAGCGGGGTTATTAAGCAGGTACATGACGATTTTTTCAAAGACCGCAAGAAATAAAATAGAATAGAGTATAGGGACGCCATGCAATGAATCGGTTGTTGCATGGCGTTTTTTCAAAGCTGGAAATTACTGTGATATGTAAAAGTTAGACAATAATTATGGGTGAATATTGTCTATAATGTATAAATTCGGATATTTTGAATTTAAAGGTTGCAAATGTTTTAACAATCGGTTATTATAGGTATAGGCAATGAGACATATATAAGTTGTCTATAAGCAATATTGAAGAAAGTGTAAAAAGAATACAAGAGTGGGATGATATTTCTCAAGAGAGAGTCATGATGATGGCCGCCGAAGAGGCAAACCTTTGATACATTCATATCACAGGCGAAACTTTCAGGCAAAAGGACTGGGGAATGTACCACGTTCTGAATCTTGTGCTGTATGATAAATTTCTAAAGATGAATTGATATGTTATCAGGGCAAAAGACAGAAAGGGCGATTGCACACATGATTGTGTTCAAATCGCCCTTTTTTTACAATAGGTTTACATAAGAACCACAAGGGAGAAGAAAAGCAGATGGGAAGCAGAGATTACATGGTAATTACCAATAATCCCCTGGTTTTGGACAGGCTTAAGGAGACACATCATATTATTTACCGAGATATTTCCTATGAAGATATTCTTAGGGAAGTGAGAGACAGAATTCACGAGGGGCACACATTGTTATCGCATC
>CAJUBG010000054.1 GCA_910584575.1 uncultured Dorea sp.
TTCAGGCCAGTAAAAATACTCTCTTTCGCAATCCTAAGACACCCTGTCAGCACGGAAAATTCGAGATATTCATTACTTTTCAGCGCCCTGCTGAACAAATTTCTCACCAGACTGATCATCTCGCCATAATATCCTGCCTGGTGCGCCTTATCCAGCGGTACGTCGTATTCATCAATCAGCAGGATTACTTTCTGCCCATAATGTTTCCAAAGAAGTTTCGATAAAGTGAAAAGACTGTTTTTAAGTACCTCCTCCGACATAACAAATCCATTCAGATTCTCGGAATCTACCCTTATTAACTGGCTATACTGTACTTTTTCTTCTGCAGTAAGCTTCTCGCTATCCATCAGGAATTGGAATCTAAGTGCTTCATTGCCAATGACAGAACACATCGCCGCCCTGGCTCCCTCATAATCTCTGGATTCAATATCCTTCATAGTGATTGCAATCACAGGAAAATTCCCCCTATACTTCCGGCACAGTTCCTTCTCCCCTGCAATCTCAAGCCCTTCAAAAAGAGTTGTGTCATGTCCGTATTCAAAGAATGTTTTCAGCATATTCATGTTCAGCGATTTGCCAAATCTTCTCGGTCGGATAAATAAATTCACTTCTCCCCAGTTATACAGCATTTCTTTAATCAGACCTGTTTTATCCACATAGTAGAAACCTCTTGTGCGGATTTTCTCAAAATTCTCAATACCAACAGGCAGTTTTAGCGGAAACATCATATATGCTCCCCTCCTTCTGTCTCAAACTATCAGGTATCCATTTCCATTATCTATAATATACCCAATTTCCCATCGTTTGTACAGAAAAAACCGCATCACTCATCTTCCTCCTCCGACGGCCTCCACGCCTGCCCGAACTTCACATCCCTGAACAACGCTGCAAGCCCCGTTATCTGCTTAAGCCGCAGAATTTCATCCCTGTCCATTCCCAGATGTTTGGAAATCCACGCATCCGAACGTCCCAGTTCATGAAGCTCTTTTACAATATTCCCCATCAGATCCACGTCATGATTCCCCCGCGCCCGATTATGCCGGATGGTACTGGCAATCCGTTGATCCAACGGCTTTTCTATCACAGACACCGGAAGCAGCCCTTTCTCCCTCTCGTAAATGTCCTGATTCTCCATCATAATCCGATAGCGGTGAAATCCATCTACGATTACATACTTATCCTCCAATTTATTGTAATAGCAGACCACAGGCATCGTATACCCATCGTTCTTGATGCTCTCATAGAGCAGCTTCATCTCCGGCGGCGCAACCGTATTGGGGTTATAAGAATTCGGAACCACCTTTTCAACCGGAACTGCAATCACATGATACGCCGGACTTTTATACTCCATAATTCATTTCCTCCACACTCTTATATTTATGCCGGATTGCGTCAATCCGCCTCTGTTGGTCCCTGGTCATCCCAAATCCCATAGACCGGCAGATATGGTCATTTTTCAGGATACAGCAGCACATCCGCTTCCAGCTCGGAATATCCTTGGTGGTCTTGATATCATCCGTGTCATCCGGTATTTTCCCAAGAAAAACAATCCTTGACTTTTTACTGAGCGTATAGTTGGAAACACCGTTTCTCTTAATCTGATATCCGTGTTCCTCCAACTCCTGAATCACCTCCTCATCCAGCCCTCCGCCAGTTTCATGCCAGAACTTAATGGAGGTGTTAAACTTCTTCACATAATTATTTCGCAGACGGATTGGCAGAGTATCCAGAAGGAACATGGTATAGGATTTCCATGTATGCCCCTCAGGCAGCGTAATATTCCGGTATCCCATGGCCTTCGTCCTTCCGTAAATGGCGCCAAAGTTCGCCCCCTTCACCCTGCCCACAAGCTTCACCCAGATTTGCGGATCAATCACTCTGTACAGATTCAAAGAATCCTTGGAATAATCGTTAAACGGCGATGCGACACGCATCTGAGAAACCTTAAGGCCGGCCTTATAGTAAAGGTCATACAGGCGGTTATAGTCATAATCAAATACGTAGTTTGCATGCCAGACATCCTGCGTTGTCCAGTCATAAAGGGGAGACGCACACCAGACATCCTTAAAATGCTTTGTAATCCAGCATCTTCCTTTATAACCAAACTTCTTATTGAGAAATCCACTGTACCGCTGCAAGGATTCATCCGCACGGATTCCTAACAGGCACACCGTCTTTTTGTTGCCGTGGGAAATTCTGTACCATCTGCCAAACTGCTTTGCCAAATCCTCCTGGTGCATCCGATAACGGTACGTTGTAATAGGGTTACGTTTTAAGTTGATTACATATTTTTTCTTCGGCATCTTCCTGACCCATAACTCCTCCTTCTTGTCATCCCAGGGATACCAGTACATCTCGTAGCTGCTGAGAGCCGTGCGGGTCGCCATCGGAAGACACACCCAATACGGCTCTACATCATCCTTAATCTTCTCGAATGTACGCTCTACATATTCTGTTGTCACCGTGTACTGCGCCTCAAAATCCTGATGGAACACGCCAATCCTTTTCTCTGGCGCATATTTCTTCTGATAATCCAGCACCAGATTCAAAAGCAGCCCGCTGTCCTTACCACCGGAAAATGAGATGTAGATATTGTCAAACTCCTCAAAAATAAACCGAATCCTCTCCTGAAACGCTTCATATACGCTCTGTCCTAAATATTCTCGTATCATATCAATCTCCCGACCTAAAAATTACCAAATTCTGGAAACTATATGAAAGTTAATGTATCACAGAAAAAGACTAAATTCAATAAAATCAAGCAAAATTCGACAATATTCGCTCTTAACTGCAAAAAACCTCTGGCAGAAACACCTGCTTCTGCCAAAGGCTTTTTCAATACTTCCTATACTTCACCATATACCCCATGCCTGCCGCAAACATCATGAATAGAAGATAGACAGCAATCGTATTCGCGTCACCGGTCTTCGGCGCTGCGGTTCTTTTTGCACTGACTGCCGTAACAGCGGTCTGGCCGCCTTGTCCTGTCACTTCTACTCCCTCCCACTGCTGCTCACAGACGGTAAAAGGAATGGAATCCTTTTTGACAATATAATTCTTACTCAACGGTACAAACGTATATGTAATAATTCCTGTATCGCCCGCTTTTAATTTCGCAAGCTCTGATACCGCCTCCTCATAAGTCATTCCTGTAAGATTATTATAACCATATGTAATATGGCCGGAAATTTTTTCCTGATTCACCCCTCTAAAAGCCAACTCGTCAAACCTTCCGGTTCCGGCTATGACAGACAGCCCTTTTCCTGGGCTGGCCTCATAGTTACTTGTGGGCTTAACCTCAAGAATATTACCGATAAGGGAAATGTCATAATTGGGATTCTCGTCCGCCAGCGTTCCCACAGTTATGGCATATCCGCCTGATTTTACATTTTCACCCTTCTCGCGCCCCAGTACGCCCGCAAGGCTGTCGCCGTCCGCCAGCGGCGTACCGCTGTCAATCACATATTCAACTTCCGGATCTGACTGTCCATAAAATTTTTCGGCTTTTTGCGCCGTTATTGTCACAGGTTTCGGATTGACAGTGACATTAAGAGTAAAAGTCTCTGATTGATACTTTGTCATATCATCCGGAACAAAGAACGCCCGA
Organism: uncultured Dorea sp.; assembly: GCA_910584575.1. Lineage (GTDB taxonomy): Bacteria > Bacillota > Clostridia > Lachnospirales > Lachnospiraceae > Sporofaciens. Next base: position 3,608 of record CAJUBG010000054.1, read on the forward strand.
ATCTCCTTCTGTCCAACATCTCCGTAGGAATGTGCCGCCCAGAAAAATCTGCCCTCAACGTTTTCCTCCCCATCCATTGCCGAGCAACCTTCTAATACTGCTGTGCTTATCTCATCGCCATATGTAACGGTTACCTCCGGCACCGTAATCTCAAGCTCTGGTTTCTGAATATAATTTGTCTCTGCCAGTTTCAGAATATCCGCGCCAAGCAACTCCTCCTGGTCCGGACCATTGATATACCGCACATCATCTCCCAATATGACAAATGTATATCCTCCTGTGGCATCCGGCTCTACTCCCGCCAGGAACAATCTGTCAGGCCAGCCAATCATTCGCTCATCACAGTTTGTGATATCAACCAGATATCTCTTGCCGTCTATTGCGACCACATTCCACATATGGTTTCTTGCAGTTGTGCCATTCCCCATCATTCCCGTTACGGTGTAGCATGCCGTACCTGAGTCAAAATCTGACAGGTCGCACAGGTATTGGAATGCTTTGGAATAACCCTCACATACAACATTCGTGGACTCGTCACCGTCAAATACCCAAATTAACTGCCACGGATTCCCATATGGCGTCGATGGATTTTCCATGGCCGGAAAGTTATAACTTACCAGCTCGCATATCTCCCTTCGGTATGCGTCGAGCTTCCCATAATCCGATTCGTCTTTGTACTTTTCTACAATGGCAGCCGCACGATTAACCGCTTCTTTCACACGACTGACTTTATCGGCATCAAACAAATACCAATCTGTTGCTTCTTTCCGGTATTCCTCGGCAATTGCAAAGTTAAATGTCGGTACGGTTACAGCATAACATTCTTCTTCTAATTCATAATCCATATATAATTGATAGCCGATGCTCTTATCAAACCAATAGAATTCGTATGGAATATCCATCAAAAGATAGTATACTACCGGATCAAGCTCATCAAGAATCTTCTCAAATAATGCATCCTCCACGTCTTCCTTACTTGAGGACGCAGAAACTCCCAGCTCGTCCAAAGTCCATGTCCTGGAATACGTTACTTCTGCCTCATCGGTTGATGTTATCACTCCGTAGGCGACTTCTTTTATAAAAGCTTTCAATTCACGGTAAACCGTTTTTAGAACCGGATCTGTCAGCTTTTCCTCACCCACCTCTCCAAGAGCATTAATTCCGTCGTTTCTGTCACTAAAGAGAAGCTGTTTGGCATACTCCGCAAACAATTCGTCTCTATCCGGAAGCTCTACGTCCAGGTCTTTCACTTCTGCCGTGCTTCTTGTGCCGTTCTCTGCATCCTTTGCAAGTGATGTCAAACCAGGTATCCCCGCCAAACCACCGATTACTGCAAATGACAGACCTGCTGCCAGTATTTGCTTCAACCGTTTTATCCTTCCTGTCATGTCTGCTACTCCTTTATCCCGTGTTTATTTCTGCTATCATTATATCATAAGTATAGGGTAGGATTTTTCAGGTTTCGAGAAGGATTCGCATCTGCTCTTTGCTGATTCGTTCCCAGTTGTCGCGGTCTGACTCGTACCGCTGATTCATCCAGGAAATGGCTTCGTCAAGTCCCTCCTGGGTGAAGGGAAATTCCTTCTTTTCCTTCTGGTCATCTTGGGTTGCCTCAAAACACCAGGGTTCCGGATAGAAATATGCAATAAGCGTATCATTTTCTGTAATCAAGTAATATCGCATACCGCAATGAGAGCCGGAAAAGGGCTCTTTTTTTAATGCTTTTAAAGAAAGTCCAAGGGTTGGAATCATAGGGAATACCTCACAATATAATCAATTTTGTAAGATTCATTATAATACTGTGTAGAGTATGTTTCAAGAGTATATATGGTGTGCTGTTGGGTATCATATTAGAAAAAATTGAAAAGTTGGATATACTTTGTGTTATCCGACATGGAATATCTTTCGTTAAATGGGACAAACCTATTTTTGTCATTCTGATAAAAATCAAGCAATTTAGGCTTGTCCTCACATTCCAGGAAAACAACACCGCCGCCAATTTCATGCTGAACACGCTCTAAAACCTCATATGCCAAATCCATTAACTCATTTCCACTTAATCTCTTTTCAACATCTAAAGCATAATTTTTCCCAAATTGTGCAATAAGAAAAGCCGATACCGTATAACTTCCTGACTCCGAATCCAAGACAGCATACCTGCTTATCTTTTTGCGTTTTGAATTAGACAAACTGACATCCCCTATCTCTACTGCCTTATGTGCCAACGTAAAAATAGCAACTATATAATTTTCTTCATTTACTACCAAATATGTAATTGACAGCTTTTTTCTGGCAAACTCATACGCATGATTCTTTACAAAATATTGTATTTCTTCATTCTTCGGACAATAAAAATCGGAGAGAAGTTCTTTTAGATTCGTCTCTCCGATTGCTTTTGCCATATCCAAAATATTGAATACCCTATATTCATACATTATTCGGGAAACCTCTTTGTCATAAATTTTCTAATCTCACTTATATCTGTCATTGGTGGTCTGACTGATACGGACGACTTTCTTTTCGGTCTGTTCTCAGATGCTTCAAGCGCATCAATAAAAGCTTCCGCTTTCTTCGGGTCATCAATCCGAACTTTTGCAAAAATACTCGACGTAGCCATAAAAGCACCTCCCTGTCTTATTATATAATTATAGTATATATCAAATTTTCTATTGTGTATACTTTATTTTTAATTTTACAGTTAGTTTTCTAAAACCTCCTCCGCAATATTGCGGGCATGGTCTGAGATACGTTCCAGGCACACCAGAGTATCCAAAAATACAATCCCTGCCTCTGTGTTACACTGATTGCTCGCCAGACGTTTGATATGCTTACTCCGAAGGGAAATCTCCAGATTATCCGCCTGGGTTTCCTTCTCAATAACCGTAAGCGCTTTCTCTCTGTCCTGTTCCACAAACGCCTCAAATGCGTACCGATAACTGTCCACGCACACATCAAACATTTCCTTTAACTGTCTGGTTCCCACCTCTGAGAAGGAAACCTTCTTCTCCTGAAGGGTTTCAGCAAATTCAGAAATATTTTCACAGTAATCGCTGATACGTTCAATGTCCGACACCATCTGCAAAAGATGCGCCACGTCCTGGTGCTCTTTCTCACTGACCTGGAGTGAGCTAAGCTTGATGGCGTACTCCGTAATACCTGCGCTTAATTTATCCACAGTGGTTTCCTCCTCCTTAAGAAATTGGATATCGTCCTCCTTAAGTGTAAACAGTACGTCCTTTGCCACCATGAGCGAATCCTCTACAATCTGCGCCATACGCGCTACCTCTCTGACCGTGGATTGTAACGCAATCACCGGTGTCTCCAAGATACGGTCATCCAGCAGTACGATACTCTTATCCTGTGTATCCTCGTCCACTCTGCCAATCTTCTTCGCCAGCTTAATGATCCAGCCGGATACAGGAAAAAGAAGCACGGTTGTGCCAATATTAAACGCTGTATGCACCATACTGATCTGCGTCTGCGTAATATATCCGAACCCAATCTCCGGATTCACAAACTCATAGTAAATGATTGCCAGGGCGCTGAACAGCACCGTACCAATGACATTGAACAACAGGTGCATTAACGCCGCTGTCTTTGCATTCTTCTTTGCGCCCAAACTGGACAGAATCGCAGTCACACAGGTACCGATATTCTGTCCCATGATAATATAGACTGCCGCGCTAAAAGGAACCAGCCCTGCCGCCGCAAGGCTCTGCAGGATACCTACTGATGCGGACGAGCTTTGGATTACGGCTGTCACAAACGCACCTGCAAGGATACCAAGCAACGGATTATCCCCAAGCGTCACAAAAATATTACAAAAGCTCTCCGATTCCTGCAGAGGCGAAACTGCCGACGACATAGTGGTTATGCCGATAAAAAGCAGTCCAAAACCGACGATGATACTCGCCACCTCCTTAGAAGAACGGCGTTTTCCCGTCAGCATGATGATAACTCCAAGCATGACGGCAATAGGCGCTAACTTGGAAGGACTTAAGAACTTCGCCCATTCTACCGCAGATACTAACCAGCCTGTCACTGTCGTACCGATATTGGCGCCCATGATTACGCCCATGGCTTGTGTCAGGTTCATGATTCCTGCATTGACAAATCCGACTACCATGACGGTTGTTGCGGATGAACTCTGAATCACGGCTGTAATCACCGCGCCTAAGAGCACACCCATCAGCTTATTCTTGGTCAGTACCTCCAGTAAAGACTTCATCTTATTGCCCGCCGCATTTTCCAGACCTTGCGCCATAATCTGCATACCATATATAAACATGCCGAGCCCGCCGACAAATGGTATGATAATATCTAAGTAATTCATTATTTTCCTCCCTGGTATATCATTTAAACTACTATGTATTCCGGAATCTGTGCAAAAGGATTCCGGAGATACGCAAACGTCGTTCTTTCTTACATTACCATCTCTGCCCAAAGAACACAACTACTTTTTTAGGGACGTAAATAAACCTTAGCAAGTCTTAGCAGCTAATTCTTCATCTTTGGCTCAAACACAAGTGACGCAAGATAGCTGAATACCAGGGCTGCTGATATGCCAACCGCGCTCGCCTTAAAGCCTCCCATGAAAATTCCGATGAACCCCTCTTTATCTACTGCCTCCTTCACACCCTTCCACAGAAGGTTGCCAAAGCCTGTCAAGGGAACGCTTGCGCCCGCACCGGCAAAATCCTGGAAAGGCTGGTAGATATGCAATGCGCCAAGCACCGCGCCGCTGCATACCAGAAGCACCATAACCCGTCCTGGCATCAGTTTTGTCCTGTCGAGGAGAATCTGCACCAAGGCACAGATTACGCCTCCGATCCAAAATGCATTTATATAATCCATAACTTCACTCCTTCGTATCAAAAAGATCCCGCCCCCTCGCCTTTCGCTTGGCGGCAGGCCGGCCTTCTGCCTCTTAACAATGCTCTAACACAATTCCATGGGCGATTCCGGGCACGCTTGAGCCTTCGTTGTAGCTTACCGTGGACATCAAAGCCCCTGTCGGGACAAACAGCACCCGCTTCCACTCTCCCCGATTCAGCTTCGGCAGAATATACGCCGAAAGCGTCGTGGCAGCACAGCCGCAGCCGCTTCCGCCTGCATGGGTGTCCTGGGAAACCTGGTCGAAAATAGTCATACCGCAGTCCATATGATTCTTCTTGATATCATACCCCTTCCCCCGCATCAAATCAAAGAGGATACTCTGCCCCACATATCCCAAATCCCCCGTCACAATCCGGTTATAATCATCCGCAGTCCTGCCGAAATCCTCCAGATTCCGGATAATCGTATCACAGGCGGCAGGCGCCATACACGCCCCCATATTCTGGGAATCCTTAAGTCCATAATCCACAATCTTCCCCACAGTAACACCTGTAATCCTCACATGACTCCGCTTGGTTCCTACGAGAAACGCGCCGCTTCCCGTAACCGTCCACTGTGCGGACAAGGGCCTCTGGTTCGCATACCCAAGAGGAAAACGGAACTCCTTCTCCGCACTTCCGAAATGACTTGAGGTCACGGCAAGCATATACTCCCCGTACCCTGCCGCAACGCTCATAGATGCCAGGGCAAGGGCTTCTCCCGACGTAGAGCAGGCGCCAAACAATCCGAACATGGGAATCCCTAACTCCTCCACGCCCATGGAGGTGGCAACCCCCTGTCGCAGAAGGTCACCTCCGAACAGATATCTTACATCCTTGGGCTTCACATGAGCCTTTCCCATTGCCAGGAGACACGCCTCCTTCTGCATGGTGCTCTCTGCCTCCTCCCATGTATTCTCCCCGAACAAATCCTCCTGCTCAACCATATCAAACATCTTCCCCAGAGGGCCTTCTCCCTCCTTCTTCCCCGCAACCGACGCGCTGCTTACCAGATACGGAGATTCTCTAAACGCAATGCTTTGCAATCCCTTTACCATTCATCCCTACCTGCCTTTTCTATTAAATAATCCCGCTGACCTTCAAAATCCAATAGCCGAAGCCTAATATCCAGCTTGTAAATATACCATACAGAATCACAGGGCCGGCAATCGTAAAAATCTTACATCCGATTCCCATGACCTGCCCCTCCTTCTTATACTCAATGGCCGGCGCCGCGACAGAATTTGCGAAGCCTGTAATGGGAACAAGCGTCCCCGCGCCTCCCCATTTTGCGATTCGGGGATAGATATTGAAGCCGGTCAGGATTACGCTTAAGATTACCAGAATCATGGACGTCCATCCGCCGCTTACATCCTTATCCAGGCCAAGCCTCCCGCAATAGTTCAGGATTGCCTGTCCCACCGTGCAAATCACACCGCCTGCCACAAATGCTTTCGCCATGTTCATCGGCAGATTATGAACCGGCGTTTTCTTCTTGACATAATTCTCATATGCCTGCTGTTGTTTCTGTTTATCCATTTTTCTCTCCTCCTGGTTTCACCATTTCCCGCAAGAACAATCAAAAATCTAAAAACGATTAAAAAAGAAGATCAAGGCCCCGATTCCTTTTCCAACCGCAACACCCAGAATCAGATATTGTATCCCCCTCAATAGCTTCACCCTACGGACAAAGATTGGGAATACATTCAGTATTTCCGCCAGCGCCATAGACCAGCATCCTACAAAAATACCGCCGAACAACCCAAATACCGGCAAAAGCCATGCACCAAAAGGAATCTCGATTCCATAGATAAAGAAAATATTTCCCAGAATTCCTCCCAGAGCCACACTATTTTCATAGAGAAGGATATGCTCGCCAGTGTGGGTTCTGTCCGCAAAATCCGAAACCACCCCAAGTTCACTGATGAACGAGAAAAGCCCTCCTGCAACTACCATACCTGCGCTAAGTCCGATGACCGCCATTAGAACCTGTGCCCACATCCAACTCCTTCTCCTTTCTGGAATACGTCTCAATCAAGGTGGTCTGGATATCATTTTCATACAGACGCATCTCAATCTCCATAGGCGTCGGATCTACGGTAAATTTCTTCTTACCAAAGTGATTGAAGAAGGTCAGGATACCAATCACCAGGCCGATGCAGTAGGTCAACTCCAGAATTGTGAAGCCGTCCGACTTCTGCCCTGTAAGCAGTTCATAGATTTGCGAAAATAATTTCGTCGTATCAACGTCATTATTGAATGCCATAATAGAAAATGCCGCGCCCATAAAGCTGATGATTACCACCGCCACAAGCTTAGTATAGTGAACCACGCCCCCTGCCGTCTGCTGTTCCTCATAAGTAACGATGAAATCCGTCTCGCCAAGATTCTGGACGTCAACATTTGGACATTCCTCGTGAATTCGCTCTATTACTTTGAGAATCGAAACTGCAACACGGTTCTGATGTTTATCATCCGTGTGGTGAAACGTCAGTAATTTCAGGCTTTTAAGCCTGGGAACAATGGACGGGTTGGGGCACTCCATCTGTATGACATCCCCAAGGGTAACCTCCGGCTTCGTGACCTCAACATTCTTATCCACCTTGATATATACCGTCTCGCTGCCAGCCATTCCTATCCCCTGCTTTCCTGTGCGCCTGTATTACATTCACCCCATGCCATAAAATCATCGTCCTGTAAGTCAGGCTCACTATTTCTCACCAGTGTCCCCTCATTAATCTTGCCGTGGCTTCTCATATCATTAAAATAATAAATAAGCCCAATCACTACCGCCGCCATCACGACGCAAATCAGGCATACCCTGAGTTTTTTTCTTGCATTATCCATACTTTCCACCTTCTTTATTTCTTTTGGGGATTATTATGGATATTTTCAAGAAAAATATTCATGGTATGCCCGTTATATTCGTTCTCTCAAATTTTTTAAAATTTTCTTTTCCATTCTCGACACCTGAACCTGAGAAATCCCAAGGGTATTCCCTACCTGGGTCTGAGTCTGGTTCGCAAAATATCTAAGATAAATCAGCCTCCGTTCTTCCTTGTTCAGATAGGCCAACAACTGCTTTAGCAGCATATGATTCAAAATCTGTTCTTCTTCTCCCTCCTTCTCTTTAAGCTTGTCCATAAGCCGAACCTCCTGCCCCTCCTTCTGGTAAATGGGCTTGTGCAGGGATTCGATCTCCCCGCTGGCGTCAAGCGCCTGGGTCAACTCCTCCGTCTCTACCCCAAGCTCTCCCGCAAGCTCTGCCACCGTAGGGTCCCGTCCCCATTTCTCCTGAAGCCTCTCCTGGCAGAGATAGGCTTTATAAGCAAGCTCTTTTAATGAACGGCTCACCTTAATCATCCCGTCGTCCCTCAGGAAACGCTTAATCTCACCGGAAATCATGGGAACCGCATAGGTGGAAAATTTTACGTCAAAAGACATGTCGAACTTGTCGATTGCTTTCAAAAGCCCGATACTGCCCACCTGGAATAAATCCTCAGCCTCCACGCCTCGGTTATAGAACCGTTTAACAATACACCAGACAAGACCTGTGTTTTCTTCTACTAACTGTGCCCTCGCTTCTTCATCCCCTTCGTGAGATCTCTGAATCAAAGCGATTGTGTGGTCCATAGTCTACGTCCTTTTCCGATAGTTTTTTCCATCTTTACCGTGGTTCCCTTTCCCGCCGCTGACATCACCTCAAGATTATCCATGAATGCCTCCATAAAAGAAAATCCCATCCCTGAACGGTCTAATTCCGGCTTTGTCGTAAAGAGGGGCTCCATCGCCTGTTTTACATCCTCGATTCCTTTGCCCTCGTCCTCAATCTCAAGGTACAGCGTCCTGCCCTCTGTGCGGGCGCGGATGTAGATATTATGTACTTCATTTTCATAGCCGTGGATAATCGCGTTTGTAACCGCCTCCGATACCGCTGTCTTCACATCGGAAACCTCCTCCACGGTAGGGTTTAAGGATGTCATAAATGCTGCAACCGTCACACGGGCAAATGACTCGTTGGATGAACGGCTGTCAAAGATTAACTGCATCTCATTGGTATGCTCCATCTATTCTTCCTCCTCATATATCTGCATGATTTTCGTTACTCCCGACATCGTCAATATCTTCCTCATTCTCTCATTAGTATGCACCGCGCACACCTCTCCTCCCAGTAAATAGATTCGCTTGTAGCGGCCCATAATCACCCCTATCCCTGAGCTGTCCATGAAATTCGTCTCCTTAAAATCGAAAATCACATATCGGATATGGTTGTGCTCAATCAGATGATCCGATTCCTTGCGTATCTCCTCTGCGTTGTGGTGATCCAGTTCATTGGGCAAAAATACTGTCAGGCAGTTTTCCTGTACCTGATATTTCATGTTCGTCCTCCTTTTCTCTTGCCAGGGTTTTTATTTTTAAACAAGGAAAAAGGATATGCGTTTTAGCATATCCTTTTTCCTTCGTGTACTGTCGTCATATTTATCTGCTGCCGGTTTACTCGCTATCGTCCCCGGCTGTATCATCTCCGCTGTCTTCACCGCCGCTGTCACTGTCCCCGTCCTCGCTGTCTCCTTCACCGTCAGCCTCGCCGTTACTCTGGGCGTCAAGGGCTTCTTTGGCCGTTTCCGCTGCTTCTGTGTCGGGATAGCTCTCCGCGAGCTTCTGATACTTGAGCTTAGCCTGATTCTGATCGCCGCTTTTCTCATAAGACTGGGCAAGCAAAAGAAGGGCCTCTCCGTCTTCGTAGCCTTCGTCCATCTTCATCACCTGCTCAAGATTAGTGATTGCAGCCGTATAGTTGGCAACCTCAAAGTTCTCCCGCGAGGTACTGTACAGACTTGCACATACTCTCGGAAACAATTCCCCCGCAATCTCATCATAGCTCTCCCGCCCTACCGTTCCGAGGGACTCCGGATTCACCTTGAGCAACTCCTCCACCATAGCCGAATCTCCCATGTCTTTTTCACGGAAATGAGCCGCCATGTTGAGCACAATCTCATAGCTCTCCTGGGTTGAGGCAGCCGTTGCCTGCACACTCTCCGTCTCCTCACTGGTGGAACGGTATTCCTCCAGCTCTTTTTTCAGAGCGCTGATCTGCGCCGTCTGGGTGGCAATCTGGTCGCTGAATTCCACCGTCTGACGGTTATTCCTCTCCTGGCGGGACGCGTTAATGGCAGGCATGATCAAGAACCACATGACCGCCACGCCCACCACCAGTCCAAGGGCAATATTAAGAACCGTGTGAAGCCCTGCATTGTCCTTGATACTGTTGGACACCGGCTGGATAATCGTCTCATTTCCAAGATTATAGGTGACGGTATGCTTGTCCTTCTTCTCCTTCTCCTTAATCTTGACATTCCTTGCCCGACGTATCTGGTTCAGCTCATGCATACAGCGCAGGGAGAATTCATCCGTAGTGTCCAGCTTATACGCTGTCCTGATAGACTGTCTCGCAAAGGTATACTGCTCTGTATGCATATAGATTAACGCAAGAAGCTGATGCGCCTTTACATAGGACGGATGAACGGTCACAGCCTTCTTAAGCTGGATAATCGCCAAATCCTCGCCGTTCTGCCTGCAGTAGTCAAGGGACTGGTTATACCTCTTTACAGCCTGATTGATTGCCTCCAGCTCTCCCGCCGTCTCCCGCATCTTCTGTATGTAATAATTTGCAATATTATCATGAGACTGGAAATTCTTACTCAAAATCCACTCTACTAATGCCTCCACCACATCTCCCCTGCCGTAATAGACCAGCCCAAGCAGATTCCTTGAGGCAATGTTTCCCCTGTTATATTGTAAACTTTTTCGCAAAGACGCGATTGCACCGGACAGATCCCGAATCTTCGCTTTCTTTAAGCCGTCGTTATACCAGTACATAGACTGGTAGGAAAGCTTTGTTGTATAATCCATATGCGATCCTCTATCCTTCTTCTACTTTGCCTGCTCCATCACTTCCCGCAGGATATCCGTCATATCCGTCAGGTCCTCCTGATAGATCGCCTTCTCTATATCCTCCACCTCCAGGCTTGGCTGGAACTTCTTCAATTCTTCCTCAAAGTCAAGCATATTACATGCCTCCTTTTGCTCATTTCTTAGATTGCGGCCTTTATCATACCCGCCAGATACAGTGAGCCAAGGCAATAGATATCTGCCTCCTGTCCCCTAATATCCTCTGCCGCGCGAAGGGCATCCAAAACCTTCGCCTCACAGAGCACCTTTTTCTCGGTAAATTTACGAAACACCCTGGCCAGTTCTTCTGCCGGAACCCTTCTTGCGTCCTCCACCTCTGTAACAACAAACGCCTTCGCGTTCAGATGAGTGCAAATATATTCAATCATCTGCTCATATTTCTTATCGCTGACCGCTGAAAACAGAATCACCGGACCCTCTCCCTCATCTGCCCTCAGCGCCTTCATGCTCTCCACAAACGCCTCAACAGCGCCAGGATTATGGGCCCCGTCAACCACCAGATGGGGGGCAAGCCTCTCCATCCTTCCCTCCCACCGAAGGGAACGAAGCGCCTCCTGCCAGCGTTCCTCATGAAAATGCTCACCCTTCAGCAGATATTCTGCGGCGCAAAGGGCAATCTCCGCGTTCATGGCCTGATAGCAGCCACAGATTGGTACCTGAATCATAACATCTTTATCATACGCATTCACCCGTGAAAATGCAATATATTTTCTGGTAACTTCTCGAATTTCGTACGCGTGATTCGATATTTCTCTACATGGCGCCCCATTTTCAAGAGCAATTCTCTGAATGACAGCGGATGCCTTTGGACAACCTCCGTCAAAGAACACCGGAACCCCTCTCTTTATGATTCCCGCCTTCTCCGCGGCAATCTGTTCTATGGTATCCCCCAGAATCTCCGTGTGGTCAAGACTGATCGACGTAATCACCGTAAGCTGCGGACGCTTTATAGAATTGGTGGCATCCAGCCTCCCGCCAAGGCCTGTCTCCAATATGATATACTCCACATCCGTTTCTTCAAATGCCTTCATTCCCATGCCGAACAAAAACTCAAAATAAGAAGGATGTCCCCATCCTGCTGTTTCCATCTCCCCGGCTGCCTTCCGAACGATACCAAAGGTCTCTGTAAACTTCTCGTCATCAATAGGCACATTGTCTACCCGTATCCGTTCATTTACAGACACAAGATGGGGAGAAGTAAAAAAACCAACCCGTTTCTTCTCCGCCATCAGAATCGCCTGAAGATACGCGCATACAGAGCCCTTCCCATTGGTGCCGGCCACATGGATTACCTTCCGGTCATCCGCCGGATTATTCAGTCTCCTTAAGAATTCCCTGGTATGCTCAAGACTGTGCTTCTTCGTAAACTTCGGAATCCCCGCTATATAATCTACTGCCTCTTGATAGGTCATCTCTATTCTTCCTCATCCAACTGCTCTACCCAGGACTTCTTCTTATCCGTGCCAGTCCCTTCCTCAACAGTAAGCTCTCCGTTCTGATAGAGGTATGCATCCGACTTCCGGAACACCGTATTACTAGAACCCATCTGGACAACCACAAGCTCATCCTCCTCGCCAAGCTCTGTCTGTGGCAGGTCGATACGGGTATTATTCAGGAATGTGCTTTTCTGCCTCTCCCCATTGACAAATACCTTACTGGACTTGGTAAAATTCTCCCCGTAAAGGCTGTAACCTTCACCCAGATGAGGGATAACATTCTTAAGAGTCACATCCCGCACGCCCATAGCCATATGCCCCTCTGTAATCGGAGGTTTTCCACCATACACATACTGCTCTCCATACAGGATATCATACTGCAAAATTTCCAGATCCGCCAGATAATTCTTCGTCTTACGCCTCTCCTGATGATAGTTAAACACCGTACCGGAATGAATATCCAGCCGGTCCAGCACGTCCGCCATAATCTGATAAGAGGGGATATTCCGATCCTCCTTGGGAAGCCCGATATTATCCCAGATCACGTAATTGGTATTATAGAGGTATCGTCCCTTTAAATCCTCCGCCTTCAATCCCATTGTCGGAAGATGATCCCCATAAAATACCACCACAGTCGGCTCTCCCCGTTCTTCCAGAGCATTTACCAGATTACCGGCAAACTGATCCATCTCATAGACCTGATTGACATAATACTCCCATTTATTCTTAGTCCCTTCGTCTGCAATACCTTCTACCAAAATCTTGGGATTCTCAATCACCTTCTCCTCCGGATAATCCCCGTGTCCCTGGACACTGATTCCGAACACGAAATCCTGCCCCTCTGTGGTATCCATGGCCTCTAAAATGTGCTGGATCAGAACGTCGTCCTTGGCCCATCCATTCTCCGTGGTCTGTAAAATATTCATGAATTCCTTACTGGTATAGCTGTCAAAGCCTACATTGTTAAACACCCTGGCACGGCTGTAAAAATTCCCGCCATTGTTATGGAGGGCGTGAGTTCCATACCCCAACGCACCCAGAGCCGTGGCCGCGCTCTCGCTCACCTGATTCTTAAGCACCGTTTTATACGGATACTCTCCGGGTCCGAAATACCGAAGATTCATGCCGGTAAGCACCTCAAACTCCGTATTGGCAGTTCCCGCACCGATAGAGGGCACCTTAAAATAGCCGGAAGAAAAATTTTCATACATGGCATGGAGGTTTGGGCTGGCATCCTCCGAGGTAGTAAAAAACTCTGCCTCCGCCACGTCAAAATAAGACTCCAACTGGATAAAAATAATATTGGGAAGCTCATCCGTAGCACGCCCTGTCTCATTCTTTGTAATCTCCCTGTTATTGCTGATCTCGGCAATCGTATTCTCGTCATAATCGTTTGGCTGTGTAATCCCTGTATTAAACACACTCGCCATAAAGCAATAAGGCAGGCCATAATCCTCATATGCAAATGCAATATTTCCAAAATAGGTAGAAACAACTCGCTTCTCCACCGCCATATCTGAAACAATCCCATAGAGCACAAACCAGAACACCACACATGCCAGCGCCCAAAGGCGGCGGACCTTGCCGTTATACTGCCCGCCGCGGCGCCACATGGAGATCACCCAGATTACCACCGCCCCGATTCCGACGGCAAGCCCCACCAGCTCTACTCCGTTAAAATAATTATTAATCAGAGTAATCCCGTCTTTGGCCACCTTAAAATCCTGGGCATTAAAGGGCGTCACACGCTTCATCAGCATATAGCCGTTGGCCACGCCAAGGGCAAGCCAGAGCACACTGATGATGATACGCACAAACATCCTCCGTTTGACCAGATAAACCACAGAAAAAGTGATAAATATCATGAAGGCATTATACAGGAACACCAGCGGCGTCCCTGTCATATATTCCCATGCCTCCACGGCTGAATGTCTGGAGATTGCCTCAATTACAAAATTAATCATACATGCCAGAACCGCATGCAGCAAAAGCGATATCCGGTTCATAAACTGATATACCGGCTTCATCCTTCTGGCAAAGGCGCTGTTTCGTCTCTCCTCAAGAATCCTCTCCCGCCGTTCTTTCCTGGCCCTCCAGTATGACTTCACATCTTCTTTTTTTATATTTTTCAGTTTGTGAAATGAGCCTTTTATGTCCGGCTTCTTAACTTGAAACTTCTTCATAATCTCCCCTTACGATTGTTCCGACCTAATTTCTTCAAAACTATGCCTGCTTCGCCTTTAGGCTCTCAAGCCGTTCACATACCTGTGCCTTCATTTGCCTATATTTTTCAAGCTTCGCCCGTTCCTCCTGAACCTTTGCCTCTGGCGCCTTGCTCACGAACTTTTCATTGTTCAGCATACCCTCGGCGCGGGCAATCTCTTTACCAAGCCTCGTATCCTCCTTAGTCAGGCGCTCGATCTCCTGGGCAAAGTCAATCAACTCCTCCAACGGAACGTACACCGTCGCATCCGGAACCACGATAGAAACCGCATCGTCTGCGATTCCTGTCTTATCCTTCTGGATAATGAATTCATTAGCAGACGCCATCATGACCGCCGCATTGCTTAAGAACAAAAGCCCTGAACACAACTGCTGGTTCTCGCAGACAACGTACACCGTCGCCTTGCGGGAATTAGGTACATTCATCTCGGCGCGCACATTACGCACACCGCGGATAATCGCCTTGAAATGCTCTACAATACTCTCTGCCATAGGGAAATGGTATTTCTCCTCGTACACAGGCCACTCTGACATCATGAGAGATTCCTCCTCCGGAATGAGCTTGCTGTAAATCTCCTCTGTGACAAACGGCATATAGGGATGCAAAAGCTTCAAGGACTTCTTTAATACTTCTCTAAGCGTCCACAACGCGTCATTAGCGCTCTGTGCATCCTCATCCGCATGGTAGATTCGATACTTCGCCACCTCGATATACCAGTCGCAGAACTCATCCCACAGGAAATCATATATCTTCGACAGGGCAATCCCAAGCTCGAACTTATCCATGTTCTCGGTCACTTCACGAATCAGGTTGTTACACTTAGACAGAATCCAGCGGTCTCCCGGACGAAGCTTAAAGTCCACAGGCTCTATAAGCTCTTTGTCGCCAAGGTTCATCAGGATAAATCTGGAAGCATTCCAGACCTTATTGGCAAAATTACGGCTCGCCTCTACTCGTTCGTGATAGAAGCGCATGTCGTTGCCAGGCGCATTTCCCGTCATCACCGTCATACGCAAAGCGTCCGCGCCGTACTGGTCGATAATCTCTAACGGGTCGATGCCGTTTCCTAAAGACTTGCTCATCTTACGTCCCTGGGAATCCCGAATCAAACCATGGATGAATACAGTATGGAACGGCGACTTTCCTGTATGGGCATATCCGGAAAATACCATCCGCACTACCCAGAAGAAAATGATATCATACCCTGTAACAAGTACGTCTGTCGGATAGAAATAGTCCAAATCCTCTGTATTCTCCGGCCATCCCAGAGTGGAAAACGGCCACAATGCGGAAGAAAACCATGTATCTAACGTATCCTCATCCTGAGTAAAATGCTTACCTCCGCATTTCGGACATACATCCGGCATACCTTTTGACACTACAATCTCGCCGCACTCGTCACAGTAGTACGCCGGAATTCTGTGTCCCCACCAAATCTGGCGTGAAATACACCAGTCACGGATATTCTCAAGCCACCGCAGATACACCTTGTCAAACCGTTCAGGCACAAACTTAAGCTCGCCGTTCTTAATGGCCTCGATAGCAGGCTTTGCCAGCTCATCCATTTTCACGAACCATTGCTGCTTAATCAGCGGCTCTACCGTCGTCTTACATCTCTCGTGGGTTCCTACGTTGTGGGAATGGGGAACGATTTTCACAAGATAACCCTGCTCCTCCAAATCCTTAACAATCGCCTTTCTCGCCTCGTAACGCTCCATACCGGCATATTTGCCGCCTTGCTCGTTGATGGTGGCGTCGTCGTTCATGATATTAATCTCCGGAAGGCCATGCCGCTTGCCAACCTCAAAGTCATTGGGGTCATGAGCAGGCGTAATCTTAACAGCGCCGGTTCCGAATTCTTTATCCACATAATAATCTGCCACAATTGGTATCTCTCTATTCACCAGCGGCAGCAATGCTTTCTTGCCAACAATATTCTGGTATCTCTCATCATCCGGATGTACCGCAATAGCAGTATCCCCAAGCATGGTCTCCGGACGGGTGGTGGCAAT
The DNA here is from genome assembly GCA_910584575.1 of uncultured Dorea sp. Taxonomy (GTDB): domain Bacteria; phylum Bacillota; class Clostridia; order Lachnospirales; family Lachnospiraceae; genus Sporofaciens. The sequence continues at coordinate 20,127 of CAJUBG010000054.1, forward strand.
CTCAAGGAATTCCTCCGTCCCTATGATGGGATACTTAATATGCCAGAAGAAGCCGTCCTGCTCCTCATGCTCAACCTCTGCGTCGGAGAGAGCTGTCTTACAGACCGGACACCAGTTGATAATTCTAGAGCCTTTGTAAATATATCCCTTTTCGTACAGACTTATGAATACCTCCTCAACCGCTTTCGAGCAGCCTTCGTCCATGGTGAAGCGTTCTCTGTCCCAGTCGCAGGAAACGCCTAACTTCTTAAGCTGTCCCTCAATGGTTCCCGCATATTCCTCCTTCCATTGCCAGGTCCTCTCAAGAAACTTCTCACGTCCTAATTCCTTCTTGTCAATACCCTCCTCCTTCAACTGGTTCGTTACCTTCACTTCCGTGGAAATGGCGGCGTGGTCCGTCCCCGGCACCCACAAGGTGTTAAATCCCTGCATCCGCTTGTAACGGATAATAATGTCCTGCATGGTATTGTCAAGGGCATGGCCCATATGCAGCTTGCCCGTAATATTCGGCGGAGGCATCACTGTGGTAAACGGTTTCCTGCTTCTGTCTACCTCTGCATGAAAATAATTGTTGTCACACCATTTCTGATATAACTTCGGTTCAATCTCTTTCGGATTGTAGGTTGTCTCCAAATTCTGGCTCATGTACATTTCCTCTCTTTCCTGTTGATTCCTCTAGCTTCTAAGGGCGTATGTACCTTAACCAATGTTTCAAGGTATTAAAAAACCGCCCTTTACTGTGTAAAGGGCGATTGAATATATCGAATCGCGGTACCACCTTTATTCTATATAGAAGAAAGACTTCTATACCTCTCATCTTATTCTTTAACGGGAACGACTTCGGGATGGCTTACTTATCATGCTCACAACGTTCAGTCATCCGGCTCAGAAGCTACCTTCTGCATCTCGATTCTTAAGCGCCTCTCAGCCTAAAGACTGTGCAATCCTCTGTCAAGGTCTGCCTCAGCTTTCTTGGACGCTCTCTCTGTCAGAATGAACTTATGCGTACTCCTCTCCTTCAATGCCTTTGTGCTATTTATTTTGCTCTTTAAACTTTAAAGAGGATTATAGACACCAAAAAGAGGTTTGTCAAGGAGTTTAAGGAATTTTCAGAAAGTCTTAAGGTGTTACAAGTTACTGTTACAATTCGTCCAGCACCCCGCCAATCATCCGCCAATAAGCCGCCTTCTCACCATCCTCCGGTACGTACTTCCCTTCACTGTAAATCTTCGCCAACTGACGCGCCGCATAGCCCTCGTCCGTCTCACTGGCCTTCTCATACCATTCGATTCCCTTCTGGATATCTTCTTTTACTCCAACCCCGTTCAGATACAGCTCTGCCACCTTTGCCTGGGCATAGGCATCTCCCTTCTCAGCCTGTCTTAGATGATTCTTGAACTCCGTCTTTTCCCGTTTGAGCCGCTGCTTCTCCTGAATCTCATTAAGAAGCTCGGTTGCCTCCTTATGGCTCTTTGCCGCTGCTTTTTGAAGCCATTTTACACACTCGTCCTCGTTCTTCTTCGTTCCTTCTCCCGTGTGGTAAGCCAAAGCAAGCTGATACTGTGCGTGGACGTGCTCTTTCTCAGCAGCTTTCAAAAAATACTGAACCGCCTGCTTGGGATATGTATAGAACCCGTCTCCGGTCTGGCAGTACAAGCCCATCTCATAATTACCGGAAGCTGTGCTCGGCTGCCGGATTCCCGCGTCGAACCTCTCTTTTGCCCGCTTAACCTTCCGGCGGATATCTTCTGCTTTCTCCGAAGCCTTCTCATCGCCCTCAGCCGCCATCTCATCCAGAAGCTTCAAGCCTTCTTCTACATCCTGCTTTCCTGCGCTGCCGTAAATATATGCCTCGGCAAGAGCATATTTCCCCTCTGCCTCTCCTGTCGCCGCCGCTTTTTTCACCCAACTCATGCTAAGCTTAAGGTTCTGCTTAACCAACTCTCCCTTTTCGTAGAACCTCATCATCTGAAGCATTGCAGGTACATACTCTAACTTCGCCGCTTCGCGGTACCACCGTAACGCCTGCTTCTGATCCTTCGCCGTATGCTGCCCTTCATAACACAGCTCTGCCACTCGGAACATCGCTTCCGAATCTCCTGCCTCCGCCTTCTTAAGCGTCTCCTCAAATACGGCCTCCTCCTCTGCCGCTTCCTCCTCTGCTGTTTTTTCCTGCTCGGTTAAGTCCTGCCCGCCTGAAGCCTCTAACCTTCTCTCCTCTGTCTCGTCTATCCAATCCTTCTCCAACTGGGACGCCTGAGGCACTCCCGTATCGTCTCCCCAGTCTAATTCCTCAGACTGTATAAAATCCGCAAGCCAGCGCATCTCCCTCGCTTCCTCTGATTCCTCCGGCTCGTCCAGATCTTCAATCTGGACAATCTCGATTGCCATTTCGGATGACCCTGACTCATGGGGTTGTTCAAAGGAACCAGAAGTCTCCAAGCCGTCCACCTTCTCCTCATTGATGCCTTCCTCTGAATTCAAAGAATCTCCTGAGACTGCCTTTGAAATTCCGCTTCCATTCACCCCTTCCGATTCTGCGGTTATACCTGTATCCTGAGGCGCTTCCGACTCTGCTGCTATCTCAAGCTTCCCCTCATCCTCCCTTTCTTTTTCCTCCGCTTCATACTTGTCCTTCTGTTCAATAATCAGCTTCAGCACATCCACAACATCCAGAAATACAGAGATATCTAATTCCCTCGTGCTGCCGTCCTCAAAGGTCACTATACAACAACTGTTATTCTCTGGCTTTACAGAAACACTCTTAAGATACATCAGGCCAATCGGCCCCTCATCCCTGCATTTATCACTATACAAGTATCGGTCTGTCAATAAGAAGCCTGTCTTTCCGGACTTAAACGCAGACGTATCCAAAATCGCCGCTACCTCCTTCGGCTGCACACCTCTGGCATATCTCTCAATCGCCCTGTCAATCTGTCTCTCCTTCAAGTCCTTCGTAAGTTGAAATCCAAATGAATTCTTCCCCTTATAATTCTCTACGGCATACTCAACCCATTCTCTCATACTTTATCTCCTACTCCCTGATACCTCAAAGGGTCATACCCTGCTTTCGTATGTAATTATTTTACCACACTATGGTATATTTGTCATACACTTATCTATATCATCCCTAAACTCCGCAGCACATAAAGCCACCCCGTCAGCGTAAATGCGCTCAGCAGAGTCGTCAGCATAACCACACTGGAGGACAGCACCCCTTCATGTCCCATATTCTTTGCCATCACATAACAGCTCACCGTAGTTGCCGACCCAAGCATAACCAGAATGGCCACCAACTCCTCCCTGCGAAATCCCATCCCCACGGCAACAGGGAGAAAAAGCGCACAGAAGCCCACAAGTTTAATCAATGCGGCTGTAACCGCCGGTTTTATTTTCGCAAATGCTTTCCGTATGTCAAAGGCCGCCCCCATCGCTATCAGTCCCATGGGTGTGGTCATCCCCGCAACGCCTGATACCATTTTATCCAGCATCCGCGGCATGGGAATACCAAGAGCAGACCACAAAAGCCCTGCCGCGATTCCAAGAATAATCGGATTCGTCACGATTCCCTTAATGGTTCTTTGAAATACTCCTCTATCAACCCCTTTTTGCTCTGGTTTACACAGAGAAAGCACAAGCACAGCCATAACATTATAAAGTGGAACACTTCCGATAATCATAAGGGGCGCCATTCCTGACGTACCGTAGATATTCTGGATAAATGCAATTCCAAGAATCGCGGCGCTGCTTCGGTAGGAAGCCTGAATAAACTCCCCCCGTATCGCTCTGTCCCTCCATAAAAATGATATCATAGCCGAAATTCCTATACTCAGTACGGTCACGGCAAAGCAAAACAGAACGAACTTTGGATTCCATACCTCACCGAAATCTACCGCCGCAAGATCCCCGAACAATAACAAAGGCAGAGGAACCCGAAACACAAATTGGTTCATCTTAGAAGCGAATCCGTCCTCAATCCATCCTATTTTATGAAGGAACAGGCCCAGAACCATCATCATGAATACAGGAACCGTTGCATTAAGGCTAAATAGCAAATGATCCATACAGGAATCCCCCTTTTTATTTAAACGTTAAAAAGCAAGGCTGAACCACTCTCATCCTTGCCTTGTATACACAACAATCTTAACACATGCTGCTCACTATTGGAACAGCTTCTTATAGATATTCTGGTCTTCTTCTTTGAATACATTGAACACCACCCTCTCGATGGAGGAGGTTGACAGATAACGGTCCACCGTATCCACCGCAATCTGCGCCGCCAGCTTGTTTGGAAAATGGAATTCCCCCGTAGAAATACAGCAGAACGCCACCGACTTTAGTTCCTTCTTCTCCGCTAGCTTCAAGCAGCTTAAGTAGCAGGATTTTAGTTCCTCCTTCTGCTTCTCTGTTACCTCCCTCCCTACAATCGGGCCTACCGTGTGAAGCACATATTTCGCAGGAAGATTATAGCCCTTCGTAATCTTGGCTTTGCCCGTCGGTTCTTCATGCCCCTGCGCCTCCATCAATCTTGCGCACTCATTGCGCAACTGGATTCCCGCCGCCGAGTGAATCGCATTGTCAATACATCCGTGACAGGGCACAAAACAGCCGAGAAGCTGGCTGTTCGCCGCATTAACAATCGCATCCGCCGCAATCCTCGTAATATCCCCTCGCCATAAGGAAATCCTCTCCGGATTTCGGATTTCTTTACAGGAGTAGACATCCCGAATCACAGGAATCTCCCCAATACTGACAATTCCTCTCTCTTTCAGCTCATCCCGCAACAGCTCGTCCTGCATCTCAAGAAACCCCTCTGCCGCCTCCCCTGGCCAGCGCACATTCATAAGGCTGCGCAGAAGCCGGCGTTTTCCCTCATAATTCATCGGCTCTTGAACCGCCTTGTAGCCCTCCTTTTCATGCTTTAGAAAATCCACCAGGCTCTCCACCCGTTCTTCTCTCGTCATCAGCCGTCCCTCCTAATAAAAGTCCCAGAGTATATACTAATGCAATGCATATTTTTCATAATACTGCTCTGATTTTTCTTCCGTGAAACCAAAATGTTTTTGAAGCTTCAGAATAATTTTCTCTTTAGGCACTTCGCCCTCCAGATTATCCAGGATAATAGCCTGTATTCCCTTCTCCATGACTTCATATGCTTCGTCTCTTGCTTCGTACACTTTTTTTCTTTCTTCCCGCACTTTCTCTTTATCCGCGTACACTTTTCTTCTTTCTTCCCGCACTTTCTCTTTATCCGTATACACCTTTTTTCTATCTTCGCACACTTTCTCTCTATCCGCGTACACTTTTCTTCTTTCTTCCCGCACTTTCTCTCTGTCCGCATACACCTTTTTTCTATCTTCGCACACTTTCTCTCTATCCATGCACACTTTCTCTCTATCCGCGTACACTTTTCTTCTTTCTTCCCGCACTTTCTCTCTGTCCGCATACACCTTTCTTCTTGCAATATCCAATTCTTCCCAAGCTTTTTGCATCTCCTTTGCCACAAGCTTTTTGGCATCGGTTATTGCCCCCTCAAAGATAACCTGTTCCAGACTGCTCACACGCGTTACCTCCTTCCACAATTCCGCATTCTCAGAATAATCAATGTACTCCGTCACGGTAGACATAAACTCCTCTTTATGCGGATACATAATTGCATTCAAAAAACGTAAAAGGTCGTATCCTTCGTCCTCCCTGCCCCCATTATACACCTCATCACCCAATTTGATAACCACTAATGTCAGCAAATCATAATTTTCTTTAGCCACAGAATTAGGCACTGTGTTTTTTGTGTTTACCATCTCATAGATTGATATACTATAACGTTCCTCCGGCGGGATCTGATCCCGACAAATCCAAATACTATAACATTTCGCAAGCTTTGAGTAATCTGTTTCATTCAAAATCAAAGACAACTGAGACGACAACCGACGGGCAAGATAATATATCCCCCTCTTTTCAATCGGATACCCCGGCGCATAAGTTTTTTGCGGTTCTATATCAAAATGCAGATTAATCTGTATATCTTCTGTGGAAAGTAATGGATTTCTGGCGCGAAACGCCAAATCAAAACGAGTTGTTTTCTCGTTTAAATGGGAGAACTCTGTATTCTCACCTCTGATTTCCGTATTGGTTCTTCCAGGCGAAACCTCCATAGTCCTGGTAATAGATTCCGCCTCTATAAATTCCATAATCTCCTGTAAAGCGTAACCTTTATATTCGGGAACCGTCCCCTTAAGGATAACTGCCAACACCTCCGCATACTGCAGGATTGTCTTAGTCTGAATATCCAGCCCGTTTGTATCTGCTGTAATCTGCATGGCACTGAGCACCTCCATACTGCCCTGTACCTTCTCCATGCCATTTCCCCCTTCCTGTTGAGGTTTTGCAAACATATCACCATATACATAATATATAATTAGGTAATCCTCAGACGAAATGTCTGTGAGAATATAAAAGGCGACTGCCTTTTAGAATCCTTGCATTTAAGTATAGTGCATCCTATAACAAAACACAATCCCGAACATATTTTTCTATCGTTTCAGGCTATAAAGTTCTTCATCCATAAACACTCCTCGGAAATACGCGTCAAGCGCACCGTCTAATCGTTCAATATATGCCAACTGAACCACTACCGGCTAAAGCCGGTAGGTTCGATGTGCTGCTAAAGCAGCC
>CAJUBG010000055.1 GCA_910584575.1 uncultured Dorea sp.
TCCGGTTATCTTCAATCTTAAGAATCTTCCCGTCCCGGATATGAAAGACTCTGTCTGCATAAGTCGCCAGATGCGCGTCATGGGTAACCATGACAAGGGTTTTTTTCTGCTCACGCACCACCTGCTGCATCAGCCGCATGACCTCCTCTGATGTGTGGGAATCTAGATTCCCTGTGGGCTCATCCGCAAAAATAATCTTAGGGTCCACCACCAGCGCCCTCGCCACGCCTACTCTCTGCTGCTGTCCTCCGGACATCTGATTCGGCAGATGCTTCTTGTGCTTCTTAAGCTTCACCAAGTCCAGCATCTTATCCGCCTTGCGCATCCGCACATCCCTGGGCACTCCCCTGAAGCTCAAGGGCAGCGCTACATTCTCCACGGCATTCATAGTTCCGAGCAGATGAAAGGACTGAAAGATAAATCCTACATTCTCCCGCCTGAACCGGACCAACTGCTCCTCCGTCAGATTCTCGATGTGCTGACCCGCGATTACCACGCTTCCTCTGGTCGGCTTTTCAAGCCCTGCAAGCATATTCAGAAGCGTAGACTTGCCGGACCCCGACGTACCTACAATCGCACAGAACTCTCCCTTAAAAATCTCGAACTCCACACCGTCCAACGCCCGCACAACCTCGTCGCCTACTCGGTACAACTTATAAAGACTTTTTACTTCTATTACTCTGTCCATAGAATCCTCCTAGTATATCTTTCATCATTATAAGTTAGAAATCCAAACATTTTCGATAGAAATTATGAATTTTTTCTTAATTTGGAAAAATGATTGCTTTTTCAAAAGATAAGTGCTATAATCACTGACATGCAGATATAGTTCATTGGTAGAATGCTAGCTTCCCAAGCTGGAGAGGCGGGTTCGATTCCCGTTATCTGCTTCTTACCCAAAGCTAAGGATGATATTTATTCTTAGCTTTTTTGATATCGTCTTTCTATTTTCAAATGTTCTTTTCTAACCATTATAGCATCTTTTTTGATAATAGCAACATTACTTCACAATTCGCCAATATTTCTCAAATATTCTGATAGCGATTCTGGATTATATACAACATAAGAAATAGCCGTCCTGTTCTTCGACAAATGAACGGCTATTCTTAGCTAATTAATATTTCGCCGGGTCGGGTAAGTTGCAGCCACCTTCCGGCTATCCTGTTAAGTGCATTATAGTCAATTTATATAGAGTTACCAATACTTTTTCTAATGCTGATCGCTGTCCCTACTGCCCCAGGGCCGGTATGACTTCCGATACTGAAAGACAAGGGATTATAGTAGACCGTTGCCTGCGGAAACGTCTCCCGCAAGGTATCCGTCCATTCTTTCTCCTCATTAGCGCCAAGTCCCGCACCGGCGGCGCCAATCACAACCCGGCTCATATCCACGTCCTTGAATCGGGTCGCCAGATCATTTTTCAATGCCTCCACCATCTTATGCTTACACTTTTTCATTCCACGCACTTTGGCAAATGCATCCAGCCGTTCTCCCTGTATTGTAAGCACTGGCTTAATATTCAGCACCGCGCCCAAAGCGGCTGCGGCAGGCGTTACCCTTCCTCCTTTTTTCAGGAATTCCAGCGTATCAACAGCTATATAGATGCTGGCCTCATATGCCCTCTCCTCCAATTCTCTTTTAATCTCCCTTGCAGACCTCCCGCTGTCTGCAAGCTCTTTTGCCTCTAACACCGACTCCCGAAGCGTCACGGAAATCCTGTGATTATCCACCACCTCTACTTTTCCCTCATATTCAGACGCAAGAGAAATCGCTGATTCACAGGAATTACTCAAACCGCTGGACATGGGAATATGTACAATCTCGTCATATCCACTCTCAAGAATCTCATCCCACATTCCCATGACCTCGCCCGGCGACGGTTGGGACGTGGATACATCCTTTCCTCCTGTCAGGCTGCTGTAAAACATTTCCTGTGTAAGATCTACTCCCTCATAACAAATCACTTCATCGATGATTACCGGCATGGGAAGTGAAAAAATTCCTAATTTCTCTGCTTCGCTCTTTGTGATTCCACTGTTACTGTCTGTCATAATCGCTGTCTTCATCCCGCAATTCCTCCTGGCAACCCAACCATTTCTCTTGAAATTTGTAACATAATTGTCTATAATCAAGTGTGACAAATTGTAACACTTTAAAACTTAAAATTCAATATCTTAACACACAACTGTGACAAACAAGGGGATTTTGTTCATGAGTACCGAAAGAAAAAATCAGGCAAACAAGTTAGCCCGCGAATGTATCGTTACTGCTCTGATGCAGTTATTAAAAGAAAAACCTCTGTCAGCCATATCCATTTCTGAGCTGACTCAAAGAGCCGGCGTATCAAGGATGACCTATTATCGGAATTACCAGTCTAAGGAGGATATCTTTTCTGCCTATCTCGACGAGGCATTAGCCGATTACCAAAGAGAAGCCCGCGAGCTTTCACTGGATAAACAGATTTTCGATTCCGCCAACCTGTTCCACTGTTTCTCCTACTTCGAGAAACACAAGGAATTCCTTGACAGCCTGTTCAAAAGCGGCCTTGGACATCTTCTCCTAACCGCCATCAGTAAATATATACTCGAAGCCTGGTATAAACCAGAGGATGGGATGGAAACCTATTATGGCTTACAGGCTTTTGCCGGCGCGCTGTATAACCTCTATATCTCCTGGTCCTCAAATGGCTCGAAAGAAACGCCGGCAGAGCTTGTTAAGCTCTTACAGAGCATTGCACCACCCAAAAAGGATACTTAAAAATCAGTATATCATCTTTATTTGCGTTTATTTATCAGTCTTTTTATAAATTTTTATATTTTTTTCTGATTACCTATTGACATATCCTGTATAGCGTGATATTATAATGACATCAAAAGAAAAGGAGGACAGACCACCAAAAACATTAATTTCTAAATTCAAAGAATAATATAAGAAAAGTGAGGTATCATCCGATGGATACAGAATTTTAAAATCCACTGTACTGAATAGACGATTCGTACAGTGGATTTTAGTTTTCGTATTTTATCCTCGCAAAGTAGCAATCAGGCGTTTCTCGTTCATCAACAGCCCAAGTCCTTCTTGCATAGACCTTACACATACATCGGCTTCTGCCGTCAGCCTGGCGTACATGCCTTCCGTGTCCATAACCGCAATGGACAGTCCGGCAATCCGGCACATAAGCACATCGTTTCTTCCGTTTCCCACACATACACACCTGTCACAACCAAGCTTTTCCACAATCTCTTTTTTGGCATGTGCAGCATCCGCCGAAGGAAATGTACAGATTTGTACCGGTAAATCTGCACATTTTGCCCTCGCATTTCCGTGTGTATCCGCAGTTACCACATAGATTTTGAACCTTTCTGCCAGCTTCTTAAGGCATACGCGCATATCCTCCGGTATGTCTCCGTCTACGGCAATCGTTCCATTGTAATCCAGCACCAGATATGTAAGGTCCAAAATCTTATATCCAGGGATATCAATCTTCATCTGGCCACCTATGAACCGGACGGCATATAAGGTCTTAATATTCCCGCCACGTTACTGATTGGCATCGTCTGAAGCCATACCCTTCCAGGCCCGCTAATTACCGTATTAAACAGCCCTTCTCCGCCGAACAACATGTTCTTCACTCCTGGCACACTCCTAATCTCCATCTGGCAGGTAGCCGTCATTGCCGCAAGATGTCCCGTATCTACAACGATCTGCTGCCCTGGCTGAAGCTCATATTCCACCACATGTCCGTCAAACTCTGCAAACACCGTTCCATAGCCGCTAATCTTCTGCATAATGAAGCCTTCTCCGCCGAACAAGCCTGAACTGAACTTCTTATTGAAAAAGACAGACAACTGCACCCCTGCTTCTCCGGCAAGAAAAGCGCTTTTCTGGAAAATCATCTCCTGCCCTGGTCCAATCTCATACGCCTTGATAGAGCCTGGAAAACTGGAGGCAAACGCAATCATTCCGCTGCCGCCCTGCGCCGTATAGATGTTCTGGAACATCTTCTCCCCCGAAAACATCCTTCCAAACGCCTTCCCGATTCCGCCGTTGGTCGTCGTCTCCATCAGCATGTTCGGAGACATCCACGACATGCCGCCGCCCTCTGTAATCATCTTCTCTCCGCCTTCTAGCTGGCAGATGACAACCGGAAGCGTCTCGCCCTTAATCTCATACCTCATAATGTACCTCCTAATATGTCTTACATATTCTCTTTTTATATCATAAACATTTAGAGAAAAAGTGTCAATTATCTTCTACATCTTTGAGGATTTTGTTCCTGCACAAAATAGCACGAAGCCAAGAAACAGAACCGCCGCTGCCATCCATCCCGCCAGCGCCGCCGTTCCCTGTCCGACGAATTTATCGTAATACCCCTTCAGATAGATTACAATGATAATCAAGGGAAGCACATATGATACATATCCTTTTAATCCCTTTGGGAAACCGATTCCCTCTCCGGCATTGGCTTCCTCAAGGAAATCCTCCCATCCCCATCCATTCCTTCTGGTGCAGAACAGCACATATCCCAGACTTCCAAGGGGAAGCAGGTTATTAGACACAATAAAGTCCTCAAGATCCATGATATTCGTACCTGCGCCCAACGGCTCAAACCCTGCCAGCATATTGAAGCCCAGTACACAGGGCATACTTAAGACAATCAGCAGAACAACATTCACCAGCACACTCTTACTTCTGGACCAGCCAAGCAGGTCAATGGCAAATGAAATAATATTCTCAAACACAGCCACAATCGTCGTAAATGCCGCAAAGGTTAAAAACAGGAAAAACAGCGCTCCCCATACCCGTCCGCCTGGCATCTGTGCAAATATATTCGGAATTGTAATAAATATCAGGCTTGGCCCCGCCCCTGGCTCAATGCCAAAGGCAAAGCAGGACGGGATAATGATAAAGCCCGCCATCAGCGCCACGAATGTATCCAACGCCGTAATACTGACTGCTTCTCCTGTCAGACTTCGTTCTCTCCCGATATAACTGCCGAAGATGAGCATCGCGCCGATTCCAATAGAGAGGGTGAAAAATGCCTGACTCATTGCGCCAAAGATTACATTTCCAATTCCAATCTCCTTCATTGCAGCAAAATCCGGAACAAGATAGAAGCGAACCCCTTCTCCCGCACCCTCTAAAAATACAGAGTGAACTGCCAACGCTACCATGATGAGCAGAAGGGCAGACATCATAATCTTAGAAACTCGCTCAATCCCCTTCTGTATCCCAAAGTAACAGACTGCAAAACCCAAAATACAAATCAACACGGTCCAGAATGTCATAACCGGCACATTGCCTAGCATGTCCGTAAAGCCTGCTGCCACCGTCTCAGATACCGCGCCCACGAATTCTCCCTTGATGCTGCGGTAACAGTAATACATCATCCAGCCGCCCACCGTTGTGTAAAACATCATAAGCAGATAGCACCCGATTACGCCAATCCACTTCGTCATATGCCAGCGTGTCCCCACCGGCTCAAGCTTCTCGAAGCTAGCCGCCACACTCCGGCGGCTTCCTCTCCCCACGGCAAACTCACAGACCATGACTGGTATCCCCATAATTAACAGAAATGCCAGATAGATGAGAATGAACGCGGCGCCTCCAAACTCCCCGCACATATAGGGGAACTTCCATACATTTCCGATTCCAATCGCGCATCCGGCTGATACAAGTATGAAACCCATACGCGACCCGAACTTTTCTCTTTTCACCCTTGTCTATCCTCTGGAACATCTGAACTTAAGTTCTTCCCATCTGCGGTCCACTTCCTTCTGGAATTCTTCAATCAGATATTCGTTTCCTTTCTTAAATAAATGTTTAAAACGTCCCTGAGGCTTCAGGAAGTCTTCAATCGGCAGCTTCTTCTTTGGCTCATAGTTCAGAATCCACTTGCCCTCCACCACCTCGAATAACGGCCAGTAACAGGTTTCCACGCCTAGCTTACAGATTTCCATAATATCCGGCGTGTGATATCTCCACCCTCTCGGGCAAGGCGCCATGATATTCAAAAACGCCGCCCCAGGCGTATAGATTGCCTTCTCAGACTTTACATGAAGATCTTTAAAGTTCTGGATAAACGTAGTCTGCGCCACATAAGGAATGTCATGAGCCGCAATAATCGCCGCCAAATCCTTTCTGTTCTGGGGCTTTCCGTTGCTTTCACTCCCTACCGGAGTGGTTGTAGTATCTGCATACATAGGCGTCGCTGAGGAACGCTGGATTCCTGTATTCATATACGCGCCGTTATCATAGCAGACATACACCATATCCGTATTTCTCTCCATGGCGCCGGACAAGGACTGAAAACCGATATCATAGGTTCCTCCGTCTCCGCCGAATGTTATAAACTTGTACGTCTCGTCTAATTTTCCTTTTCTTTTGAGAGCCTTGTATGCACCCTCCACACCGCTTAAGGTTGCGCCTGCATTTTCAAACGCATTGTGGATATAGCTGTCCTCCCATGCTGTATATGGGTAGGTAAAGGTAGATACCTCAAGACATCCTGTGGCATTTCCGATTACGGCCTTATCCCCCTTGCGAAGTCCCCGCAGAACATTTCTTACCGCAATAGTGCCGCCGCAGCCAGCGCACATTCTATGGCCTGGCGCCAGACGTTCCGGTTTGCTCATCGTCTCTTTGAAATTATAGCCCATCTTTTGTCCCCCCTATTCTCTGATTCCCAGATAGCGGTAAGTCTCTCCTGCATCGCCATCCCTAGCTATCTGTTTCAGGACTGCAAATACACCCTCCATGTCCTCCACGCGCACATCGCGCCCGCCAAGCCCATAGATATAATTTACTGCCAAAGCCTTAGACCTTGCCCTGTAAAGCGCGGACATCACGTCAGCGCCAAGGGGACCTCCGTGGTTCGTATAGCCCTCCGCGCGGTCCATAACAGCAACCGCCTTGACCCCTGAGAGTGCTTCTGCAATGGCTTCTGCCGGGAACGGACGGTAGAGGCGAAGCTTTAAAAGTCCGGCCTTCTCTCCCTGAGCTCTTAAGGCGTCAATGGCATCCTTTGTCGTACCCGCCGCTGAGCCGAGCATGACAACCGCATATTCCGCGTCCTCCATGCAATACGCCTCAAATAAACCATACTCTCTGCCGGAAATCTCCGCGAATTCCCTGGCAACCTTAAGCACAACCTCCTCCACATGCTTCATACCCTCTGCCTGGTTACGCTTTGCTTCCATATAATAGTCAGTAATTGAATAAGGGCCCACCGCCATGGGGCAGTCCGGATTCAACAGATAATTCTCAGGCTCATATTCCCCGACAAATTCCTTTACCTGCTCATCCTCCAACAATTCCATATTCTCTACGGCATGGCTTGTAATAAAACCGTCCTGGCAAATCATAATCGGAAGCCTTACATCCTTATGCTCAGAGATACGGAATGCCTGCACCATATTATCATAGGCTTCCTGGTTATTCTCCGCATAAATCTGAATCCATCCCGCATCTCTGGCGCCCATGCTGTCTGAATGGTCACAGTTAATATTAATCGGCCCCGACAATGCACGGTTCACCAGCGCAAGCGCAAGCGGCAGACGGTTGGAGGCCGCTATGTACAACTCCTCCCACATATAGGCAAGCCCGCAGGAGGAGGTTGCCGTCAGGCTTCTTGCCCCTGCTGCCGACGCGCCAATCGCCGCACTCATAGAGCTGTGCTCGCTCTCCACCGGGATAAATTCCGTGTCAACCTGTCCATTTGCCACAAATGACGCGAAATACTGGGGAATCTCCGTGGAGGGGGTAATGGGGAACGCCGGAAATACATCCGGATTAATCTGTCTTAACGCAATTGCAATCGCTTCATTTCCTGATAAACGGTCTCTTTTTCCCATCTTACTCCACCCCTTCCATTGTGATTGCATTGAATGGACATGCCTTTACACAGATGCCGCAGCCCTTACAATGCTCATAGTCGAATTCGCCTCTTTTTCCGTCTTTTACCGGAATACAACTGTCCGGACAGACAGGCGTACACAGTAGGCACTGTTTACATTTCTCCTCTATGAATACCGGCTTATCCGTGGACCACTCGCCTGTGTTGAAATCCTTCGATGTCCCTGCACCGGCAATCACCATGCCCTCCGTTAAGTCCCTCCATGTTGCTTTCACACCTAATTTCGTAATATCCGTAGCCATTACCGCACCTCCTCAAGCGCCATCTTAAGAGCCTCCATGTTGCCGTCGATTACCTCCGGCTTGCTGGCAAACTTATGGGAAAAGGATGCGCGCATCTCTCTTAAAAATGTATCCTCGTCCATAACCTCTGCCACCTTCACGATTGCCGCCAGAAGCGGTGTGTTGGGGAAATACTTTCCCATGGCAGCCATGGATACCTTATGGGCATCGATGGTGTAGACTTTTCCTTCATATCCCTTCAAATGCGGGATAATCTCCTCCTTTGGGCGCGATGTATTGATAAGAATCGCACCGTCCTTTTTAAGACCGCTGGTCACGTCAACAGCCTCCAAAAGCGATTCATCTACAACGACCACATACTGGGGATCGTAGATATTGGAATGTACGCGAATCTGGGTGTCGCTGATCCGGTTGTAAGCCGTAATCGGCGCACCCATCCGTTCTGGTCCGTACTCTGGGAAACCCTGAACATATTTTCCCGTCTGGAACGCCACATCTGCAAGAAGCAGAGCAGCAGTCTTGGCACCCTGGCCGCCGCGGCCATGCCATCTGATCTCTGTAAGGTTACTCATCTTCCTTCATCCTTTCTTAAAGTAGAGTGGACTCTGTTTTTTCGTTTTATCACATCCACTATTGTACTTTAAGTTTCCTCTTATGTCTACAATGAATTACTTCCAATTAAAAAAATTCTTCTTCCTGTTACTAAGCGCCATGCCTCCGCAGCTTACCAAGGCCAATGTCAGATAGAGGTAAACTTTACCACCGTAACCGTCTCCCGTCTTTACCCGTCTTGGCGGGCTTGGCTCTCTTACCAGCCTCACAGTCTGATCCTGATCCTCCAAATCTTCATGGACCGCCACCTCTGTCTCATTCTCTGCCATATAAAGCTTCTCGAATACCACCAACTCCTTTTCCTCCAGACCTTTACTCTGAAAAGTAAAGTCTACATCAACCTTCCCTGAAGGCTTCTCCGGCTTAAATATCCGTTCTGCCCTTACTGGCGCGCCGTCAACCACTAATGCCTCGCCCGTCTTTTTATCCATAACCGTACCTTCTATCCTATATTCCGTATCCGGAATCAAGTTCTGATACTCTACCCTGTCCCTGATCGTCACTACATCCTTGATAATCAACTCCTTGTCATCATCCGCCTGATCCTTTGCGCTCGTCTTGATGGCCGGAAAATAGATGCTCTGCTTCGTCTCCTCCAAATCCTCATGGTTGGCAACCGGCGTCCCCTCATACTCAAGCGTCTCATAAATCACCGCCGTTTTTCCCTTAAGGGAGCTGCCACTCAGAGAAAACTCTACCGGAACCTCCCCTTCGGTTTCCTCAGCCACAAACGTTGTTTCCGCCGTAACCGTCTCTCCCTGGTCATCCTTAAGCTGTTCTCCTGTATCGTGGTCCATAAGAACACCCTTCACTGTATATTCATTTCCGGCCAGAACATTAGAGTAAAAGACCATATCCGTAACGCCAACCTCACCGTCTGCCTGTGCCTGATGTGTCAGGGTCTCATCATCCAACGCCGTAGTCCAGACCTTGGGTATATGGACGGTCTGGGCCTCATCCTCTAAATCCTTATGAACCGCAACCGTCTCCTCCTGAAACCAGGACTTCTCCATAGACAACTCCTCGAACACCACAAACGTATGCCCTTCCAGTCCCTTCCCGGAAAAACGGAATGTCAATTCCACTTCGCCGTCTTCTTTCTCAGGCACAAAAGCCATATCTGCATGAAGCTCATTCCCGTCTGCATCCACTGCTGTTTCCTTCGTCTCCAAATCCATCAAGGTCCCTTCCAGATGATATTGATGCTTCGGTATCAGATTCCAGTAGGATACAGTATCTACTATTACCGCCTCCTCAGATGCCATCGCCATATTCGTTCCGGTTTCCTTGTCAACCGCCTGGGTCTGGATTCTGGGAAATTTTACCGTCTGGGGCATATCCTCAATATCCGCATGAACCGCAATACTCTTTTTCTCCGTAAACAACTCCTCAAACGCTACCGTCACCTTTCCGGCCAGAATACTTCCGTCGAATTCAAATACTACCGTCTCGTCTCCTTCGGCGTCCTTTGCCGTAAATTCCTTCTCTGCCCTAATCTCATTTCCTTCGGCATCCCTTAAAGGCTCGCCCGTTGACTTATCTATCAGCGTTCCCTCTATCCTGTACTTCTTGCCTGAAATCAGGTTTTCATAATGTACCACATCTTCAATCATCACCTGTTCTTCTGCAAACGAAATGCGTTCCCCTGTCTTAGTATCCTCGGCAGTCGTGGCTATAAATGGAAAATGGACAGTCTGTTTTTCATCCTCCAAGTTCTTATGCTCTGCGATTCTATGGTTCTGATACAGCAATTCCTCATAGACTACCACCGTCTCTCCGGAAAGCCCGCTTCCGTCAAACCGGAATTCAACGTCTATGCTTCCATCCTTTTTTACAGGTGTAAATACCGCCTGTGCGGTAATCGGTTTTCCCTTCCCGTCTGCCGCCGCCTTCTTTGTCCTGGCATCCATCAGCGTCCCTTGGATTACATACTCCTTTCCTGGCAGAAGATTCTCATACTTTACCTCATCAATCAGAGTTACCTCAGAATCCGCCTTTGCCATCCTCATTCCGGTAGCCTGATCACGGACAGCCGTGCCAAGCTTCGGGATATAGATGGTCTGCGCCTCGTCTCTGATATCTTTATGTACCGCAACCGTCGCCTCCTTGAACCATGACTTTTCTATGGAAAGTTCTTCAAACACTACAAAGGTACGGCTCTCCATATCTTTTCCGGAAAAACGAAACTCCAATTCCACAGTTCCCTCATTCCCCTTTGCTACAAATTCCGTATCCGCCTGAAGCCTCCTTCCCTTAGAATCAACCGCAGGCTCTCCTGTACTTTTCTCCATCAGCATACCCTTCAGGCGATACCCACATCCTGGAATCAGATGTTCATAAGAAACCCTGTCCACCACCGTAATCTCATCGGATGCCATGGTAAGGTTAATTCCCGTCCTGGGGTCTGCTGCCTGAGTCCTGATTTTGGGAAACTCTATGGTCTGCGCCTCGTCATGAATATCCGCATGAACGGCTATACGCTTCTTCTCTGTAAACAATTCTTCAAATGCAACCGCCGTCTTTCCCGCAAGCAAACTCCCGTCGAACTCAAACACCACGGTCACATCTCCCTCGGCGTCCTTTGCCGTAAATTCCTTCTTTGCCGTAATTTCTTTCCCCTTGGCATCCCTAAGCGACTCTCCGTCGTCCTGATCCTTCAGAACTCCCTGTACTGTATACTTTTTTCCAGGAATCAGATTCTCATAATGCACCACATCCTCAATTATCACCCTCTCCTCCGCATAGGAAATCCCTTTTCCCGTCTCCTTGTCTGACGCTTCTGTTTTGATAGAAGGAAAATAAACCGTCTGTCCCTCGTCTTCTGTGTCCTTATGCTCTGCAATTACTTTCCCGCCATACAGAAGTTCTTCAAACACAACCAATGTCTCTCCCGCAAGCCGGCTTCCGTCAAAATGGAACGTCACCTCCACACTTCCGTTTTCCTCTGACGGTATAAACCTTGACTGGGCGGTGATGGGAGTCCCGCCGGCATCTGTCGCCGCCTTCTTCGTCTTTGGGTTCACCAGCGTTCCTTTCAGCAGATATTCCTTTCCCACCTGAAGCTTCTCATACTTTACCTCGTCAGTCAGCGTCACCTGTGAAGCCGCACAGGAAATATGCGACTTCGTGTCATTGTCCGACACTGTGGTGCCAATCTTCGGAATAGAAACTGTCTGCGCCTCGTCCGTAATATCATGGTGTACTGCATATTCCTTGTTATCCTTCTTTAGAGTTTCAAAGGCTACCAGCGTCTTCCCAGAAAGCCCTCTCCCCGAAAAGCGGAATATGACTTCAACCGTTCCACTTGCCGTCTTTGCGGTAAATGTTGTCTCGGCTTCAATCTTACTCCCATGGTCGTCAAGCACCGCCCGTCCGGTCTCTTTATCCATCAAGATACCGGTAATCTTATATTTCCGTCCGGCACGCAGATTTTCATAAGACACTGTATCCACAATGACCATATCCTCCTCTGCCTTTGCCATCCCGCTGCCTGTCTGATAATCAACCGCCCTTGTCCCTATGGCAGGAAAATGGATGGTCTGGGAATCGTCGTTGATGTCCGCATGTTCAGCCAGCTTTTCATCGCCAAGGTACAATTCTTCATATACCACCACATCCTTTCCCTTAAGCCTGGAGGCGTCAAAGGTAAACTCCACCTCAACCGACCCATTAGAGTCTTTTGGAGAGAAGGTCTTTGTCACTGTAACAGGATTGCCGTCTTTATCCGTCGCCTCGCGCCCTGTGGCTCGGTTCATCAGCGTTCCCACCAGACGATAAGTTTTGTCTTTTTGTAAGCCGATATAAGAAACCGTATCAATCAACGTCACATCCTCTGCCAAGGCATAATGGGTGCCTGTGGCCTCATCCTTAGCCGTGGTTTCAATGGCAACATCTGCATTCTCCACATTTCCCAGACTGACAATGTAGTTCGCCCTTGTGACAGTAAAGGAACCAGAATAGAGAAATTTCCCCTCATTGGCGCTGCATTTCAATTCTTCAATGGTATATGTATCATAAGGAAGCGCGCCTGCCCCATCATCCACAGGAACACTCCCGCCGTCTGCATTAAGCCCGAACCACAGGCCGTTGCCTGCCTTCCCGCCGTTTGTCTTATAACTGTGGGCCGCATAAGCCGAGCTCGAAGAATAATGTCCGTTCTCATCCGTCATAATCACATGGGATTCCTTCGTCGTCTTAGACGTAATCCGAAACGGCACGCCGGCAATGGGTCTTTGGGTGTTCTTATCAATCTTGGTCAATTCCACATCTCCGCGGATTACACTGTCTGCAACCCTGTATTCTGTGCCGTCCTCCACCATTCCCTGATTGCCGTTCTGGATAATCCGAGCGACATGGAGCTTTTCCGTCCCAAAATTCCCTGAACCGTCCATATAAGAGCTGTCAAGCTGATAACCGGACGGCGCCTGTATTTCCTCCACACTCAGGGTTCCAAGAGGCAGTCCACCCTCCAAAGCGCCGCCTCTGATTACCCATGACCTGTCTGCCTTCGCCGGAAGATTCTCCCTGGTATAGTAACCATTGTAAAAATTTACCCGAAATTGGGTATTCTCAAGGGATGCCGCGCCAAGGGCATCCATTCCCTTTGTCTCCCGATCCACCTTGTAGATTACGGGTGGCGGCGCAATAACCGGCTCGTCACTGACCTTTAGCTCTGCCGTCTGCCCCGCCGTAACCTGAATCGGATATACCTCTAAATCCAGGGCATAGCCTTTTGCCGCTGTAATCTCCTTCACATAATACGTTCCTTCATCAAGAGCCGCCGTATCCGAATTCCCGTCCGCATCCGTAGTCAGAACCGCCGCCTGCTGTGTACATCCATTGTCACGGAACACGCCGTACCGTGCCCCTGCCAGGCTATAACAACTGTTTCCGTCTGTAATCTGCGTATTGGCCGAGGATTTCTTAAGCCTTGCATATCCCGCCGGATTCCCCTCCAGCCATACGATATCCTGATACTTGTCATCTCCGGTATTAATTACATATGCCGTGTACTGCCTTAAACGGCTCTGGAAAGCCTCATATCCGGTATCCTGCATCAAATGACTAAGATCCTCCGCCATACTCCGTATATTTGCAACCATAAAAGGTCCCAGACCTTTGAGCGAGCCCATGTACAGAAAGCCTATCAGCGCGTGGGCGTAGGCATAGACATTGTTTTTCTCCTCCATATAAATCGTCTTTCCGTATTGCTCATACATCTGCGGGTCGCCGCCAGGCGCGATCATCAATGCCGCTTTAATCATGTCGTTATTAAGCGCCGAGACACGGTAAGTCCCGTTGGGCGGACTCAAGGTCGGCTGCGCGCAATACCCCAGATATTGCTCTGAACCGGCAGTCACCGAGAATTCGCTTGTTCCCCATTCCCCATAGTTATGAACCGCCCCTGCCCGAATTACCACCTCCGTACCAGGCGCTGACCGGCGCATACGTCCTCCCGCCTGCTCACCGGCGCGGGCACTTCTACCAGTATCCGTCTTTTCACAGTCTTTCCCCCAGACATAGCCCTCTCTCGGAAACAGGTAATCCTTTTCCTCCTGGCCATTCGTCTCCACATCCGAGGCATCCACCCGTCTCACACAGGGCAGCACAACCAAAAGACAGATTACCAGTGTCAATAAAAGTGAAAGCCCCTTCTTCTTTCTTCCCATACATTGCTCTCCTTTCTGAACCAAACGATTCCAAAGCAAACGCATCTGCAATCACTTCACACTGTAATTCCCTCCGACAGAACCCTTTTGCCTCCTTTCCAAAATATATTTTTTAACCTTGGGATTTGTTTCATTAATGAATTTGAACCTTTGATTATTAGAATGTAAGACTCTTTATAGAACTTAAAGAATATGTCAAACAAAAATGGTATTGGGTGAAACACGTAATGAACACTAATAGAAAATTTTAGGGAACACAAGAGCTGATAAGAACTACCAGCCTGTTTCTAAGCGATTGCCTCGCGGACAGCTCATCACTGTCCGCGCCGCTGCTTGGTAAAATATATTATAACAAATTATTCCAATCTGTCAATGCATATTCAAGATTATTTTCAAAACACCTCCATGCAGAGCTTCTCCATCTGGTCATGTACTGCCGCCACTTCTCTCTCATTCGTCATTGCCACAATCACATCCCCTGTCTTAAGCTTCGTACCTCCTCTGGGAATAATCTCATCAGATCCCCTCTGTATGGCCACAATCAGACAATTTGCCGGCCATTCAATCTCTTTTATCAGCGCCTCCTCAAGCCTTGAGCCTTGAAGCACAACAAAATTCTGAAGCACCTTCTCGCCGTGGTCCACAGCCTTTTCCCCTCCCTGCTGCTCCAGTATCCTTTCCAGGAGGCTTTCATAGATGGGCTTTGACCGAAGCAGGGTTGCCACAATGTACGCAGCCACAGACACGATAGACAGCGACATCATCTGGCTCGTCGAGCCGGTCATCTCAAAAATCAAGATGATACCCGTCAGCGGCGCGCGCACGATTGCCGCAAAATATCCTGCCATGGCAAGCACCACAAAATTATTGATATACATCATATCCAGTCCCATGTAATGTACGCCCGCCGTTGCAAACGCGCCTCCGATAAATCCGCCTAACACCAACAGCGGAAAGAAGATTCCCCCCGGCGCGCCAGAGCCGAAGCAGACCGCTGAAAAGACAAATCTTCCCACCAGGAAAAACAATATGGCTCCAAGCATAACATCCTCCGTCGTCAGATAGTCAAGGAGGGCATGTCCGCTTCCAAGGAATTCCGGCATGGTAAATCCAAGCACGCCGGCACAAAAAAATGGGATTATGAGCTTCTGCGTCACGCTTAACCTCTTTGCATTGCGGTACAAGGACTGCACCTTTAATGTAAACCAGTTATAGAATGCCCCAAGAACACCGAGTATAATACCTAACAACACAATCATTCCGTAATATTCCGGCGGCAGCGGCCTGACAATCTGAAACTGGAATACAGAATCAACTCCCATGACCGTGGAGGCAATGAAATCAGCCGACAGGGAGGCGGTCATAACCGACACCAGCACAGACACGGAAAAATTCTTATGTACTTCCTCCAACGAGAACATTACGCCAGCCAGCGGTGCATGGAACGCCGCCGCAAGTCCGGCGCTGGCGCCGCAGGTCAGGAGGTACTTTTCCTCTGTCACTCCCCGTTCCATTCCTTTGGACACGCCTTTTCCAACCATTGCCCCCAACTGGATGGACGGGCCTTCTCTGCCTAGCGCCAGACCTCCCAGAAGGCAGAGGAAGCCTCCAAGAAATTTTGCCGGAAGAACCCGCCACCATCTCTGATCCAGTTTTCCCGCCATCTCCCCCTCAAGCTGCGGAATTCCGCTGCCTGATATCATTGGCTCGTACTTCAAAAGCTTTCCCACCAACCATGCCAGGATTAGAAGCGCCAAAAACCATCCTGCAATCCGAACAGGCTTCCCTTTGCAAAATTCCAGAATCATATTCAGCCATTTACCTGCGTATTCCAGAAACATCCTGTAAAGAACGATGACAAGTCCCGCAATTCCTCCGACTACAAGGCCCTCTCCAATTAATATCATCTGAAAATGTTCAGCGCGCCTAATCATACTGGATGTATCCCTCTCCATTATTCTCCCTCCCTCTTTTGCATTTCCACTTCTATTATACAAGAAGAACAGAAATTATCCAAAGTTTTTTTCAGACTGAATCTTGAATCCCTCACGCATACAGGCTATACTATTTGAGGGGAATCGACAAATATCGATTGCTTAATCCATTTTTATAGAAAGGACTTTATTTATCATGAAAATATTAATCGCATCTGACATTCACGGAAGCGCTTACTATTTAAGGCAATTATTGGCGCGATATCAGGCAGAACAGCCAGACAAGCTGCTTCTTTTAGGCGACATACTCTATCACGGCCCAAGAAATGACCTGCCAAAAGGATATGCGCCCAAAGAGGTCATAGACCTTTTAAACGAC
This sequence comes from uncultured Dorea sp., assembly GCA_910584575.1. Lineage (GTDB taxonomy): Bacteria > Bacillota > Clostridia > Lachnospirales > Lachnospiraceae > Sporofaciens. Next base: position 16,752 of record CAJUBG010000055.1, read on the forward strand.
ATGAAGGAGGATATCCTGTGTGTACGGGGAAATTGTGACACGGACGTAGATCAGATGGTGCTTGATTTCCCAATTCTTGCCGACTACTGCATCCTGTACGAGCAAAGGCATATGATTTTTGCAACACACGGACATGTTCATAATACCGCCAATCCGCCAATGTTAAGGGACGGCGATATCCTGCTTCACGGGCACACCCATGTCCCTGTGGCTGAGGTTTTCCAAGGAAAATACTACCTTAATCCAGGGTCCATCTCCATCCCGAAGGACGGAAGCGAACACAGCTATATGATGCTGGAGGACGGCGTATTTACATGGAAGAATCTAGACGGAAAGGTTTACCGTCACTTTGACATGAGAAACGGATTGAAAAATGAATCGGAATAAGAATGCATTTACGAACGGGTTACGAGACGGGATTCCCATTGCCTTAGGTTACTTCGCAGTAGCATTTTCACTGGGAATCGTGGCCAAAAAAGCCGGACTAGACCCCTTGCAGGGTTTTCTGTCCAGTCTGCTAAACCATGCCTCTGCGGGAGAGTACGCCGAATTCACCGTGATTTTGGCGAACGCGCCTTATATTGAGATGGCTTTTGTCATTCTGGTTACAAATATACGGTATCTGCTGATGAGCTGCGCATTGAGCCAGAAATTTGATACAGATACCTCCCTTATACACAGATTTCTTGTAGGCTTCGGAATTACGGATGAGATTTTTGGAATCAGCATCGGCAGAACCGGAAGGCTGAACCCTTATTATAACTACGGCGCTATGGCTATTGCCCTGCCAAGCTGGGCTATGGGTACTGCCATAGGAATCGTAGCCGGCAATGTTCTGCCTTTGTCCGTTGTCAGCGCTTTGAGCGTGGCGCTGTACGGAATGTTCATTGCAATCATTATCCCCGCCTCCAAGACAAATAAAATTGTCGGCGGAGTTGTAATTGTAAGCTTTGCGGCAAGCTTTGCAGCATCCAGGATTCCTCTGTTTGACCGCATGTCCGACAGTATGAAGATTAGCCTTCTTACCGTGATTATCGCCGGACTTGCAGCCGTACTATTCCCAGTAAAGGATGAAGATACCGTACCAACAGAGCCGGATAAGGAGGTGGCTGAGCATGACGCATAATATCTATATCTACATACTGGTTGCAGCGGCAGTATCCTGCCTGATACGCGTGCTGCCGCTGACGCTGATACGCGGGAAGATTAAGAATCCGCTGATACGTTCATTTCTTTATTATGTGCCTTATGTAACACTGGCTGTCATGACATTTCCTGCAATTATTACTGCGCCCCAGATTCCGATTGCTGGAATCCTGGCATTGCTTGCAGGAATAGCCGCCGCGTGGAGGGGCGTCAATATGATGGGAATAGCCGCGCTTTGCTGCGCCGTTGTGTTCGTTTGTGAAGCGGTTTCAGCGTATATTATATAACGAAAGGGGATGTCCGCACTACCCTGACGCGGCATCCCCCTTTATGTATTACTCAAGCCTTTTTCTTTTCAAAATAAGCGTCTATCTTATGCTTAATTTCTTCCATCTTCAGATATTTTGCCAGATATCCATCCGGCTTCAGAGATACTAGCTTTCTCACCGTCTCCGGATCCGTCCTGCCGGTCAGGAAGATAATTGGAATATCTGCAAAATCCTCCTCTGAACGAATCATCTCCAATACCTGTTTCCCGTCACAGACAGGCATCTCATAATCCAACAGCACCAGATCCGGACGATCCAGTGAAAGAGCACGGATTGCAGACATTCCCGAAGTTGCCAGCGCAACCTCATAATCCTCACAAAGAAGCTGCTTCATCCCCTGCCGTATCGTCATAGAATCATCCACAATCAGTATCTTCTGTCTCTGCGGAACATCTCGCTTCTTGAGATAATCGGCAATCTCAGCCATGGCGTTATCCGTCTCGATAGGAATTGCCGCCCCCTTCTCCAACATATGGGGTGCAATGACACAATAAGCAAAATACCCTTTTCCTGTATCAAACAGCAGACTCACCTGCATCTTTTCTTTCTCGAACACATCCTGAAACTGCTCATAGGTGAGAAGATTCTCCTCCTTAATCTCACATTCCTCGGCATCCGGCAGATGCTCCATAACACGCTTTACAAACTGTTGCGCTGTCAATCTGGTTGCGTTGACCAACATGGTATCCAGCTTATTCGTCTCTATCCCCATAACCTTTCCTACCGTGTTAAGCAACAATCTTTCCTCAAATGCCAGAAAAATCTCTCTATCTTCTTCCGACTGCTCAGTACCGTAAACCAGACGGCAGTATATCCCTCTCCCAAACTTTTCTCCGCTGTATGTGTCGCTGACCACATGGGATTCAAGCCTGAACATATTATATACTAACTGAAGAATTACCTTCTTCATAGCCTCAAGTTCTTCGTCCGGAAGAAGATCCACCCATTTGCTTATTCCCTCTCCCGTGATTGCACGGTCTTCCGTCAACGTGTGCCCAATCAGCCATCCGGCGCAGACGCCTAAGAAATGGTCAACCGCATCTTCGGAATAATTCGTCTGTTCCAGTTCTTTTTCAAGCGCAGGAAGCGTCTTCCTGCGGAATCCCTCATGAAGATGCCTGTGCACCTCAAGACCCGCATATCCAATAGAAGTCATATACTTTTCTTCCTCCGCAAAATGCTTCATTGCGTGATCTTTAAAATACTTGATTCCCTCCTGGCACGCCCACTGGCTTTTCTTCTCCTCTTTTCCAAATGCGAACAGCTTGTTAATAATCTTAAACAGCCTCTGATGCTCCTTGTCAATAACGTCTACTCCGATATTGTACTCTTCCTTCCATACTAATTGATTCTCCATATGAAACCCACCTTTTCCACAGTCTTTTCTTCTGCAGAACTTCTCTCCTTTCCTAAATTGCAGACTGCATCTGCTAAGAATTATACTTCATATAAAGCAGTAATTTTGAAAAATACTATCTTCGCAGACAGCCTATCCTGTCTGTTACTTTTTACTATACTACGTATAGTAAAAAATATCAATCATTATTCCTATTCACGACCAAAACAACTTCTTTTATACTATTGATATATGCCTTAGCGCCCTCTGGAGATAGATGAGTCCCGTCCTCAATAAAATATTCACTATGCCCTTCACTGATCTTATACCAGTCTACAAGATAGGTATTTTCTGCAGATTCTGCGAATTCATATATCTCCTGGTTGTTCGATTCCTCCCAGTTTACATGCGGCGCTCTGGCCGTAATCACGAAAAATGGCCTGTCTGCCCCGACCATCTCTCTGAGCGTCTCCAAAGAATCATACAATAATCCATTAGAACCCAGCGCAAAGATTACACCATCACCATTCCACCCCTTTTCATTTACATAGGAAGCATAGATTGCATAACTCTCTGTTGTATATCTGCTTACAGCCGCATCACAGATACTGTTCGGAAATACTTCATAGAATTCATCGGCAGCCCCTAATGCAATAGAATCCCCTATCAACAGCAAATTAAGGCTTTCCAAAAGTTCTTCGTCCGAAAGGTTTTCTCTCTGGGTCTCAGCATTCTCCCCTTCATTCCTTGACATTTCTATCTCAGCAGATTTCTCATCAGCAATCTTGCTTACCTCCTCTGCCTGTTTCTCCAATTCCTCGATATTATTCAATGCACTTTCCCTCGGTACAAACGCTACACAGAAAAGCACACCTACTCCTGTAACAAAACAAACAGTTCCAAAATGCATGCATCTTTTCAGAGTCCTGATTTGTTTTCTCCTTTCTCGTCTGCTTGCAGGGTGGCTTCTTATAATAGCAATGTTTTTCCCTATCACCCCATTACGTACAGGTGTTTCTATAAAATAGTATGACACCCCCGCAAGCAGCACTGTCAGAAGAATCTCAATTAGGTTCACCCACCATGCCAATTTCTCCCCATTACTGAGCAGTAGTATGATCGGGTAATGCCATAGATATATCCCGTAAGAACGATCTCCGACCCATTTTAGTGGATATACGCCAAGAATCCTATTCAGCAAACCGCTTTCATCTGTAACAGAGAAAATTACCAGAACCGTAAGCAATGACGCAATTCCCTGTCCGCCTTTGTACAGAAAACTGCCATAGCCGTCAATAGCGATCATCATATAGATAAGCCCCACAAGTGAAATACACCCAACTATATTAGATAGGACACGTCCCCTCTTTGAAATTCTTCTGTTCTTCTTCACCAAAGCCAAAAATGCTCCGAACAACAGAGAAAACGCCCTTGTATCTGTTCCATAGTAAACTCTGCTTGGATCTTTGGCCGGATCAAACAGCACCCACATTAATCCCATAGAAACCACGGCAAGGATTGCCGTCACAAAGGCAGACACTTTTCTGTTCTCCTTGAATCTGGCAAGGAAAATAAGCAACAGTGGGTATATTAGATAAAATTGTGCTTCAATCGCCAATGACCAGCAATGCGTAAGCGGCGATGGAGCACCTGCATTTTCAAAATACGAAACCTGATTAAAAATTTGCCACCAGTTATTATAGCAGAAAATTACAGAAAGCAGGTCTGTACATGCCTTTGTAAATAATACCCTATTAAATATCGCAGTAGCAAATATAAGCACCACCGTCATCGTCAAAACCGCTGGCAGTAGCCTCCGAATTCGCCTAATCCAGAATTTTTTGATATCCACAGTATATGTATTGTCCAATTCTGATACAAGGATACGTGTAATCAGAAAACCGGATATCACGAAAAACACAGTTACACCAAGAAGCCCTCCTTTTGCAAAAGGAAGCTTAAGATGGTATGCCAATACCATTAACACCGCAATGGCCCTTAAACCATCTATGCCATCTATGTATCTGTTCCGTTTTCCCAGACCATCTCTTTCCCATCTTATCCGGCTGTTGCTGATACGCCTCTCCATATATAATTCCTCACTCTCTTAATACCTTTTCTCCTGCAAATTATATCACATTTATAAATACCTTGATTGAAAATGTATCTCCTTCTTTAAGATATTTTCTTTTTATACCACCATAACCAGAGTACCTGCACCAATCAAAACACAGCCAAGCAATGATTTCGCCGTAAAATCCTCATGCAAAAACAGAAAAGCTAAGACCAGTGTTATAACCACACTCAATTTATCAATCGGCACAACTTTAGACGCCTCTCCTAATTGTAACGCTTTGTAATAGCACAGCCAAGACCCTCCTGTCGCTAAACCTGACAATATAAGAAACAGCCAACTTTTTCTGCTTATTTCCGATATTCCATTTTGTGTATGGGTTAAAAATACCATCCCCCATGCCATAACTACCACAACTACTGTCCTGATTGCTGTCGCAAGATTGGAATTAACACCCTCGATACCTATTTTCGCCAATATTGAGGTAAGCGCCGCAAATACTGCGGATAACAATGCAAAAACAAACCACATATCCAACCTCCAAAAGTCATTCCACTCCTAAAATCTCTCTTATTAATTCCATGTGGGGTATGTCCGGCTTCCTCTGATAAACATTCACATGGTTCAAATCTCCACTCCGGTCTGTGAATGCCGGAAACAGAAACCCGCACTCTGGTTCTCCCGACTCATATTCCCCAGAAAGCGGACAAATCACGCAGATTAAATATTCAAACACTTCCTCCGATTCTCCCAACCGTTCCTTATCGGCTGCCTTCGCCGGAATATCATAGCGGTCATGGAATACCAGGATAGCATATTCAGAATCCATGTGGCAGCGTTCCATAACCACATCATAAAAAGTATCCATCAGTGCGTCATTCTTCAATCCACATTCCCTCATCGCCATAAGCAACTGCCACATACCCCCTGGCTTCTGCGATTCTGGTCTAAACTCATATTTTTTCAGATTTTTATTCGTATCTGAAAATGGCACCGTCTTTGCCAGCTTCAGATTTTTCGCTCTGTCGGAACCGGAAAGCTTCAAAAAATTGGTATTAAAACTTCCGTCAAATTCTCCATCCTTGTCTACATAACACCCTGCTATCCTCGTAATGGATGTTCGGGCCGGAGTCATCCGTCTCGTCAGCTCTAGCATATCCTCTCTGTTTATCATAATTTATAATCCACCTTTATTTCTCAATCTTAATATTTGTAATACTTACTTTCCGACGATCCCCTGACCTGCGAATACAGCCAATACCCCAAACACAGCGCTCAATACTGTATAAATGACTGCCAAATATATTTTCCCCTCTTTCATCAAATCTGCTGTCTCCAATGCAAAAGAAGAAAACGTAGTAAAACCTCCGCATATCCCGACCTTCAGGAATAGTATTATTCTGGGATTCAAAAATTCTAATTTCATTGCTAAAGCAGCAACAATTCCAATAATAAAAGAACCCATAATATTTATCGTAAACGTTTTAATTGGAAATAAATATCCTTCTTTCAAGGGAACTAATCCTATTAAATATCTAAAGACCGCACCTATAAACCCGCCTGTTCCAACAACTATGCACTCAATCATGACAGCCGCCCCTTTCTCTTTTATTATACTAACATTCGAGATAAAAATTAGCAAGCCACTACTTTCTTCAACAGAATTTCCGCTTTTACATATCAACATCTATGCAACCTTGTACTATACAGTTCAATACGTTCTGGACTGAATAATTATTTTATAGTATAATGTCTACATGTTACGAAAGGAGTTAGTCCATTGAACAAAGAATTAAAAAAGAAAATGCGCGACATTTTGTTGGAACGGTATGGAGTAGACATTGATGAGGCGGTATGCCGTTTTTCAACGCAGAATTATGCTTTCATTTTTTCAGAAAGGCCATATATGATCCGCGTGAGTATCTCGCCTAAAAAGAGCAGAAAAGAGATTCTCAGCGAACTGATGTGGGTAGACGACTTAAAACCGTTCAAACAGACGATCTGTGAGCCGAACGAGTCGCTAAACGGGATTCTTCTGGAGGAATTCGAGATTGACGGCGTCTTATACCGCGCCAGTATGTTCCGTACAGCACGAGGGAACATCAAGCTGACTACCGAGATGAAGCCTATGTTCTTTATCTGTGTGGGCGACCTGTTGGGAACCATCCATCATGTCAGCACCAATGAAAGAGAACTGGGAATCCAGTATGGCCGTAAGAGGATGAAGGATACCTTTGAAGAATTAAAAAACCGCGTGGCAATAAATATGCCCCCTGAAATCGAAAAGAGGATTCAGGCCATTCAGGAGGAAGTAAACAATCTGCCGGAGGAACTGGGGCGGTATGGCATCTGCCATGGGGATTTTCATATTAACAACTTCTTTGTGGAGGAAAATAATATCTGGCTGTTCGATTTTGACGGCTGTACCTATGCCCATTATCTGTACGACGTAGCCAGCTTTGTCCAGGCATGTTTCCTTATGGGCTACAAAGCAGGCGAGGACTGCCGTAAAGTGCTTTACGAGGACATCCTGCCCTATTTTAAGATGGGTTATGAGTTGAATAAGAAATGTGACGAACATTATTGGGAGCAGTTAGAGCTGTTTATCTCTTACCGTGTGGCAATGGCATACATGTCGCTTTTAGAGATTGACCAGTGCGGCGTTGTGGACAATCTGGAACAGATCAAGCAGTTTTTGGGCTACATAATTTCCCAGGACAATGTACTGGACGCCATGACAGCAGCAGCGAAAAAACGAGGAGATTCCAATGAAAAATGATTATATCGTCCGGCATTTATATCGTTCTTTTGTGATTGTTTCCATATTGTCTGCATTGACGGCGACAGTTGGGATGTTGATTGACAATATGATTGTGGGATGTTTTCTCGGTTCGGACGCATTGGGGGCAATGGGCGTTGTGGGACCTGTGAGCCTGCTGTTTTCCGCCTTTGGAAATATTTGCTCCGGCGGAGGGACTGCCAGGGCTTCCCAGGCCCTTGGCAGAGGCGACAAGGAACAGGTGTGCCGTATTTTCACTGTTACCATTCTGTTTGCGTTTCTTGTGGGAGTGCTTCTCACAGTTGCCGGCTTGCTTTTTGCGCCGCAGATTGCCGATATTCTGGGTGCGCAGGGAACGCTGAAAGAGCTGACCACCCAATATCTGTATGGCTATTTTTTAGGCGCCCTTCCCACGCTTATGATGACGGCTCTGATGGGATTTTTCCGTATTGACGGTTCGCCTCGTCTGCCAATCCTGTGTATCGCTGTTATGACTGTATGTAACATTACATTGGATTTGATTATGGTGCTTGTATTGCATAAAGGTATGCTCGGTATGGCGCTGGCGACGGCCATCAGTTATTTCATTGCCGTTTTGGTGGGCTGTTCGCATTTTACCAGGAAATACAATACACTGAAACTGACGGCGGTAAAGGGAATCGGAAAAGAACTGTCCTCTATGATTGTAACCGGCGCGCCTACGGCCATCAGCCGGATTAGCGATACTCTTAAGGTAATGATCCTGAATAATCTTATGGTAACTGTTATCGGTGTAGGTGCAGTCACGGCGCTGAATGTCCGGACACAGGCAAATAATATCGTAGGCGCATTGATTGTCGGCATCGGGCAGGCAGCGATTCCGGTGACAGGCATGTTCTATGGGGAAGAAGACCGGACCGCCCTTCAAGATACTTTAAAGACATCGCTTCGGATAGGAATGACCCTGTGTGTGGCAGGGGCTGTCATACTGCTTTTGTTCCCGTCATTTTTTGTGGGAATTTTCGGGGTTACGGAGCCCGCTATTATGGAAATGTCAAATACAGCCATACGGATGTTCGCTGTGGGAATGCCCATTGCCTTGACAAACACGATTATGATGAATTTCTATCAAAGTACCCGAAAAACGGGGCTGGCCACTTTAATCTGCGTGCTTCAAAGCCTGGTATTTACCGTGGCTATGGCGTTTCTGCTCATCAGACCGATGGGCAGCACGGGCGTATGGACTGCGTTTCTTCTTGGTGAAGTATTTACATTTATTACAATTGTATTATATGTTTCCATAAAGAATAGAAGATTTTCCCTGAAAATTTCATCCTATATGCTTCTGGAGGATGATTTCGGCGGCGCTTTGAAAGACAGGCTGGAAATTTCTATCGGCAACAGTATGGATGAAGTGATGAATATATCCTCTGGCATTTTGCGGTTAGAAAATAACTGGAATATAGACAAAAAAATGTTGAATGAAATCTCTCTGTGCATAGAGGAGATGGCCGGTAATGTTGTACAACATGCTTTTAAGCCGGAAGAAAAGAAGTGGTTTGACGTGCTCATTTTGAATAAGTCCGATTCTGTCGTTATACGTATGCGTGATAACGGCTCTGCCTTTGACCCTTCCGATTATCTGAATATGTCTGGGGACTTGGGCGAAAAAGAGACGTTTGGCATTAAAATGATCTCATCCCTTGCCGACAAATTTGACTACTCGCGCAATATGGGACTTAATGTCCTGATTATTGCCCTTAATAAGACGGATTAATTTTAATAATAACGGAGGTAAACAACATGACTATTGAAAAAACAAATAACAACGATGGTCTTCTGATAGCTTTAGAGGGAAGGCTTGACACGACAACAGCTCCCCAGCTTGAAGCAGAGCTTAAGAGCATTGATGATGACATTACGAAGCTCACATTTGATTTTGGGAAGCTTGATTACATTTCATCAGCAGGGCTGCGCGTCCTGTTGGCGGCGCAGAAGGTAATGAACAAGCAGGGGAGTATGGTAATACGCCATGTGAATGAAACCATTATGGAAATTTTTGAGGTGACAGGCTTTCTTGATATTCTATCTATCGAATAGTGTACAATCGGGTAGGAGGTAGATAATTATTTTATCGGTAGTGTAAAATAAATTGTGTTTCTGGAAAGAAATGGCTCCTTTTTGGTAAGA
>CAJUBG010000056.1 GCA_910584575.1 uncultured Dorea sp.
TCTCTTAAGAAATTTTCAGGGTTGTTGTCTATTGTTTAATTATCAAGGTTCTTTGCTGTTCGTTGTTTCTCTTGCGACAGCTATATTAGATTATCACATCTTTCGTCGCTTGTCAACAACTTTTTTAACTTTTTTATTTTCTTTTTCAAAGCCTTTATTTCAATGCTTTTCCAGAAAACTCCATCGCATACCCGCGACAGTCATTAATATTACCACCTCCCATTTAAAAAGTCAACCCCTTTTTTCAATTATTTTTTATTTTCTTTTTCCCTACAATTTCCCATACCCAGGACACACTATAATACATACCCCTTCGGGGCCGGCGGACTCTATTCAAAAATCAAAAAAATCGTAACATCCAGACCCTTGCCCCTGTATGTTACGATTACTTTTTGCTTCAAAATTATCTGAATAACGTCGCCAGCTTCAAAACCGGATTATAATCATATAATACCTGCAAGAAACCGCTTGCCTCTATCATCCGGAACATTTCCTTTCCGATTGGCATTGTAAACAATAACGTAATAATCAAAAACAATATCCAAACAATAACCAGCGCGCCTACCACGCCCATGAGTCCGCCCACCAGATGGTTGACCACCCCGATTCCCGGAAGCTCAGCCACAATATCCAAAGCAAACACAATCGCCCTCAATACAATGGTCACCAACAGAAATGTACACAGGAAGGATACAATATCAATAAACAGCTTTGCCATAAAGCCGCCCACATACTGCGCAAACGTCTCAACCCCCAACTGCTCATAAATCTCACTGTTATTATTCACTGTCAAGAGACTCTTAAACACTTCTGGCAGGTCTGCATTCTGGATTGCCTCCATCTGCATCTCGCGGGGAATCTCCGCCCCTTCGATTGCCTCCGCTGCTGACTGCTTACTGGCAAGCAGCCCGTCAAGAACACTTCCGGATATGCCGTACTTCGCAAGCTCGCTCTTACTGATATTACCGTTCACAATATCCTCTACCGTAATTCCATACTGCGCGAGAGTCTCCTCATCAAGCCCCGCAGCGCCTAAGGCCCTCCTGACTCCGTCTGCCGTCATTCCTCCTTCGCTGTCTCCCGTCAGTTGGGATACCGCCGCATTCGTAATCGTATTACTCACCTGAGTCTCAATCGCCTCATCCAGAGGGGTAAATTTTACAATAGCATCCGACACGTAAGGCGTCGCGAAGAAAACGACTACAAATGTAATCAGCGTCGTCACCAGGGAAACCAGAATCTTAACGGCGCCCCGTACAGCCCCTACCACAATAGAAATCAGAAAGATTATCATTACTGTAATCAACAACCAATTCATATCTTCTCCTTATTTTACCAGCCGGACCTTCTTCATCCCGTCTGTACTCATCACAATGTATTTATTTACGCCCGCCACCGGAAATATCTCCATAATGTTATCTTCCATCTCTCCGTCAAACTTCTGTATTCCATTTCTCATAAAAATACTGCATTTCTTACCGTCATACATGATTACCTGTCTGCCACACAGCTTCACGCTGCTGTAATCTCCGGTAAAATCCTTGGAAATGACTACCTTTCCATCTCCGTTATACAGACGCAGCTCATAGCCTTCTTTCCCCTCATTCTTGAGAATCAATCCGATATAATGCTCATTATGGACAACACTCTTAATCTCTTTGTCGATTGCAATCTGAACGCCTTCCTCCGGAGTCTCTTTCCCTTGATAAATTGCAAGGCAGTTATCTCCCACCGCGGCAGAAGTATCCTGATCAAGAAAGAAGCCGGAAACCATAATCGTATCCTTGTACTCATGGCTGCTCACCTGGTTATCCGTCTTTTCTTTCCCCACCTCGCCGAAATTATAATACATAACCTTCGAGGTGATTGCCCCGTCCTGGGTGTAAAAATACAAAACCTGCATCACTTTACCATTCTCTGACAGGGAAATATCCAGGGGATAGCCTGTCCCAACCGAGGAGGTCTTGTGCTCTACAAGAATATTACCTGCAATATCATAGCATATAATCTCCGCCGAAGAATCATTCTTAAGAATCGCAGCCACAATTCCCTGCTCGGAAACGCTCACCTTCTCGATTGGCATTGCAGTATGAATCTCACCCTTGACCCCATCCTTCTGGATGACCAGAATATCATTTCCTCCTTTGTCCGCAGCCACAGCCGACGCATTTCCCGACTCAATATAAGGATTCTTAAACTGGTAGGAATGATTCCATTGCTCATCTCCCTTCTGGTCAATATAAGAAATTCCATCTCTGCTGTATTTCAGCACGCCGCCTGCAAACTCTCGGTAGCTGTTGTTCCCTGCGCCCTCCTTCTTATATTCATCCGTCACACGCACCTTACTGTACGTCTGAAGATTCACCAGAAGATACACGCCTACCGCAGCAGCCAACAGTAAGACAAAACCTACGAGCCATCTGCGCCTTATGAAGCGCTTATGCCTTCTTCCCGATTCCTCCATCTCGTTCTGAAAATCATCCTCACTATTCAATTCATCTAAAATCTCTCTTACAATCCTGTCTGTTGGATCTTCCTGTTCTCTGACAACATGAAGGTTTCTATCTCTTTGCCGTTTCATTCATCTCCCCTTCATTGCTATTCATTCGTACTCTATCTTTCAAAGTTCTATTTATTGTAACATATTTTACCCTTAAGGTAATAACAATTTTTGCCCAATATAGATTAAATTACCGTCTGACAGGCCGTTCATCTTACAAATTGCCTTAACATGGGACGTATCGCCATATAATTTCACACTGATGCTATCCAGCGTATCCCCCTTCTGCACCACATAATAATTCTCATCTCCAAGCTGCTCTTGTATGGTAGAAGGGTCTGGAACCGTACCGGCTGCCTCTGCCGTCTCCTGCACTCCTTTCGCACTTTCCTGTCCCCCTGTATCCGTCTCCGCGGCAGGCTGCCCTGCCGGAACAGCAGCCTGATCCTCGCTGATGGTCTTAGTCTGGCTCTCCGGCTTATTCACCGACTGCGACAGAGTCTCCAGCGAATCCTGGACTGCCTCCATCTTATCAAAATTATTCACAGTTGAGATTCCAATCGCAAGCACAACCACCACAAGCAAGGCGCTGGTAGCATAGATCAGCCTTGAGCTCTGCCTTTCCTTCTCCTCAATCCTTGATCTGACCACGCTTCGGAAATCCTTTGCCGCACGGTCCTCAACCACCTCACAGGGCACAACGCCATTTTGCTTGCGCGTCATAATCATGTAATTCTGCATGTCCGGATTCTTCTCATAGTAAATATAATGCCCGTCCATCTCCGTAAGCTCTCCATTCCTGTAAGAATAGAAAGTTTCTTCCCGATCCAGCGCATCCTTCCAGATGAATACGGTATTATCCTTCGCAAAATTTCTATGATGGATTCTTTTAATCTCCCTGTCCTGCCTCGAAGGATGCCCGTTCTCAATCAAGCACCATCCAACAGACTCACTGGAGGGGAAATATTTCTTCCGTTCTTCATCCATTCCTTTAAAGGTTTCTTTTTCTATGACAATCTCCGTACCGTTCATTCGGACATCCCTGATCCCCATTGCGCCAGATATGCACACCACATCCTGTCCTTCTAACTTTAGTATCTCACCAATGAGGATAACTCCAACAGGAGTATCTTCCGCCTGCTGCTGAAGCTGATTCAGATAAATATCCACATAATCTTCCACGTATATCTTAGGCTCGTCACCAACATTGCCTATCTGCCTTACGTTCTTCGGAAATTGTCTTTCCATATACTCGTCACCTCATTTTGCATATTTTTGCTAATGATAGCATATGGAATTTGCATATTTTATCAATCTGTGGGGCTTGTCCCTGGAAATTTCCGGCACGTTTAAGTCATTTTCGACGGGTTGTCTCAAATGAAACACAATACTTGTCAATTTTTATATTTTATCATGAGAAGGGCGTATTGTAAATCGTTCTGACTCTTAAAAAATGTTAGAATTTACATAATAAAAATGGACTGCCAAAAGACAGCCCATTCTATATACAGGTTCAATGCATCTTCTATTTTACAAACGCTTTTACCTTCTCGTAAATGCTTTCTGAATCCAGACCATATTTCTTAATCAACTGTACTGCCGGCCCCGATTCTCCGAATACATCGTTAATACCAATCTTCATCACCTTTGCAGGCGCTTTCTCTGCGACTACATCGCAGACTGCGCTTCCAAGACCGCCGATTACGGAATGTTCTTCCACTGTCACAAGCTTGCCGGTCTTTTCTGCCGCCTTAATAATCGCTTCTTCATCCAACGGTTTGATTGTATGAATGTTAATCACTTCCGCACTGATTCCGTCTGCCGCAAGCTTTTCTGCCGCTGCCAGCGACTCGGATACCGTAAGGCCGGAGGCAATAATGGTAACATCCGTTCCCTGTCTTAACGTAATCGCCTTTCCAAGCTCGAACTTATAGTCCTCATTATCATTGATTACAGGAACCGCAAGCCTTCCGAACCGCAGGTACACAGGCCCCACATGCTCGTAAGCCGCCTTCACCGCTGCTCTTGCTTCCACGTCGTCAGACGGATTGATAACAACCATTCCGGGGATCGTCCGCATCAGGGCAATGTCCTCATTACACTGGTGGGTCGCCCCATCCTCTCCTACGGAGATTCCGGCGTGTGTGGCGCCAATCTTAACATTCAGCTTCGGATATCCGATAGAATTACGCACCTGCTCAAATGCACGTCCCGCCGCGAACATGGCAAATGTGCTTGCAAACGGAACCTTTCCTGTCGCCGCGATTCCTGCCGCAACGCCCATCATGTTGCTCTCTGCGATTCCACAGTCAATGTGGCGCTCTGGAAATGCTTTCTTGAATACGCCCGTCTTTGTTGCCGCCGCAAGGTCAGCGTCCAGTACGACGATATCTTCATGTTCTTTCCCTAATTCGGCCAAAGCATTGCCGTAACTCTCTCTTGTTGCTATTTTCTTTACATCTGACATAATGCTTCACCTACTTTCTCTAAATCTGCCATTGCAACCGCGTACTGCTCGTCGTTCGGGGCATTGCCATGCCATGCCGCCTGATTCTCCATAAAGGAAACATCCTTGCCCTTGATGGTCTTCGCAATAATGGCTGTCGGCTGTCCCTTCGTCTCCCTCGCCTCCTTGAAGGCTTTGGCGATTTCATCAAAATCATTTCCGTTAATATTAATTACGTGGAAGTTAAATGCCTCAAACTTCTTGTCAATCGGATACGGAGAATTGACCTCGTCAATCGGGCCGTCAATCTGGAGATTATTGTTGTCCACAATCACAACAAGGTTGTCCAATTTCCTGTGCGCTGCAAGCATGGATGCCTCCCATACCTGTCCCTCCTGAATCTCGCCGTCACCAAGCAATGTGTATACACGGTAATCATCACCTGATAACTTGGCGGAGATTGCCATGCCTACCGCCGCGGAAATTCCCTGGCCAAGAGAACCGCTTGACATATCTACGCCTGGAATGTGCTTCATATCCGGATGTCCCTGAAGATATGAGCCTACTTTACGCAGAGTCGTAAGGTCCTCCACCGGAAAGAAGCCTCTGTGTGCCAATGTTGAATAATAGCCTGGCGCCGTATGCCCCTTGGACAGAACGAAACGGTCACGGTCTGCCTTCTTCGGGTCTGCCGGATCTATATTCAATTCTTCAAAAAACAGATAAGTGTAAATATCTGCCGCGGACAGAGAACCGCCCGGATGTCCGGATTTTGCACTGTGTACAGCCGTAACAATGCTCTTGCGAATCTCATTCGCTTTTTTCATTAACTCCAATTTGTCCATTTTGAACCTCCTAAAATTCTTATTGCAAATACATCCTACTCGCCGAATACTGCTTTATAGTCAGCCTGGAATTTCGCGATTCCCGCATCTGTCAGAGGATGCTTTGTCATCTGCTCAATCACAGAATACGGAACAGTGGCAATATCCGCGCCTGCCAACGCACAATCCGTCACATGCATGGTATGGCGTACGCTTGCGGCAATAATCTCTGTCTCAATTCCCGCTACCTGGAAAATCTGTGCAATCTCTGCGATTAAGTCTGTACCCCTTACGGAAATATCGTCCAGACGTCCAAGGAACGGTGACACGTATGTTGCGCCTGCCCTTGCAGCCAAAAGCGCCTGATTTGCCGTAAAGATTAGTGTTACGTTCGTCTTGATTCCCTCTGCCGTCAACTGCTTACAAGCCTTCAGTCCTTCTACTGTCATCGGAATCTTGACAACCATGTTCGGGTGAATCTTCGCAATCTCTCTGCCCTCTGCAATCATTCCTTCTGCGTCCACAGTCGTAGCCTTCACCTCACCGCTGATTGGGCCGTCTACGATAGATGCAATCTCTGCGATAACTTCCTCGAAAACTCTGCCTTCTTTCGCAATCAGGGAGGGATTCGTTGTTACTCCACAGATGACCCCCATGTCATTTGCTTTCTTGATATCCTCTACCTTCGCTGTGTCAATGAAAAACTTCATGTTTTTTCCTCCTTTTTTATATTTACCATATGTCCAAATTATAACTTATACTATGAGCTTCGGTCAATAGTCCTCATTTTTATTAGTAATTTATTTAATTAATAAATCTGTATTATTAGTTAAGTTCTTATATCTTTATGTCATCATAATTTGAAGCCATTCACAGATAAAAAATAAAAATTCCCACAAATTATTAATAATAATCTGTGAGAATACATTAATTTTTTCTTTTTTTCTCCCTTTTTCCACGCTCTTTCGCATACCCCGTCGTCCCCCTGACAATCAACCGAGGCTCATACTCCACGTGATAGGTGCTAATCGGCTCAAGCTCGGAATAAGACGACGTGTGGGAGGCTATTTTCTTCATAATAATATCGCAGGCGTCTCTCCCTTTAAAGATGACGAAATGCTCTATGGTCGTCAAATCCACCTTATGCATACGGGCAAACAGCGTATTATCGCACCCCATAACCGACATATCCGACGGTACCCGTATCTTCGCCTCATACAGCGCGTCCAGAATCCCAAAAGCAATCATATCATTCAGACCCACAATCGCCGTAATCCCTGTATCTTCCTTAAGCAGCTCTTGTGTCAGATCAAACCCAATCTTATACTCTGAATCAATATGGGCAACATTCAAGTCAATCTCCTCTTTTGCGGCCTTGATAATCACATTTCCCTTTAATCCCGCCTTCTCAAACTCCTTAAGAAATCCCTCCACCCGTTTAGAACGCTGCTTCTGGCGTGCGGTCAGAGGCGGTGCAATATACGCCACCCTCCGGTGTCCCAATTCCAGTAAATGATTTGCCATGATGCGTCCAAGCTTGGAATTATCCAGCTCAACCGCATCCACATCCATCTTCTCATTCTGGTTGTTCACAATCGCTACCGGTATCTTCTGTGCCAACGCCTTCACAAGCTCTATAAAGCAATGGCTCGGATTGCAGGTGTAGATGATTCCCAAGGGCCGTATCTCCCACATCATTTTCAGATACCGTTCCTCCATTCTCAAATCCCGCTGTGTGTTGCATACAAACAGGCCGAACCCCTGCTCTTTCGCGCGTAACTCAATCCCCTGCAGCAGCATGACATAATAGGGATTGGTCAGATTAGAGCAGAATACGACCAAAAGCTTCTCTTTCTTTACCCCTTTTTTTGTCTTGCGCTTTGGGGGAACATATCCCAGTTCCTTCGCCGCATTTTCCACCTTTTCAATGGTTTCCCTGGAAAAAGAAACATTATATTTCTTATTGAGTACCATGGACACAGTAGACTGGGAAACCCCCGCCGCCTTTGCAATATCCGTAGATGTGACCTTTTTCTTCATCTTCCCTCCTTTTGCAGATTTATAGCTGCGTCCGCCCCTCCAGCGCACGAAGCAGCGTCACCTCGTCAATATATTCCAAATCTCCGCCCACAGGGACTCCGCTTGCAATCCTGCTGACCTTGATTCCCGCAGGCTTAATCAGCTTACTGATATACATTGCCGTTGTCTCACCCTCCAGGCTTGAATTTGTCGCGATAATAACCTCCTTTACATCCCCCTGAAGCCGTTCAATCAGCTCTTTAAGCTTAATATCCTCCGGACCAATGCCAAGCATAGGGGAAATGGCGCCGTGAAGCACATGGTAAACGCCGTCATATTTTCCTGTCTTTTCATACGCCGCCAGATCACGGGTGTTCTCCACCACCATAATCGTATGATGATCCCGCTTGCTGTTGCTGCAAATGGGGCATAACTCCTGGTCAGTCAGCGTACAGCACGTTTTACAGTAGCGGACGTTTTTTCTCGCCTCCACCATCGTAGAAGCAAGACGGTCCACATCCTCCACAGGCATATGTATCAAATGAAAAGCCAGCCTTGCCGCTGACTTTGATCCTATGCCTGGGAGACATGACAATTCTTCAATTAACCTGCTTATCTGGTTACTATAATAATCCATTCTTTACACTCCTGCATTAAAATAGTCCCGGAATCTGCCCGCCCATGCCGCCGGTAAACTTAGACATTGCCGAAGCGGAGGCATCGTCAACCTTCTCAAGCGCCTCGTTTACTGCCGCCACAATGAGATCCTCCAGCATCTCTATATCATCCGGATCTACCACTTCTTCATTCAGGCTAATCTTAACAAGCTGCTTTGTACCGGAAACCGTAGCCTCCACCGCGCCGCCGCCGGCAGTCGCGCTGAACTCCTTTGTCTCCATCTCCTTCGCCTGCTCCTCCATCTGACGCTGCATCTTCTGCGCCTGCTTCATCAGATTCGCCATGTTGCCCGGCATACCTCCGCCGCCTGGAAATCCACCTCTTTTTGCCATAAATCCATACCCTCCTAAATTCTATTCTTGTCAATTTTAATCCTCAACCGTAATCTCCATGTTGATTAGATTTTCCAGATTTTCGATATCCACAAAATGCTCCTCGAACCTTCTGCCTTCCTCCATCTGACGCACTTCAATCTCAACCTGCTTCCCGACCTTCTCCTGAATCAGAGCTTCAATCTCAGCCTTATGCTCATCAGAGCCTACCACGCCGGCGCTCATCTCGTCCGGCAGCACCAGAAGCAGACGGTTGCCTTCTCCGGCGCTGAGCCGCGCCTTCTTTAAATAAATCCTGAGCATTGGCGACGCGTTATTGGCAACCGAACGGAAATCCTTTGCCACCGCCTTCACATCCTCATTCAACGCCTTGGGAAGCTCTGGCTTCATCCGAGCCGCCGCCTCATCCTCCCGTTCAACGTAAACCACCTTCGTCTGTGCATCCATAGCCGGTAGCCCTGCCTCCAACTGCTTCTCAACCGCCCTAATCCGATCCAGCAGCGCATCCTGATTCGTGTCCATCGCCGGCTTGCACAGTTTAATCAAGGTAACCTCCAAAAGCACCCTTTTCTGCGTCGCATACTTCAACTGATTGGTCAGCTCAGAGAAAATACGGATATAACGTATCAGCGTATCGCTGTCTATCATCTGTGCTTCTTCCCTCAACTGGGCAAGATTCTCCGTAGACACATCCAGAATATCCTCCATGTGCTCAGAGCCCTGCACCAGCATAAGATTGCGCAGATACCAGGTGAAATCCGCCGCCATCTGGGACAATTCCCTGCCCTGCATCACCAACTCCTCCACCGTATCAATGACACGATGCACATCCATTGCAATCAGTTCTCGCAAAAGCCTGCTGAATACCTCTGTATCCACAGCCCCCAGAACCTCAAGGACATGGTCATAGGTCAGCCTCTCTCCGATATAGAACGCCACGCACTGATCCAAAAGGCTTAAGGAATCCCGCATAGAGCCGTCCGCCATCTTCGCGATATAGCGCACTGCCTTATCCTCCACGTCCAACTGCTCTTTCCCGATTAACTCCTTAAGACGCTCGGAAATTGTCTCTATCGTAATCCGCTTGAAATCATACCTCTGACATCTGCTTAAAATTGTAATAGGAATCTTGTGAGCCTCTGTCGTCGCAAGAATAAAAATCACATACTCCGGCGGCTCCTCCAGCGTCTTTAGCAATGCGTTAAACGCCCCTATTGAAAGCATATGGACTTCGTCGATAATATAGACCTTGTACCGCCCCTCCGTCGGACGGTACGCCACCTCCTCCCGAATCTCACGGATATTGTCCACGCCATTGTTGGACGCTGCGTCAATCTCAATTACATTCATGGACGCCCCTGACGAAATCGCCTTACACATGGCGCACTCCCCACAGGGACTTCCATCAACAGGATGCTCACAGTTCACCGCTTTTGCAAATATCTTCGCAACAGAGGTCTTTCCTGTTCCCCTTGTTCCGCAGAACAGATAGGCATGTCCGATTCGCTCTGCCTTAATCTGGTTCTTCAGGGTCTTTACTATGGCATCCTGACCCTTAACATCCTCAAATTCATCCGGACGAAACTTCCGGTATAATGCCATATATGACATTCTTACACTCCCCTTATATCCCCCACTTTTTATTTTATGCCAAAGCTGATTCCCGTCATCTCAGCCTCTTTGATGATACTGGACTTCGGGTCTACATACTTAAGCTTCCCTGCCACCTCGGAAAGAGGTACGCGTACAATATCATTCTTCTTCACACCAAGCATGTACCCGTAGTCGCCGTCCAAAATCGCCTCTGCCGCCGCCGCGCCAAGTCTTGTAGAGAGCACTCTGTCGTACGGACAGGGAGAACCGCCCCTCTGGGTATGCCCTGGAACTGTGATACGCACCTCCTGGTCTGTCCGCTTCTGAATCTTCTCCGCGACCTCATAGGCAACAGAAGGATATTTCTGCTTCGCCTTCTTTGCCTTCAGCTCTTTCTTTGAGAGCTTCGCATCCTCCTTGGAAATAGCGCCCTCTGCCACCGCAATAATCGTAAACTTCTTTCCTGCGGCTTTACGCTTGTTAATCGCATCAACCACCACGTTAATATCATAAGGAATCTCCGGAAGCATGATAATATCCGCGCCGCCTGCAATTCCGGCATGGAGGGTCACCCATCCCACCTTATGTCCCATAACCTCTACGATAAATACACGGCTGTGGGATGTAGCGGTGGTATGAATCTTATCAATGGTATCTGTCGCAATATCAACCGCACTCTGGAAACCGAAGGTCATGTCCGTTCCCCACAGGTCGTTGTCAATCGTCTTCGGAAGGGTAATGACATGCAGTCCCTCCTCCCTCAGCATATTGGCCGTCTTGTGCGTACCATTTCCTCCAAGCACTACCAGACAATCCAAATTCAGCTTATGATATGTATGCTTCATAGCCTCCACCTTGTCCAGACCATTCTCATCCGGCACACGCATCAGCTTAAACGGCTGTCTGGAGGTTCCAAGGATCGTTCCTCCTACGGTGAGTATTCCGGAGAAATCTCTGGAGGTCAGCATCTTAAAGTTTGAATAAATCAGCCCCTTATATCCCTCCTGGAAGCCGTAAATCTCTACATCGTCCCTCTTGGAACAAATTCCCTTAACGACACCGCGCATTGCGGCGTTCAAAGCCTGACAGTCTCCTCCGCTTGTAAGCATTCCTATTCTTAACATGTGGTACTCCTTTCTTTGTGTCGTTTTGGCAGCGCTTCACTGGGCTGCTGAACACTTATTCTGATTATAACCTATTTTGGGTGGACATACAATATCTCTTTTGATCCTGCTGCTTCTCAAATAGAAAATATTCCCACTTGACAAAGGTGTTATAATAGTAAATGAGAACATAATTGAACATTCCTTTTCGCAAATGTTCAGTCAGAAAGAGGTATTACAGTGGATAAATTAGACATAAAACTATGGAAACTGGCTGCCAGAGGCCAGATTGTCCCAAAACGTTCCCTACTAAAAACCCCTCGTCAGATTGAAGCCATCAAAAGAAGCGCGGCGCTTAACACAGCCGTCTTAGACCATGTCTCATCCCATATCCACGAAGGCATGTGTACAGAAGAAATCGACCGTCTGGTCTATGACTTCACGACAGAACACGGAGGTATCCCCGCACCCCTTAATTATGACGGATTTCCCAAAAGTGTGTGTACCTCCCTCAATAATGTGATCTGTCATGGGATTCCCAGTGAGTACGAGATTCTGCAGGATGGAGATATCCTCAATGTAGATGTGTCTACCATTCTGGACGGTTATTATTCCGACGCATCGCGGATGTTCACAATCGGAAACATTTCACCGGAAGCCGCAAAACTTGTACGTGTCACCCAGGAATGTGTAGATCTTGGGCTAAAAGCCGCAAAGCCCTGGGGGCATCTGGGAGATATTGCATATGCCATTAATACCCACGCAAAGAAGCATGGCTATTCTGTGGTGGAGGATATTGGCGGTCATGGAATCGGACTGGACTTTCACGAAGAACCTTTCGTCAGCTACGTAACTCCGAAGGGCAGCGAGATGGTTTTGGTTCCTGGTATGATGTTTACTATCGAACCTATGGTCAATGAAGGAAGCCCTGACTTCTTCGTTGACGAGGAGGATGACTGGACCGTTTATACCATCGACGACGGACTGTCCGCACAGGTGGAATATATGGTGCTTGTCACAGAGAGTGGGATTGAAGTGTTGTCAAAATAGTAAATGTGCTGAACAAAACAAAGAGCCGGAAACCTGTTAGATTTCTGACTCTTTGATATTGTCTTATACGTTTCGTTCTGCTTTCAGTTGATTTACTTCTTCAAGGGTAAGCCCTGAAATATTAACAATTTCCTCTAAAGCATACTTTCCGGCCGCCAGCATACGAAGCGCAGCCTCTTTCATACCTTCTTTTATTCCCTCTTTTATTCCCTCTTTTAGCGATTCGTTTCTCATATCCTCCATGACTTTACACATTTCACCCACTCCTTTCGGATTTTCTTTCAGATATCTTGTCCTTTCTGCCATCAATTCAAAATTCATATCCCCCGCGTTGGTACAGTTAAAATCATGCATAAGTCTTCCAATATCAGAATCCCCACGATATTCACCATTTATATAAAGAATATGTTCCCCATCTTCAAATGTTTTTCCTGTCACAAGATTGACTCTCTCTATCGGATAAACCGCTTCTCCTTTGCAAAAAAAATCTTTCTCAGTAATAAAAATCGTATAAGTATCCGGCAATTCTTTAAATTCTTGTCCTGAATGGAGATTTTCAACATCCAACACACTGGAATGGTATCTCGCTCTGTGGGGATCTGCACCTTTGTCTTGTCTTTGGACTTCTAAATCGTATTTTTTACCGTCTGAATCCGTTCCATATGCATCCAGACAAATTGAACGCGCCCCTGCCAGCCTTTTCATATCTTTTTGCGTCTCACATTCTGTAATAACCAAATCACTTTTATTCGTAAAAATGCGTAACACAAATTCAGCTAATGGAATATTGTCTTTAAAAAGGCAACGCATAAAATCATCGTCGATTGGACGCAAACCTCGCAAACGCTGTAAATCTTCCTGATGGTATTTTTCCGTCACTGTCAATATTCTCACCTGCTTTCCCATTCGTTTTTGTATATTATACTACCATGTCCCTCCCGAATTTACAACATACGCTTATTAATTATAGAGGGCGCACCAACGCGCCCTCTCCCTATCCGCACAGCACCAACGCTGAATACGCCCCCATATTCACAACAACTTCCCCGTCCTCAACCAGATATTCCTCATAATCCACAGAATACCCCTCCTGGTACGAGTACATCAGCTTCTCCATCCTGCATTTCCTCGGCACCTCAGAAAGCCACACAGGTACAGTCACCTCCGTAAGCTCACACCGATTATTAATAATTACCACAATCCTGTCCTGTCCCACGAACCGACCATAGGCAAGCACATTATGTTCATCCCCGTTTGACACCTTAATCGAACCATTCAATATGTTCAGCGAGCCCGTACGCAGCGCCGGATGCTCTTTATGAATCCGTATCATCTCTTTATGAAATGCAATCAACTCCTGATTCTCATGCCCCCACGGATAAGTCCTCCTGTTATCCGGATCCGTAAAACCACAGACCCCTGCCTCGTCTCCGTAATATACCGTAGGCGCGCCAATCCATGTCATCTGCATCACGACTGCCTCACGCATGACTGCCAGGTTCACATACTCATTAGCCGCCTCCGGCCCCAGATGCTCGACCCTGCCGACCATATAATTCGTGCGGGTCAGGAAACGTGAATGGTCATGGTTGGACAACTCATTCATGGCCACCTGAAGCGACGGCGTCAGCATATTACCCATGTGGTGAGTGATAGAGCCGACAAAATTATCCGTATTTCCCCGCAACTCCTCCCGCTGTTCGTCACTGTGCTTCTCCATCCCCGTCAAAAACCAGGTGACAGGCTCCATAAACGCATCATAATTCATCACAGTATCCCACTCATCCCCCTGAAGCCACTCACTGGGGTCGCCGTAGTGCTCTGCCAGAATCAGCGCATCAGGATTCGCATCCTTGACAGCCTTTCGGAACTTCTTCCAGAACAGATGATTATACCCGTTAGTCTGTCCTAAGTCAGCCGCCACGTCAAGCCTCCACCCATCCACATTGTAAGGCGGAGACACCCATTTTCTACCAATATATAAAATATAATTCTCAAGCTTTACCGAATCCTCGTAATTGAGCTTCGGCAGCGTATCATGCCCCCACCAGCCGTCATAAGCGTGGTTGTAAGGCCAATTTTCCTCATTGTCATTAATAAAATGAAAATAACTCTTATAGGGACTCTGGGAGGAAACATAAGCCCCAGGCTCATAATCCTCCTGTCCCTCATAGATTCTCTCACGGTCCATCCATTTGTTGAACGAACCACAGTGGTTAAACACACCGTCCAGGATAATCTTCATCCCCCGCCTGTGCAATTCCTCCACAAGCTCAATAAATAACTGGTTGCTTGCCTCCAGATTCTTAAGGTCCGTAACCCGTTTCTGATACTTCGTCGCCTTGCGGTTCTCCGTCTCTCCATCCGCCAGAACCTCGCCGCCGTCCTCTACAATCACCCCATAATGAGGGTCAATATAGTCATAATCCTGAATATCATACTTATGGTTGGATGGAGAAACAAACAATGGATTAAAATACAACACCTCCACCCCAAGGTCTTGCAGGTAGTCCAGCTTCTCCATGACTCCCTTAAGGTCACCGCCATAGAACTCCCGTACTCCCATAGTGTCCGGATACTTGTTCCAGTCCGTTACCTTTCTGCTGTACCCTCCAATATAATAGTATTCATTCGTCTCAACGTCATTTGTCTTGTCACCGTTGTAGAAGCGGTCCGTAAAAATCTGATACATCACCGCCCCTTTAGCCCAGTTTGGAGTGGAGAAGCCCGGAACGATCACAAAATTATAAAACTCTACAATCTCCTTGGACACACCACATCTTCCATAGTAGTATGTTTCTTCCTCGTCCTGGATCTCAAAACAGTAACGGAACGGATTCTCATTCAATCGCCATGTAATCACATAATAATCAAATTCACTGTCACTGTCGTTGCCGTTTCCTTTTTCCTTCTCCAAATCATAACCGCCAACAGCCGTCATCAGGCGTACTCTCTTAACATCCTCCTTAGCTGTGCGGAAACGTAATCTCACAGATTCATTCTCACGGGGCTCCTGTGGAATAACATAACCTGCTGTCCCATCACAAAATAATGCCTGTATATTCATGCCGTAATCCCCCTAATTATTATTCGTGTACTCTATTTACTAAGCTTCCGAAACCTCTCCTGCAAACAATGATTCAAATTCTTCCCTTGAAATCTTCTCCTTCTCCAACAACAGGTCTGCACAAGCATGCAGAACGTCGTCATATTTCTTAATCACGTCCCTTGCCCTGCTATAACATTCATCGATAATCCGCTTCACTTCCTGGTCGATGGTCGTCGCAACGCTCTCCCCGTAGCCTCTTGACGCATGGGCAAGATCCCTGCCGATAAATACCTCGTCGCTGTCATTGTCATAATTGATTAAGCCGACAGCCTCGGACATGCCGAACTTTGTAACCATAGACTTAGCAAGGCTGGTCGCCTGCTTGATATCCTGGGACGCGCCGGTAGTAATATCGTCCAGCACCTCCTCCTCCGCTACACGCCCCCCAAGCGCCACGGTAATATCCTGCAACATTTTTCCCTTAGTATTAAACATCTCGTCATTCTCCGGCAGAGGCATGGTATATCCGCCAGCACCTCCAGTCGGAATGATGGAGACACTGTAAACCGGACCCACATCCGGAAGCACATGGAACAAGATTGCATGTCCTGCCTCATGAAATGCAGTAATCCGCTTCTCCTTGTCCGAAATCACCCGACTCTTTTTCTCAGCGCCGATTCCCACTTTGACAAACGCCCGCTTGATATCCTCCTGTTTCAGATAGACTCGGTTCTCCTTTGCCGCCAGAATAGCCGCCTCATTCAGCAGATTCTCAAGGTCAGCCCCCGTAAAGCCTGCCGTAGTCTGGGCAATCTGCCTTAAGTCAATCTCCTCGCTTAAAGGCTTACCCTTTGCATGAACCTTAAGAATCTCCTCCCTGCCCTGGATATCCGGCCTTCCCACCATAACCCGGCGGTCAAACCTTCCCGGACGCAGGATGGCAGGGTCCAGAATATCCACACGGTTCGTAGCTGCCATCACGATTACGCCCTCATTCACGCCGAACCCGTCCATCTCCACAAGAAGCTGGTTCAGCGTCTGCTCTCTCTCGTCATGGCCGCCGCCCATTCCGGTGCCTCGCCGTCTTGCCACGGCGTCAATCTCGTCAATAAAGATGATACACGGAGAATTCTTCTTAGCCTCCTCGAACAAATCACGGACACGGGAGGCGCCCACACCCACGAACATCTCCACAAAGTCTGAGCCTGATATGGTGAAGAACGGCACTCCCGCCTCACCCGCAACAGCCTTGGCAAGCAGGGTCTTTCCGGTTCCCGGAGGGCCGACCAGCAGCACGCCTTTAGGAATCCTCGCCCCAACCTGAATATATTTCTTCGGAGACTTCAGGAAATCCACGATTTCTTCTAACTCCTCCTTTTCCTCCTTAAGACCCGCGACCTTAGAAAATGTAATATCCTTATCGCCGCCCACACTCATCCTCGCACGGCTTTTTCCAAAGTTCATTGCCTTCGCATTGGCCCCGCCACTCTGACGGTTCATAACAGTAAATATCAGCATCACTCCAAGCAGCGTCAGCGCCACCGGCATAACCACTGTAATGAACCAACTGTCCTCGTGGACGTCCGGCATCTCATAGCTGATATTCTTTTCCTTCAGATAATCCTGAACCTGATTGACATCCGACACATAGAGATATTTCAGCTCGCCCTCTTTATCCTTAAGCTCAATCTCCACACGTCCCGTAGGTACATTCTTGTTCTGGTTTACAACAACCATTCCCAACTCATCGCTTGTTACCAGTTCTTCAAAATCCTTCCAGTTTATTTCTTCTTCCTTCTGGTCGAACTGATTGGTAATCCACAACATTACAAATAAAAATACTACAAATGTCAGAATCGTGGCGCCGCTCAGCCCCCTTACCTTCCTATCATTCAAAGTCTCAAAGCCCCTTTCTATTCCACGCCTTCTACAATCCCGATATACGGCAGATTCCTGTACCTCTGGGCATAATCAAGCCCATATCCCACTACGAACTCATCCGGAATCTCAAATCCCACATAATCCACCCTAACATCCCTGACCCTTCTGTCCGGCTTATCCAGAAGCGTACATAACTTCATGCTGTTTGGGTGTCTCTGATTCAGAACATCCAAAAGATAATACAGTGTCCTTCCCGAATCAATAATGTCCTCCACCACAAGTACATCCTTGCCCTCCAGAGATTCATCCAAATCCTTGGCAATCCTTACCACACCGCTGGACTTTGTCCCGTCTCCGTAACTGCCCACACTCATGAAATCCATGGACACAGGAACGCTGATCCTCTTAGCAAGCTCGCACATAAAGAACACGCCGCCCTTAAGGATACATATCAGATGAATCTGCCTCCCCGCATAATCCTCACTGATCTGCCTCCCCATTTCTTCAATCCTCTTTGCAACCTCTGCTTCCGAAATCATCACTCTGACGCTTTCTCCCATCGTCTTGTCCTCCGTAAAATTTCAATTCCAGGATACGCCTGGTCTTGTCTGTGATCTGATACTTCTGATTCTGTCTGTACCCGACAATCCACATAATATGTTTTCCGTCTGCCGCAAGCCATATCTCATTTCTTAGACTGCCCGGTATCTTTTCATTGATAAAATACTGTTTTAGCTTCTGGGTGCCTCCATTTTTCGAGATTGTTATATAATCGCCCGGCTCCCTATGCCTGATTTTAACAGTATTTTTTATTATATCATAATCAAACCATTTCGTGTAGGGGTTTTCCGGAAATATTACCATATCTCCTGTACGTTCAAATACTCTGGCCGCAACAGGGCAGCGATCTTCTTCTGTCTCATATGGCTGGACGAATACCTCTACTCCGTCATAGCACCGTTTTGCGCACATCCCGTAAGGCAGATTGATTTGCCTGCCGACCTGCCGGCCAAGCAACTCCTCCAATGTCTTTATGTGAATGCTCCCAATATCCTTTCTTCTTCCCGCCACATGACAAAGCATTTCATGAAGAACAAAGCCTCGAAGCGCACTCGGAACCTGAAAAAACTCCTCCTTATAAAGAACTGCTTTCAGATATTTGGTTCCGGTATTCTCGTATCGAATACACCTCTCCCCATACCGCTTAACCTCCTGGCCTACAAACTCTCCCACCTGGCGCATCTTCTCCATTGTTTCCGACATATGGAGAACTGCCTGGCTGTTGACCTGTTCTTCAAGATAAGGAATCACGTGGCTCCGAAGCCGGTTCCTGGTATAATCATCCGTAAAGTTTGACTCATCCGTACAATAAGATATTCCCCGATTTTCCAGATATGATTCAATTTCCACTCTTTTCAGGCATAAAAGAGGGTGAATCCACGGCCCAGAGACAGGCGCTATCCCGCCAAGTCCCCGAAGCGCGCATCCCCTGCACAGATTCCAGAGCAGCGTTTCCGCATTATCATTCTGGTGATGGGCGAGGGCAATCTTTGTTCCCTTCTCCTTGCGCAGCGCCCTCTGAAATATCTTCCGCCGGACATCCCGTCCAGCCTCCTCCAAAGTCAGCCCCTTCCTCTTTGCATATCCCTTCACATCCTCATAAAATGTCCGAAGCTCTATTCCCTGTTCCCTGCAAACAGCCTCAACATAGGCCGCGTCCGCATCTGCCGCGCTGCCCCGCAGCCCGTGGTGCACATGGACAGCTACCACAGAGAAGCCAGACTCCCTGCTTAACTCTACAAGCATGAAAAGAAGGCATATGGAATCTGCACCTCCCGATACGCCTGCTATCACCTTATCATCTCCATCCAGCATATGATAACGCTGAATATATTCTTTCACCCGCTGATACATATATTTATCCTTCTGCACAATTCTGCGCTTATCCCAGAACACATCATTTTATATAAATATATATAAATCTCACGCAAAATGCAAGTATTTTACTTAAGCTTCCACATCCCAATCACCAGCACCGTCATGTCATCCACAGGCACCTCCTCCGTCCAGGCCAACACCTGCTCCAAAATATGATGCGCCAACTCCTTTGGATTCACAATATCCGAATCCTGGATAAATTTGCGCATCAACGTCTCCTGCTCTCCCACAGGCAGAGCGTCCAGCACCCCGTCAGTAACCATAATCACATAATCCCCTGACTCAAGCTGCCTCTTTACAGGCTCAAGCTCAAGCTCTCGAATCACCCCCACAGGCAGCGACGTGGAAGTAATCGTCTCTACCGAATCCTTTCGCTTGATAAATGTAGTCGAGGCCCCTGCCTTGACAAACTCACAAGTCCCGCTGTACAGATCAAACAGGCTGGCGTCAATGGTGGAAAACCGCACCTCCTCCCGTGCAATCACCAACGCTGTATTCATCAACTGAATCGCCATCGTAACAGGAAAACCCGCCTCCAGAAGTTCCTCCAGCATCTCCACCACCATCTTACTCTCTTTGAACGCCTCCTCCCCAGAGCCCATACCGTCAGACAGGGCAATACCTTTCTTACCGCCCGGAAGGTCTGTCATAAGAAAGGTATCGCCGGAAATCTTCCCGCATCCCTTACCTATCTTTGCCACGCCTTGAAGCGTATGGAATCTTGCACTCTCCACACATGCCACCGTACAGTACTCCTCCCCCACAAGAGGGCGTTCGCCCATCTGGGGCGTCATAACCCTGCCTGTACATGAGCCCACAAGAGACGCCAACTCCTTCGTAGCAATCATATGCCCTTTCATAGACTTTACGGTAAGATGAATCTCATATTTCCCCTGAGCCGTCATATAGAACACGGACGACAGCATCCGCGCCCCGCCTTTGCGAAGCTGCGTCTTAAGCCTCTTTTCCAGATGCTCGTCCTCAAAAATTCCGGCGTCCAGCTCGCGGGTGGTATGCTGAATCATTTCCGCAAAACGGTTTAACTGCTGCGCATACCCCTCTCGGTTCTGCACAATCTTATTATTCCACATCATAATCTTTTTCGCGTTCTCAAATGCCTCAAGCGTCTCCCGCAGAAACCTCGGCGCCATAATACACCTCTTTTGCAGACTCCGCTTCAGCTCTACGCTCAGCTCTGCGCCAAAATCCTCCACTGTACAGAGAATCTCATAGAGCATCTGATATGTATGAACTCGGTTCTCTCCCAGACACCACTCCCTTTTCTCACAATTTTCACAGACTTTATCCGTGACCTTCAGGAACATCTCCTCAACCTCCTCCTTTGAAAATGTTCCTTTATAATCCTCCAGCGTAAGAAATGTTTTTGACAAATGCACCAAAGAATCTGCAAACTTGTCCATCTGTACGACATATGGATTGATAAATGTCGTCTTTTCCTTTATTTCCACCATTCTTTACTCCCCTTTCAACGGTTTTCAGACATTATTTTCAAAAAACATAAAATAAAAAGCCTTAGGAACATCTCCTAAAGCTTATCCTCTGTCTCTTATTTTTCTTTCAGTATAATCTCGTTCTCATGAACCAATCCCAGTTTTTCCCGCGCAACGTCCTCCACATACTGGTCTGTCCCCACGTACTCACGGAGCTCCTCAATCTCCTGCGCGCGCGCTTTTTCTTCCTTAATCTGTTGTTCCAAATCCTGCTCTTGTCCCAGATATTCCTTTTCCTTTGACCTGAGAGAAATACTGTTAGCCGACACGACGGCAAACAAAAGCAGAACAACCGCACTGACCGCCAGCACACTCCTCTTATGGCGCTGCATACGCCTTCTCCGATGCCTTTTCGGACGTCTCTTTTCTGTATCACCCATATAATATTCACCCTTATTCACAGGCACCCCTGCCCGTTATACTCACCCTTATTTCATCCTTATCTTAACTTTTTTCTTCGTTTTTATCAAGCCCTTGACGCAAATCTTTCTCTTTATTGCCGTAAATCTTTTTGAACAGTTTTTCCTCTCTGCTAAGGAAAACCCACATCAAAACCACTCCAAGCCCAACACCTAGTACAAAATACCAACGGATACTACCATCACTTGTATGGTAAATCTGCACAAACATATAGACAGCAGAGCCTAGCCAGAAAATCATATCCTCTGCGCCAATGGCCGCAAGGGTATGGCTGACAATCCGGCGGAAACAGCGGATGCACTGATAGATAAGCCGCACAATCGCGCCAGATACTACTGCTGCCAGGAACACCATCATTTCCTCCCTGATTCCTGGCATGGCGTCACCTGAACAGCTTCGAGAACAGGTTCTCCTGCTGCTTTGCATGCGCCTGGACATCTGAATAGGCCACACTGTCAATATTTCCAGAGAGATCCACCTCTCCCTTTTCCACACTCAGCCGGTTGACATGCAGATCCGTTCCCTTTACCATCATCATCCCCTGCTCTGTCTCCAGAAGGATCTCATTCAGGTCAAAAGATAACACATCGATTACACCGGTCACCATGCTGGTCTTTCGGTTATTAATTACCAGCTTATGATTTTTCTGTACGGTTCTTTCTTCCATGCGCTTCACAACCTTTCTTAATAATCATATGAAAGGCCGGCGCCAAATATTACAAATATTTGAACAAGTCTTTTGCTTCTTCCTTCTTTGTGGTGTCCTGAATATCCAAAACCTCTACCTTCACCGTCTTTGTACCAAACTGAATCTCAATTACGTCTCCAACCTTGACCTTCACGGATGCCTTTGCCACCTGGCCGTTCACGGTCACACGCCCCGCGTCGCACGCCTCGTTAGCCACAGTCCTGCGCTTAATCAGGCGTGATACCTTTAAAAATTTATCTAATCTCATAATCATTTCCCTTTCTGTACTGGTCTGCGCACAAAAAAGATGCCCGAAGGTCATATCCGACCCCCGCGGCATCCTAATCCCATGTCCGGCAACCGACACAAAATATCTAAATCCATCCCCTGCCGATTACCTATACAAAATGAATTACTCGTTGACAGCGTCCTTCAGCGCTTTACCAGCTTTAAACTTCGGAGCCTTGCAAGCCTCAATCTTCATCGTCTTGCCAGTCTGCGGATTCCTTCCCTCTCTTGCCTCTCTCTTGCTTACTTCAAAAGTACCGAATCCAACTAACTGAACCTTGTGCTCTTTCTTTAATTCATCTGTTACTACATCAATAAAAGCTTTTAACGCTTTTTCAGAATCCTTCTTGGATAATTCTGCCTGGTCAGCAATCGCTGCAACTAATTCTGTCTTGTTCATGGATAATTTCCTCCTCTTGTTTACATATAGAATCCCTTATTATTCTATTATCTATTATGCGGTCCCCACACAAACGTCGCATAAAGACCTATGATACAGTTATAACTGCTTTCCTGATAAATGTCAAGGCAATTTCTTGTGTTTTCGCCGTATTTTCGGGATTCTAAAGCATCTTGTTAATCATAGACAGAACTTCTTCTCCAAGCTTCGCTGACTTCTCATCTGCATCTGCAAGAGAGCTTCCCTTGATACCATAATAGAACTTCACCTTCGGCTCTGTTCCGGATGGCCTTACACAAAGCCATGCATCGTCCGTCAAATCATAATACAGAACATTCGACTTCGGCAAGCCGGTTCCTGTCACTTCTCCTGTTGCTATATCCTTGACTGTCTCTGCCTGGTAATCTCTTGCCTTCACAACCTTGTATCCTCCAACCTCTGCCGGCGGATTCTTGCGCAGCGTCTCCAGAATCTCCTGAATCTTCTGTAAGCCTTCGATTCCCTTCAATGTAATGGACTGGATATCGTCTTTATAATAACCATACTTGTCATACATGTCCACCATAGCGTCCCACAGAGTCTTGCCCTGGGTCTTATAGTAAGCGGCAGCCTCGCACAGAGCCATAGTCGCAACAATCGCATCCTTATCTCTGGCATGGGTCCCAATCAGACAGCCATAGCTCTCCTCAAATCCAAAGAGATAAGAACCCTTGCCGGTTGTCTCAAATCCTAAAATCTGCTGCCCGATAAATTTGAAGCCTGTCAGCACTTCAATCAGTCCAATGCCATAACCCTTTGCAATGGCATCTGCCAGATTAGACGTAACGATGGTCTTAATCAGATATCCGTCCTCCGGAAGCCCCTTTGTCGCTTTGCGCTGTCCAATCTCATAATCAGCAAGGAGACAGCCGGACATATTGCCTGTCAGCACCTTGTACTCGCCTGATTTTGCATCCTTCACATACACGCCGAGACGGTCTGCATCCGGATCTGTGGCAAGCACCAAATCTGCGTCTACCTCCTTCGCAAGCTTCAATCCCAGTTCAAATGCCTCCTTCGCCTCCGGATTCGGATAAGAAACCGTCGGGAATTCACCGTCCGGCAATTCCTGTTCCTTTACAACATAAACATTCTCAAAGCCAAGCTCTTTCAAAATGCGCCTTGCCGGAATATTACCTGTTCCGTGAAGCGGGCTGTATACTATCTTGAGGTCTTTTCCAACCGCATCAATAGAATCCTGATGGATTACCTGCTTCTTAAGCTCTGCAATGTAACCGTCGTCTACTGCCGCGCCGATTACCTCGTACATACCTGCGGCCTTTGCTTCCTCAAGCCCCATCGTCTTAACCGTATTATAATCCTCAACAGCCTTCACCTCGTCCATGATTCCCTTATCATGGGGCGGTGTAATCTGAGCGCCGTCCTCCCAGTATACCTTGTATCCGTTATACTCCGGCGGATTGTGGCTTGCCGTAATATTAATTCCGGCGATGCAGCCAAGAGAGCGTACTGCATAAGACAGCTCAGGCGTCGGACGCAGAGACTCGAAAACGTACGCCTTAATTCCGTTCGCCCCAAGGCATAGAGCCGCCTCATCCGCGAATTCCGGAGACATACGGCGGGAATCATATGCGATTGCCACGCCCTTCTTCTGTCCGTCCTTACTGATAATGTAGTTCGCAAGTCCCTGGGTTGCCTTCCTCACCGTATAAATGTTCATACGGTTCGTCCCTGCGCCGATGATTCCCCTAAGGCCCGCTGTTCCGAATTCCAAATCCTTATAAAAACGTTCCTTAATCTCGTTGTCATCCTTAGCAATGCTTCTTAATTCTTCTTTTGTAGCTTCGTCGAAGTATGGGTCCTTAAGCCATCCTTCATATCTTTCACGGTATTCCATTTTTGTACCTCCTGTCCTTAATGATTCTATTATACAACAGGAATCTACAAATGAAAAGAAAATATCTCTTGTAAAAACCGCTTCTTTTCCTCCGTCTGCCGGATTGCCATACCAAGCTTCTCAATACTCTTGGCAGAAATCCATGCCTTATTAGAATGATAGTAGGAATTAGCGACCTTCCAGAATTTCTCAGGGTAAATGAGCCTCACCTTAAGATATTCTATTTCTTCCCTGGAAATGGGCCGGATTGCCGAATAGGCATTCAGCATGTTATCTCCGAGACGAACCTTCCATCCCTGCTTCTCCATCACCTTCCGCAGAAAATAATATAAATCCTCCACCTGTACATCCCTCTTGAATTTCTCAAAGTTCGTGACCGCTATCTGGTACGGCTCTTTCCTGTGACTGTATTCGCCGGAAAGCATTAAAATATTATGGTAGTTGTACTCCCCATGAGTCATACACCCTTTTTCCACGCTCTCCCTGTATATTTTATCGTAGTCAGAGCCCTCCAGCTCATTGATGGCGCTGTCCGCCCACTGGTACATTTGCTCAAAATATTTCAGAAAAGCTGACTCGAACTCTCCCTTTGGCGCTATCCCGCGCATGAATTTCCGCACTTTCTTTAATTCTCGGTTATGGCGGAGGTATTCCTCCCCCAGATGAGCCCCTGGCGCAACGCTATGCTCAAGTTTTCTGCACATCAGCACGTGCAGCTTCGCCAGGTTCCCTGACGACGCAAGCAGTTCAGCCGGTTTCTTGATATCACACTCCCGCCCCTGGAACCAGGATTTCAGCAAATACTGGCCTCCGTCCTCTGACACGGCGAGATATTCC
Organism: uncultured Dorea sp.; assembly: GCA_910584575.1. Taxonomy (GTDB): domain Bacteria; phylum Bacillota; class Clostridia; order Lachnospirales; family Lachnospiraceae; genus Sporofaciens. Next base: position 25,455 of record CAJUBG010000056.1, read on the forward strand.
CCTTCCTTCGTCTGTATGATCCTGTCTGTTCGGGTATATCCTTGCTCATTAAGATACTCATGCAACTCATACAACGCAGGAATACGCTTTTCTGACACCTTCACTTCCTTCAGCAGCAGAAGCCCCTGGTTCGAGTCGCATAAAACAGCACCCCTCGTCTTGCGGGTGCCGCTGACTTCTACATCATACTGTTCTAATACATTTAGTTCATACTCCTGCATATCCATCCCCTGCACTTACATTACATATTCTCTCTAACGTATGA
>CAJUBG010000057.1 GCA_910584575.1 uncultured Dorea sp.
CCCACCTTACTGAGCACCTCATATCGTTTTCCAAGAATAATACCGTCTTTCACACTCATACACTCACCTCGTCTGCAAGTGGCTCTGCTATAACAACCCCTATGTTATCTCTCCCGCCATTGCTGTTTGCCTTCTCAATCAACATCTGCACAGCCTCCACAACATCCCTAGAGCCACGCACGATATCAAACATATCCTCATCCTCCACCATATTACTCAGGCCGTCCGTACACATCAGGATTATATCGCCCTTCTTCAGCCGGAATTCATAGATATCTGCCTCCACGCCCTCCTTAACGCCGATTGCCCTTGTAATAATATTCTTGTCCGGATGGTTTCTGGCCTCCTCCGCCTTGATGCCTCCAAGCCTTACCATCTCCTCCACCAGAGAATGGTCTTTGGATATCTGGCGAATCTTTTCGTTAATCAAGTATAGCCGGCTGTCTCCCACATTGGCAAAATATAAGGTATTGCCAACAACCGTCGCCACTACCAGGGTAGTTCCCATTCCCTCCAGCTTAATATCCGCAGACGCGACCTCGATTAATTTATCGTTTGCAATACTGACTACATTGCGAAGAATCTCCTCCGGCTTATTAAGGGGGGTACTCTCCAATTCCTCCCGCAATACGCCCACCGTATATTTTGACGCAAAATCCCCCGCCTTGTGGCCGCCCATTCCGTCGGCTACCGCAAGAAGATTCGGAAAAGGCCCGATAGGCTTGTCCGTCACATATACATAGTCTTGATTGACTTCACGCTTTCTCCCTACATCAGTCATTGCAAATATCTTCATCTGGTTCTCCCGTCCGCGGCCATATAGCGCCTGCGAAGCTGACCGCAGGCTCCGTCTATATCTGAGCCTCTTTCCCTTCTTATAGTAACATTAATTCCACTTTTTTCAAGTTTATTTTTAAAAACAGAAGCATTTTTACTGTTTGGTTTTATATATGCCCTCTCTGTAACCGGATTCACAGGAATCAGATTCAGATGGCAGTTCCTTGGCTTCAGGATTGCCGAAAGCTCGCTTATATCCTCCGGCTGGTCGTTCACACCCTTAATCAGACTGTACTCGAAGGTCACCCTGCGGCCCGTTTTGTCAAAATAATCGTCGCAGGCTCTAAGCACCTCCTCAAGGCCATACTTTTCTGCCACAGGCATCAGCTTCTTTCGCTTCTCCTGGTTAGAACCGTGGAGGGATAGCGCCAGCGTAATCTGAAATCCCTCTGATGCCAGCCTGTGCATATTGGGGACAATTCCACAGGTAGAAGCTGTAATGTTCCTCTGGCTGATGTTCAGGCCGTGTTCGTCGCTTATCATCCGGATAAATCTGACAAAATTCTCATAATTATCGAGGGGTTCTCCGGTTCCCATCACCACGACATGGGAAACCCGTTCCTTCGTTAATCTCTGAATCTGATATATCTGCCTTAACATCTCCGAGGGGGCAAGATTGCGCTTAAGCCCTCCTATGGTGGAGGCACAAAACCGACACCCCATCCGGCATCCCGCCTGTGACGACACACACACGGAATTCCCGTAAGGATGGCGCATCAGCACGCTTTCAATCATGTTGCCGTCCGAAAGCCCAAACAGAAACTTCTCCGTCGGGTCTGTCTTAGAAATCTGACGCTCTACCAACTCTACCTTCGGAATCTCGTATTCATTCGATAATTTTTCCCTTAAGCCCTTAGAAAGATTGGTCATTTCCTCAAAACCGGCGGCTAATTTCACATGCAGCCACTGGTAAATCTGGCGGCTCCTAAATGGCTGTTCGCCTATTCTGCTAATCTCCTCTGCCAGCTCATCGTAACTAAAAGAACAGATATCCTTCTTTTTTATTTTATTTTCTAAACATTGCAATATAGAATCCATCTCCAAAATCCCGTCCTGGTATCATCTGCCGTTCACGCAGCATACGAAACTCTTGAAACCTGGCGGCAAACCACCTTGCGTTGCCCTCATTTTCTTCCCGGTTGATGGTACATGTACTGTAAACAAGGATCCCCCCTGGCTTCACATACTCTGCCGCCACCGACAGAATCTCCCGTTGAAGCGCAGCCAACTCCTGCTGCACCTCATACGTCATCTTATATTTCAAATCCGGCTTTCTTCCCAGTACGCCAAGTCCTGAGCAGGGAAGATCCGCAATCACAATATCAGCCTTCCCCACGGATGCATCATCCTTCACGCGTGCATCCATCCGGACTGCTTCTATATTACTCATACCGCTTCGCCGGATATTGTCCTCTATCAGCCCCACCTTATATTCCGTCAAGTCCCGCGCCTCCACATGTCCGGTGCCCCGAAGCATCTGCGCCAGATGAAGCGCCTTGCCGCCGGGCGCGGCGCATACATCTATAATATAGTCGCCTTCTTTCGGGGAGGCCCACTCGGCAACCTGCATAGAGCTTATGTCCTGTACCTGATAGTATCCTTTCCTAAAACTGTCAAGCTTCATCAGATAATCAAACTCCGAAAGGTGCAGGGCGTAAGGCAGGCTCGCCTCCTCCTTGACGCAGACTCCCTCTGCCCTTAGTATCTTGAGAAGCTCAGCCTTCGATATCCTGTCAGGATGAAAGCGCACCGTCACCGGCCTCTCCCTCAGAAATTCTTCTGCCATGGCGCGCACTGTATCCTCCTCATATTCCAAAAGCCACCCCTCAAGAATCCATTCCGGTATAGAATATCTCACAGACAGATAATGAAGCCTGTCCTTCTCAGATGGATAACGAAGCTCTGACAAATTCCTGCCGATATTGCGCAGAACCCCGTTGACAAAGCCCCGAAGATTCCCAAAGCCTCTCTTTACCGCAAGCTTCACCGCCTCATTACATGCCGCGGAGGCCGGAACACTGTCCATGTATTTTAACTGATATACCCCACTTCTTAGAATCGTCCGAATCACTGGCTTCATCTTGTTCACCTTGACCTTTGAAAACTGGTCGATGATGTAATCCAACTCAATCATACGCTCTAAGGTGCCGTTCACCACTCTCGTAATAAATGCCCTCTCTTGCTTCTCCAGAAATTGATACTGGTCCAGGGCATTCTTAAGCGCGATATGGCAATATTCCCCGTCACGGGTAATCTGAAGCAGAATCTCCAGAATCAACTCACGGGTATTCGTGGATTGTGCCATGAAAAAATCCTCCGCCTGATTACCGTCTCCGGTTGTTTGCAATCAAAATAATCCGCAAAAGCTGTAATGCCGCGGAAACCGCGCCTGCCACATACGTGAGCGCCGCCGCGAAAAGCACCTTCTTCGTGGCGTTGACCTCGTCTTCATAGAGGATTCCACTGCCGCCTAAGATACGAATCGCCCGGCTTGACGCATTAAACTCTACCGGAAGCGTCACAATCTGGAATAAGACTGCCAGTGAAAACGCCAGGATACCCAGATTCAGGAACAGCATGGAGGAACGGCTGCTAAACAACAGCCCAATCAGAATCAAAGGCCATGCGATAGCACTCCCAAAATTCACAACCGGCACCAGCGCGCCTCTAATCTGCAGGGGCACATAGCCTGTATCATGCTGGATTGCGTGTCCGCACTCGTGGGCAGCCACTCCAAGAGCCGCAACGGATACGGAATTGTAGGTTGCGTCAGACAGACGCAGAACCTTTGAGCGCGGGTCATAGTGGTCTGTCAGATCTCCTGCAATATGCTCTACCCGCACATCATAGATACCGGCGCGCTTCAAAATCTGTTCAGCCGCCTCTCGACCCGTCATACCGGAATGATTCCTGACCTTGGAATACTTACTGAACGTAGACTTCATCTTTGCCGATGCCAAAAGACAGATCACAAGGCCAATCACCACCAAAATATATGTGGGATCTATTCCATAATACATAAATACACCTCCTAGACTACTTACCATTCAACAACATATACAAAGTATTATATATGAAAAACAGGCAAATTACCTGTTTTTCATACAAATTTAACAATTCTTAATGATTTTCTTAATGATTCCCTAAAATCGTCCCCTCGCTCATCGAATACCCCCGAAGAAACGCCCCTGCCTCCATCCGCTTCTTTCCGGGTATCTGTAATTCCAGCACCTTAAGAAGCCCGCGTCCGGTCTGAATACAGAAGCCGTCCTTTTGAACCCCGACAACCGTTCCGGGAGTCTCCTTCGTCTCCTGTCCCTCAATCACCTGAGCCTCCCAGAGCTTCGTCACTTTGCCGTCCCAGTCCGTGTAAGCGCTAGGCCAGGAATTCAAGCCCCGAATCAGCCTCTCAATGGAAACGGCATCCTGATTCCAGTCGATCTTCCCCAGGCTTTTATCTAACATCCTGGCATATTCCGTCGGGCTGTCCCCCTGTGCCTCAGGCTTAATGCTTCCCTCCTCCAAGCCCTTGAGCGTGCGCACACAAAGCTTTGCCCCCGCTTCGGCAAGCTTATCATGAAGGCTGTCTCCCGTCTCCTTTTCGTCTAATACAACCTCTGTCTTAAGCAGCATATCCCCTGTGTCCAGTCCCTCGTCCATCTGCATAGTAGTGACGCCGGAAATCTTCTCACCATTGATAACCGCCCACTGGATAGGCGCCGCGCCGCGGTATTTCGGAAGCAGCGACGCATGGACATTGATACATCCGTAAGGCGTCATCTCCAATATCTCCTTGGGAAGAATCTGCCCGAAGGCGATAACCACTATCACATCAGCCTCATATTTTCTCAATTCCTCGATACACTCAGGAGTACGCACCCTCCTTGGCTGAAACACAGGAATCTGATGCAAAATCGCTGTTTCCTTGACCGGTGTGTACTGCATCTTACCGCCCCGTCCTTTTGGCTTGTCAGGCTGCGTCACCGCCAGCACCACCTCATGGCCAGCCTCAATCAGAGCCTTTAGCGTCCCCACAGAGAAATCCGGAGTTCCCATGAAAATTACTCTCATCTATTCATCCTCCTCGTATACCGCGTCATGAAGGCCGCCCTCCACCATCTCCACATACATCTTTCCGTCCAAATGGTCAATCTCATGGCAGAAGGCGCGTGCCAGAAGCTCCTCCCCTTCCATCTCGACCTCCTCCATATCCTCGGTCATTGTACGTATCCGTACATAGTTGGGCCTGGTAACGGTGCCTGCCTTGCCAGGAACACTCAAGCATGCTTCTTCACCCGTCTGCTCGCCGGACACCTCAAGAATCTCCGGATTAATCAGCACAATGGGGCCGTCGCCAATATCAATAACCACAATCTTTTTCAGGATTCCCACCTGGGGCGCGGCAAGCCCTACTCCCTGGGCTTCATACATGGTATCCAGCATGTCGTTAATTAATATCCTGTTTCGCAGCGTCATCTTTGTTACATCCTTGCATTTCTTTGTGAGCACCTCGTCTCCAAGCTCACGAATCTTCCTTATTGCCATAATCTGCTCTCCTCTCGGTTTTCTTCTCAATCTATTTCAAAGGCTGTTAAAATACGTTCATCGGATTAAAATCGAACTGAATCCGCATTGTCTGGAATCCTTTGTTGATTTCAATATACTTCTCCATCCGGTTCTTTACCTCAACCAGAAGCCCATAATCTGGCCCCTTCAGATACAAGACCCTCCGGTACACGTCGCTGACCTTCGCCACATAAGGGCTTGCCGGCCCGATGAGCTGTAATATTCCTCTCTTGTCAACTCTATTTGCAAAATCCTTCAGATACTTTGCCGCCGTCTCAAGCAGCTTCTCGTCGGGCCCTGTCATCAAAACCGCCAACAACTGCTCGACTGGCGGATAGCCCATAAGCCCCCGATACTCCATCTCGGCGGCATAGAAGCCTTCATAATCCTGCGCCGCTGCCATCTCGATACTGTAATGCTCTGGACTGTATGTCTGGATTACGACCTCCCCCTTACTCCTTCCCCGTCCGGCACGTCCCGCCGCCTGGGTCAGGAGCTGGAACGTCCGTTCCGCGGCGCGGTAATCGCTGGAATACAGGGACATATCCGCAGCCAAAATTCCCACCAGCGTCACATTGGGGAAATCATGACCCTTGACAATCATCTGCGTCCCAATCAAAATGTCTGCTTCTTCACTGGAAAATGCTTCCAGTATCTTTTCATGCCCATCCTTCGTCCTAGTGGTATCCATATCCATCCGAAGAACCCTCGCAGACGGAAACTGACGCTTCACCATCTCCTCTATCTGCTGTGTCCCCGCCTTAAATCCGCCTATATACCCAGAGCCGCAGGAGGGACACACATGAAGCTGAGGCTCCTCATGGCCGCAGTAATGGCAGAGCATTTTACCGCCCTTGTGCGCCGCAAGAGAAACATCGCAATGAGGACATTTTACTACATATCCGCAAGACCTGCAAGAAACAAAACCTGCATATCCCCTTCGATTTAGAAACAGCATGATCTGCTCATGCCTCAAAAGCCTTGCGTCTATCAGATTTTTCAGGTGGTCGCTCAGAATCGAACGGTTTCCCGCCCTTAATTCTTTCCTCATGTCCTCCACGTAAACTTCTGGGAGCTCTCCTTCTCCTGCCCGCTTCTTAAGCTCTAAAAGTTGAAAACGCCCGCATTTGCAGGCATAAAACGCTTCCAGGGACGGTGTCGCAGAGCCAAGCACCACACTTGCGCCCTCTCTTTTCGCCCGTTCAATGGCTGTCTCCCTGGCATGATAGCGGGGCGTCTGCTCGCTCTTGTAGGCAGCCTCATGCTCCTCGTCAATCACAATCAGCCCCAGACGGGGAAAGGGCGTAAACAGGGCAGAACGGGGACCGATCATCACATCCACCTCGCCAGACTTAACCCTCTCCATCTGGTCGAAGCGCTCACCCGCCGACATCCTGGAATTAAGGATTGACACCCTGTCGCCGAATCTCCCATAGAAACGCATGACAGTCTGATAGGTAAGCGCAATCTCAGGAATCAGGACGATTGCCTGGCCGCCCGCTTCCAAAACCTGGGCGATCATCTCCATGTAAACCTCCGTCTTACCGCTTCCCGTAATCCCATATACCAGATAGGTCTTGCGGACCCCCTTGCAATAGTCTTCCCTGAAAATGTTGATTGCATGTCGCTGCTCATCAGTAAATTCCGGCGCCTCCCTATCCTGGCTCTTATGGCGGATCGGATTGCGGAATACTGTCTCAGACTCCAAGGAAATAATGTTCTTCTCCTTTAGGGCACGAACCACGGCTCCCGTCACATTTAATTTCTTTGTCAGAAGCTCATAATCCTGTTCCGGCTGGTCTAAAAGGGCGGCCAAGAGCCTTGCCCGCGCCCTCTGGTTCTTATGAAGGAACACTTCAAGCTGCTGCTTTCCCGCAGCTTCATCCAGAAGCAGGCGAATACGCCTTTTCTTTCGCGCCTTCTCCTGCTTTTTGATGGGAATCACCGTTTTCAATGCCTGAATCATGGTCCCGCCGTAGTATTCCTTCATCCACGCCGCCAGGGCGACCATCCTTGATTCGATAGCCAGGCTTCCCTTCGCTATGGACAGAACCGGCTTCATCTTCCCTTCGTCGTAATCTGGCTTGTCAGAAAATCCGGTCACATACCCCCGTATTTCTTTATCTCCCTTTCCGAAAGGAACAATAACCTCCGTTCCAATCTGAAGCTCTCCCTCAAGCTCTGGCAAAATCTTGTATTGAAACACCTTATCCAGTTTTTCATGTGTAATATCTACTATAATATCAGCGTACATGCTAACTATTGCAGTTCCTCCAAAACCTCTTTAATCAGATTACGGTCATCCATATCATATTTCACACCCTTAATCTCCTGGTAAGTCTCATGCCCTTTCCCTGCAAGGACAATCACATCTCCGGCTCTGCCGTGTTCAATGGCGTAGCGGATGGCTTCTTTACGGTCACAGATGGAGATGTACTCCCCGTCTGTCTTCTTCATCCCTGTGATAATATCGTCAATGATTGCCTGGGGTTCTTCAAACCGCGGGTTGTCTGACGTGATAATCGTAAAATCTGACATCCGCCCTGACACCTCCCCCATCTCGTACCGCCTGGTTCGGGAACGGTTGCCGCCGCACCCGAAAATGGTTACGAGCCTCTTGGGATGATAATCCCGCAGCGTATGAAGCAGGCTCTCAAGGCTCATGGCGTTATGGGCGTAATCAATCATCATGGTAAATTCCTCCGACACCTTTACCATCTCGATACGCCCTCTCACCTTCGCCACCTTAAGCGCTTTTTTTATGTTCTCCTCTGGAACGTCAAAATGCCTGCACACCGCAATGGCTGTCAGTGAATTGTAGACGCTGAAATCTCCCGGAATGTCGATTTCCACATCAAAATCCATCAGTCCGTTTACATGGTAGCGGACTCCCAGATAGCCTGGTCTTGTAATATGCTCAATGTCCGCAGCACGCAAATCTGCCTTCTCCGACATTCCAAAGGTTTCTACCTGACATGTGGCGTTCCTGAATACGTCCTGATACCATGGGTCATCCACATTGGCAATCCCAAGCCTGCACTGGGTAAACAACATCCCCTTGCAGCGTTTGTAATCCTCAAAATCCTTGTGTTCATTCGGCCCGATATGATCCTCGCCGAGATTGGTAAAGATTCCAATCTCAAAGGGAATTCCGGCTGTCCTGTGAAGCATAAGCCCCTGTGAGGAAACCTCCATCACCACGCTGTCGCAGCCTGCCTTAACCATCTCACTGAAATACTGGTGAATCGTGTAGGATTCCGGCGTCGTATTGTTGGCCGGTATGGACTTATCGCCAATAATCGCCTCGATAGTACCAATCAGACCTACCTTGTGCCCCACACCCTCCAGAATGGATTTTACCATGTAGGTGGTGGTGGTCTTTCCCTTCGTTCCGGTAATTCCGATAATCTTAAGCTTATCTGCCGGATAGCCAAAGTATGCCGCCGACATAAACGCCAGGGCATAGCGGGTATCCTTCACACGAATCACCGTCACGCCGTCAGAAGCCTCCACCTCCTTCTCTGTAATCAGGGCTTTCGCCCCCTTAGCCGCAACCTCTTTTGCGTACCCGTGGCCGTCGGATACCGCGCCGCTGATACAGACAAACACACACCCTGCCGTCACCCTTCGGGAATCGTTTATCAGCTCTGTCACTTCAATTTCATCATTTCCTTTTATGACTTCATATTCTAAATGTTCTAACAACTTGGTTAATTTCATTTTATTTAGCTGCCTCCTGTTATCAAATCAATGATTTTCGCCAAATGAATTGTATCACACTTCGGATTATTTTTCTACAACAGAAGCATTTATTAATGCAATCGAAAAATATTTATGCTATACTGAAAAACACATGTATGTACTTTAAACTCCGCCACAGTATATGCGGCTGTCTGCGGAAATATATTAGAAAAGAGGAAAATATTTATGAAAGCATACGAACGTTTACTTAAGTATGTAGTTGTACGCACGCCAAGCGATGAGAACAGCGACACGGTTCCGACTTCTCTGTGTCAGTTTGACCTTGCGCGCCTCCTTGAAAAAGAGATGACTGAATTAGGTCTTACACAGGTCCGGCTTGACGGCCAGTGCTACCTGTACGGAAAGCTTCCTGCAACCGAAGGACTTGAGGATAAGCCTGCCATTGGTTTTATTGCCCATATGGATACTGTGGCGGATTTCTGCGACCATGAGATTAAGCCAATACTCACAGAGAATTACGATGGAAAAGAGCTGGCTTTAGGAGACAGCGGACTGGTGTTAAGTCCAAAGAATTTCAGCCATCTCACTGGCCTTGCGGGACGCACGCTGATTACCAGCGACGGGACAACCATTCTCGGCGCGGACGATAAGGCAGGAATCGCTGAGATTCTCACCATGGTGGAGAGGCTTGTAAAGGAGAATATTCCCCACGGCCCCATCTGCGTTGCCTTTACTCCGGACGAGGAGGTGGGTACAGGCGCGTCCCATTTCGACGTGGAGGCATTTGGCGCGGATTATGCTTACACGTTGGACGGCGATACAGAGGGAGAGATTCAGTATGAGAACTTCAATGCCTGCAAGGCGCAGTTCGACGTGAAGGGCTTTAACGTCCATCCCGGCTCAGGAAAGGATACCATGATTAACGCAAGCCTGGTTGCCATGGAGATTAACTCCCTCCTTCCAGGGATGGAGACCTCCCGCGGTACGGAAGGCTACGAGGGCTTCTACCATCTTATGAGTATGTCGGGAGAATGTGCGAAGGCGCAGTTGAATTATATTGTCCGCGACCACGACAAGGAGTTTTTCGAGGCCAGAAAACGGACCCTTCGGCTGATTGAGAAGAATCTGAATGAAAAATGGGGAGAAGGAACGGTCACCCTTACCATTACTGAACAGTATAAGAATATGGCGGAGATTATCGCCGGATGTATGCATCTGATTGACAATGCCAAGACCGCCTGTGAAAATGCGGGGGTAACGCCCCTTGTTATTCCCATCCGCGGGGGTACGGACGGATGCCAGTTAAGCTTCAAAGGACTGCCCTGTCCTAATCTTGGAACCGGAGGACATGCCTACCATGGGCCTTATGAGCACATCACGGTAGAAGGAATGGACAAGAGCGTCGATATTGTAATAGAGCTGGTGAAGCTGTACGCTAAGTAAAAGATTGGGGGCTGTCAGGCAACAGCCCTCTTTTTTTATACTTCTTCTTTAAATCCTTCGCCCACCACCTCATTTGATTCCATTATAATAGTAAATGCCTGTGGGTCAATCTGCCGCACCATTTTCTTGATGGCATACATCTGTTTGTTGTTGCAGGCGCACATCACCACATCTTTGTGCTTCTTTGAGTAGCTTCCGGTTCCTTTGAGAATAGTTGAGCCTCTCCCTGAGTATTCGTCAATGGATTCCGCGACCTCTGCGCCATGCTCCGTCACAATCAAAGTCATTTTCCCTTCGTCAACGCCGTACAGGATGCGGTCCATCACGATTGCCATCAGGTAGGTCACGATAATTCCATAGATAAAACCGTCAATGTCTTTGAACACAATCAGGCTTCCCATAACGATTGTGGTGGTATCCAGCACAAAGGTAATGATTCCCAGAGTAATATGGGGTTTTACCTTCTTGATTGCCATGCTGATGAAGTCCTGTCCTCCTGTGGACGAGCCGCGCATGAACACAATGGCATACCCCGCGCCGGCAAGCACTCCCATACAGAGAGCCGCCAGGAGGCGGTTGCCGTCGTACACCGGAAAACAGGGAGCAATGTAATCCAAAAAGACGGAGGATATAATCATAGTCTTGATTGACTTCAGGAAAAAGGTCCTGCCAAGGAATTTATAGCAGAATATGGCAACCGGCACGTTTAACAGCAGGGTGCCCGCACCCACAGGAAGCCCGAACAAATGGTAAAGGATGATAGCGATTCCTGAGAAGCCTGCCACCGGAAAATTGGCATTTAAGGCAAAGTTATAGATTCCGACTGCAATCAGCATACTTGCCGCAATATCCACCAAAAGATCGATTCCTAATTCTTTCCATTTAATCTGATACTTCATTTTATAAAACCTCCTGTGAAAATAAAAATCAAAAAGAGCAGTTGCAAACTATAAAATATAATTCGCAACTGCTCTTATGATTATTAGTATATCCGGCAAAATGGGTTTTGTCAATATGTGAGAAAATTACACTACCGCCTCTATCAATGTCTTATCGCCTACTTGAATCTCCTTTAAGCCAATCTCTTTTTTCTTGTTAAAGTTAAAGCTGAGCATATATCCTTTCCTGAGATGAAAATATTCAAGGTAGTTAGCTAACTGTTCTTCCCCACGCTCGTTATAGGCATTTCCCCGCCATATTTTGAGTTCGATTACGTTCTGCTCTCCTTTGTAATAAACCACCAGATCCATGCGCTCATTATTTCTGGTCCTTGACTCCACACTATAACTTCCTATCCCATTAATGATTGGCTTCAAAAACAGAATAAAATATCGTCTTCCAGCCTCCTCAAGAAAAGCTTCGTCCTGACTCCCGTACAGATCATAAAAGGTTTCGACAAATTTCTCCAATATTCTCCTGATATCCAGATGCCCTCCGACAATAAACTGATTTTTCTCCTGCATACCTGCATGATACATCTTGCTGGTAACAACCTCCTCTGAAATGAAATAGTTATAGAGAACCGTCTCAAAAATACGGTTGGAAATAACTGCCGCACCGTCGTCATTTTTTATAAATCCAAACATAACCGCATCTTTCATGTAACCGGCTGTTGTAGCATACGGAACCGCTATCCCGCTAAATAATAAGTCATACAATATTGTCTTAAGCTCAGGATAAAGCCCGATTTTCCTGATTAGGGACTGATATAAAGGATTGTCCTCCTTTACGAGCATATTTTCTGCTTCATAAAATCCAGCCTTGGTCCATGCGCAGCTCTTATCCGGAAAAGCGTCTGTTCCTGCGACCTTTTCATCCAGGTAATTACAAAACCGTGATACAAGATACGGATAGCCTGATGTATACTCATAGAGCATCTCTGCCATAAATTGGGTATCCATTCCTGTGTGATAATCTTTCTCGTATTCCAGAAGCATTCCTTCTATATCCTCCGCAGAAAAGCTCATACTCACATTAAAATCAGCGGAAATATTCCAGGGACTATTCTCCTTATGTTCTTCATCCGGACGAAGCTTCCGCCGGATGCTGCGTATATCATAGACCCCTGCAAGAATGACAGAATGAAACAAAGGGGTCCTCCTTCTCCTAAGATAAAAAAATCTGAGCTGTGCCAGGAAGTCTAAAAATACCTGATTATTGGTAGCCGAATCCACTTCGTCAACCAATAGGACAATCTTCTTCTGAGATTCTCTGCACAGACCAAGCAGCGTCATAAACAGCATAGATAACGTAACGTTATTAACGCTGCCAGCCACATACCGTCCCAGTTCTTCTTTCATTTCATCGGACATATTCTCAGCGTACAGAAGCACCTGCCTGGAAAAAGCGGCGGCAAAGTTCTTCTCTGATTCAAAATCAACGGTACTTAATCCTTGAAAATCCAGGCTAATGACATTATAATCTGTTTTCAGCTCGTCTGCCAGGGCGGTCAGTATCGTGGTCTTTCCATACTGCCTTGCCCTGTTAATCGTAAAGTATTTTCCGGCCTCCACCATTGCCCTGATTTCTCTCAGACGGGTAGTCAGATCAACCATATAATGCAGCTCAGGGTCACAATATCCATCGGTATTGAATGTTCTGCGCACTGTCATCACTCTCCCTTCCTGATGTTTTCAGTATACTATTTCATGAAAAAAAATTCAAGGAAAACACTCTCTGATTCCCCTCCAACTGGACTGGTTATTTTTCGATAATCTGGACTTTTCAATCTATCCACTCTGGTGATACCATAGATGTACATTAAATATATAAGGAAAAGAATTCTATGACTAAAAAAATAGCAGTAATCAATGATCTATCCGGCTTTGGACGGTGCTCGCTTACCGCGGCAATCTCCGTCCTGTCGGCAATGGGCGTACAGGCATGTCCCCTTCCCACAGCTATATTGACTGCCCAGACAGGGTATCCAAGCTATTATTGTGACGACTATACAGACAAAATGGAATATTTCCGCAGCGAATGGGAGAAGATGGGACAGCATTTTGACGGTATCTATACCGGCTTTGTTGCAGGGGAAGCGCAGATTCGCCAGATTTTTCATTTCCTTGAAACCTTCCGGCGTCCAGACACCTTCCTTCTGGTAGACCCTGTCATGGGTGACGACGGGACGCCTTATCCATTTTATACGTCTGCTCTCCTCGAACAGATGCACAAACTGGCTTTACAGGCTGATATCATTACACCGAATCTCACGGAGTTATGCCTCCTGACAGATACAGACTACCAATCTCTAATGTCAAAAAATAATTTTTCTGGGCTAATTCAGACAATTCAGGATATGGGGCAGGAATTTTGCAGAAAAGGGCCGAAATATGTGATTGTCACAGGAATTCGTTTCCACGACTCAGACGGTATCCAAAAGATGGGAAACCTGTTGGTTGACCCAAATGACTCCTCACTGTTTTCCTTCCCATACATCGGCGGCAGCTACTCCGGCACCGGCGACCTGTTCGCCTCCTGTATTGCCGGCGGATGTGCGAGGAGAGCTTCTTTATCTTCTATCATAGAGAGAGCCGGAGAATTCCTAGAGCTCGCACTGATGGATTCTGTCAGGGAACAAGTCCCCCGCAACGACGGGGTCAATTATGAGCAATACCTGTCCCTGCTTATGCCGTCGGGAAATGTTCTCTAAAACCTCATTTCCCGACAGCCTAGGCTTCTAAATTCTGTAAATCAGACGCCTAATCTAAATCCCACAGAACCAGAAGCTAAACTCAAGCTTCTCACTCACATCAATCAGATACTCCGGATGGGTCTTTGCCCCCCAACTGTCGTCTCCGGCAATTCCCATCTGCGCTTTTGAAGCACGAATTACCGTATAGTGTACCTTAGGCAGTTCAAACGGATGCATAGCATTCTCCATCTCATGAGGCGTATACGGCAGCGCTGAGAAGCACATAGGCCCGTTCTCTGACGTCATTTCGAACCTCATACCTCTGCCCTTGCGGTCTGTAATCTCGGCATAACGCACTCCTTCTTTATTCCCACACTCCTGGGGAACAATATACTCTGCCATATTATCCTTCACCAGATTCTCATAAATACCAAGCTTCGCCCCCTTCTTGCGGTCTGCATAGGTTTCCTCAGGACCAAGGCCATACCATTTCACATGGTCGTAATCTGCATCCAGCTTGAACATCATACCGAATTCCGGCATATCTCCCAATTCCTTGACCGGATCATAGGAAAGGGTTGTCTTTACGCGTCCGTCCCCGAACACCTCATAGGAAACCTGGCACTGGGCCGCAGGTATGGTGCACAGATGATAGGTAAATGAAACCGTAGCGCTGTTTTCACTCTCCTTAGCCTCCAATATGCTCATCTTAAACAGCTCGTCTCCCATTGCCTTATCAGTAGCATACATGCTGGCAATCTTCCACTGTGCATAGCGGGCCTGCATCTGATTGCCGCAGTCATTATCCACAGGCGCTCTCCAGAAGTTGGGCTTCGGAATAGTTTTCAGCATCTCTTTTCCCGCGAATTTGTAGGAAACCAGACCGCCGGACAGGACTGAGAACATTACCTCAAAATGATCCCCTCTCACGCCGATATTGTGCGTACTCCTGATTACCTTCACGCCCTTGCTACAAACCTTTTCGGCCTTCTCAATCTGATATACAAATTGCCCGAACGCCACCTCATGGCCTTTCTTTGCCCAGATCTCATCCTGTCTCAGATGGAAGGATACGGTAACGGCATACTCGCCCGCCAACGTCTCTTTTGGAACCGGAAGCTCGTATGTCTCATTGCTAAGAGGCGCTACATGAGTCTCTAAAACAGCCCGTCTGACTACCTGTCCGTCCCTTGCCACCGTAACCCGACATTCAAAGGTATCCGTATTGACGAACAGATTCTTATTGATTACCTTTACCTCAGTCCGGCCTACTTCTGCAGTGATATTCTGGTAATTGAATTTTACCTCCTGCATCTTCGGGGAAGCCTCTCTGTTGCCATATACGATGCCGTTCGCACTGAAATTATAGTCCGTAGGACGCTCTCCGAAATCTCCGCCGTATGCCTGGAACTCTTTACCGTAACGGTCCTTCTTTATAATGGTCTGGTCAATATAATCCCAGATAAAACCACCCTGATACAAAGGCTCTGTGTCGGTTAAGTCAGTATATTTATGCATAGCGCCACAGGAATTACCCATTGCGTGGGTATATTCGCAGCAGATAAACGGCTTGCTTCTGTCATTTGCCAGGAATTCCTTGATTCCCTCTACGGAGGTATACATCTGGCTCTCCATATCGCTGGTGTCATTGTAGCGGCGGTCATGGTGTACTCCTTCATAGTGAACCAGACGGGTGGGGTCTAACCTCCTGAAAAGCTGCGACATCTCATAGATATCCTTTCCGCCGTAGGATTCATTTCCGCAGGACCAAATCAGGATGGCAGGATGGTTCTTATCCCTCTGGTACATGGAATTCACGCGGTCAAGCATCATGTCAAGCCACTCCGGCCTGTCGTTCGGAACCACGCCGGAATCGTCTCCGGTCAGCATGGCTGTATCCCAGGTTCCATGGGATTCCAGATTGGTCTCGTCGATTAAGTACAGCCCGTACTTGTCGCAGAGGCGGTAAATCAAGGAATCATCCGGATAATGACAGGTGCGGATGGCATTGATATTGCTGCGCTTCATAGTCTCCAAATCCTTGCGAAGCTCTGCCTCGCTCACATGGCGTCCACTCACAGAGCTGAATTCGTGGCGGTTAGCGCCTTTGAATACGATTCTTCTGCCATTGAGCGTCATGATGCAGTCCTTCATCTCAAATCTTCTGAAGCCAACCTTTTCCGGTATCACCTCCTGAAGTGTTCCGGACGCGTCTATAACCTCAATCGTCAGGTCATAGAGATTAGGCGCCTCGGCACTCCAAAGCTCAGGCTCGTCCACAGTCCAGGAATGTGAAACCTCTGCTCCCAACTCCAATTCTTCTTCAATCACCGTATTTCCATCCTTCGCAAGCCTGATGACCGCCTTCCCCTCCGGCTTTTCTGCGGAAATTATCTCCATACTGATATCAAACGCCGCTTTCTTAAGGCTCTCCTCCGGAATGGCAGAAATCTTCAAGTCGCGCACATGTACGTCCGGAATGGTATACAGATATACGTCCCTGTAAATACCTGAGAAACGGTAGAAATCCTGATCCTCGCACCAGCTTGAGGCCGTCCACTTGAACACCTGGGCTGCAAGCTTGTTCTCTCCCTCTGACAGATAGTCCGTCAGCTCAAATTCCGACGGGGTGAAGGAATCCTCGCTGTATCCGACAAAGACTCCGTTAAGCCACAGCGCAAGCCCACTCTCCGCGCCCTGGAAGGAAACAAAGACGCGTCTTCCCTTCATCCTCTCCGGTACGTTGAAATACTTCACATAACTTGCCACAGGGTTGAAATACTCCGGTATCTCTCCTGGCTCAATCTCGTCGTGCCCTTCCCATGGATACTGCACGTTGGCATACTGAGGCGCGTCATAGCCCTCCATCTGGATATGGGCAGGCACATGGATATCCTCCCAGTCCCTTACGCAGTAATCCATCTTCTCAAATCCACTGACCGCAGACTTGTAATTTCGGGCATAGTGGAACTTCCACACTCCATTCAGGCTCTCCTTAAAATCCTCATACCCTGCCTCCATATCCGAGACAGACCCATAGTATCTGTGGTCGGAATGTGCATCAAGCCTTCCGTCTCTGAAATACCGAGGGTCCTTTAATTTTTCATAATCAAATGCTCTTTCCATTGTTATTCCTCCTTATAACTTCTGCCCCTATTATATTACGGATAGACAAAAGAAAGTGTAATATGTTAAACTATATAATATAACATTTTGAAACAGGTGATAACTATGCCGATACATTACAGAAATTCTCCGGTGGGCGAGCCTTTTCTCTTTGATTCCATCGGCTGCGGCTGGAGTCAGGATCGTGTGCTGCGTCCAAAGGGCTTCCCTCTCTACCATTATCTCCAGACAGAGAAAGGGCGCGGAACGGTCAAAATCCAGGGCGCCGAATACGTCCTGAACGAAGGCGAGGGGCTTCTGATCTCTCCCTATCTCCACCATTCCTACGCGCGGGACACGGAAGAATGGCTGACCGCCTTCGCCACATTTACCGGAACCATCCACAGCAGCATTGAGAAGATGGTAGGAAATAAGCCCGTCGTATTTATAGAAAAAGAGCAGGGCGCCGTGATTGGCGCCTTAATCAACGAAATCATGGATAATTGGGACGTCCTGTCCGCGGATACCCGCGCTCTTTCGCTCAAATGCTATGGCCTGCTGATGCATTTTACCAGCAGCCGCCACACCCGCGCCCTGACTGACGAGCCTTTATATCTGCGCTATGTCGCACCCGTAATAAAAGAGATTGAAACCCGCTATAATACAGAACTTACAGTACAGGAATTAAGCGGCAGGGTTTATGTCACTCCCCAATATCTGTCACGCCTGTTCCGGCGTTTTCTCGGATGCTCTGTCTATGAGTACCTGACCACCTTCCGCATCAACAAGGCGAGAGAGCTTCTGGTTTGTAATCCTCGCATGGAGGTGCAGCAGATTGCAGGCGAGGCCGGCTTCTCTGATGCAAGCCACTTTATAGCCATGTTTAAGAAGGTTACCGGCGTAACGCCGCTTGAATTCCGCAGGCTAAACTGATATGATAGGATTTATCACTACACAGACACAGGAGGAAATAATATGTACAATTATAAGATTGTAGAACAGGTAATACGAAAACCCAAACCCATGACAGGCTTTCTTCGGACGGTCATGATTGTTTTTGCAGTAATCCTTCTGCTGCTGGGCATCACGCTCTCCCAGGGCTTCATGCTTCCGGGCTTTCTTCTGGTGGTTCTCTACTATTTCTATAATACCTACTGCCAGAAGGAATATGAATATATTCTGGAGGAAAACCATCTCACCATCGACGTAATTTTCGGGAAAAAACACCGCAGATCCGCCCATTACCTTGATATGGAGGCATTGGAGGTGCTTGCCCCAAACTGGCACGACGCCGTGGCAAGATACCGCAAAGAGGGCGGCAGCATCCGGCTTACCAAGTATGACTATACCTCTTACGATGAGGATACGCCTTATTATACTATGATTATCACGGAGAACCGAGAGAAAATCAAGCTGCTCCTAGATTTGAGCGACAATATGCTTCAGATGATTAAGCGCAGGTATCCGGATCGGGTATTTCTGGCATAATCCCTGATATATCCTGCTTATCAGCCCCTCAGACCGGCCCAAAAGCCTGTTTTGGGGCTGTTTTCTTGAACGGTTCTCACAACATTTACCAAAAAATCTGTTATTTCTTGTCGAATCCCATACAACAATACTTTTTATGATTGATTTTGCTCACTATACGATTGATTATGCAAACTTTTGGCGCGTTTATATTGATATAATACGAGCATGAAGTAATTAATTCAAAAGGAGGACAAAGATTATGAAGAAAAAGTTACTTTCAGTATTACTTGTGGGAGCAATGGCATTCTCACTCGCAGCATGCGGCGGCTCAGATGACGGCGGCTCAAGCAGCAGCAGTGATTCCGGTTCCGACGAGGGCGGCAGCTCAGGAGGAGACAAGTTGGTTGTCTGGACATGGGATCCGGCATTCAATATTCCTGCCATTGAGGAAGCCGGCAAGATTTACAAAGACACAGTGAATGAGAATTTCGAGCTTGAGGTTGTTGAGACTCTGTCCGACGACTGCGAGACAAAGTTACAGACATGTGCAGAATCCGGTGACTTTGGAACCATGCCGGACATCGTACTTATGCAGGACAACTCCTATCAGAAGTTCGTTTCCTTCTATCCGGAAGCATTTACAGATCTGACAGACAGCGGAATTGATTTCTCCGAGTTTGCTGAGGGTAAGTTAAGCTACTCTACCGTTGACGGCAAAAACTATGGTGTGCCTTTCGATAACGGCGCGGTTGTTTCCTGTTATCGTACCGATATTCTCGAAGAAGCAGGATATTCTATCGATGATATCACAGACATTGACTGGGATAAGTTCATTGAGATTGGTAAAGTAGTGAAGGAAAAGACCGGAAAGTTCATGCTGTCAGGACAGGCTAACAGCCAGGATATTATCATGATGATGCTTCAGTCAGCAGGCGCTTCCCTGTTCAACGAAGACGGAACTCCGAACCTGGTTGGCAATGATCCGCTGAACGAGTGTATCGATATCTACCAGAAGATGGTAAAAGAAGGTATCTTCTATGAAGTAAATGAATGGGATGAGTATGTATCCTCTATCACCAATGAGCAGTGTGCAGGAACCATCAACGGAAACTGGATTACAGCTACAATCATGGGTATGGAAGATACCTCCGGAAAATGGGAGATTACCAATATGCCTAAACTTACAAAGTCCTCTGGCGCTACCAACTACTCCAACAACGGCGGTTCTTCCTGGTATGTAACCTCTAACTGCAAGAACACAGACCTTGCTTTTGATTTCCTTAGCAAAACATTTGCAGGAAGCGTAGACTTATACGCAAACATTCTTCCTACAACTGGCGCTATCGGTACATGGGGACCGGCTGCTGATTCTGAGGCTTATCAGGAGCCACAGGAATTCTGGAATAATCAGCCAATTTTCTCTACTATCGTTGAGTTTGCCGAGAAGACACCTACCAACAATACAAGTGCTTATTATTATGATGTTCGTGAGGTTATTTCTACGGCAATCCAGGATATTATGACCGGCAGCGATAAGGATAAAACCTTAGAGCAGGCTCAGGCAGATGCTGAATTCTATTACGAATAAACATAACCGGTCTGATTTATGCGATAATATTTTCGGGGGGACCGTCTATGGGTTCCCCCGAACTATTATACAACTACATATAGCTTAAGGAACGAAGGGGGTTTTTTTATGGAACCTAAAAAGAAAGGTATGAGCCTGATTGCCAAGCAGAAAGCCGCCGGCTGGGCTTTCCTCACTCCGGCAACTATTATGATTGCTATCATGAGCTTCTACCCCATGATCAGAGCTTTTATCCTGTCCCTTCAGACAGGTAAAGGATCGAACTACCGATTTACCGGTTTTTCCAACTATGCCCGAATGTTTGAAGACAGAGTATTTCTTCGGTCAGTAGGAAATACATTCTTCTATCTGGCAATTCAGGTGCCGATCATGCTGGTGTTGGCGATTCTGCTTGCACAGCTTCTGAACAACAAGGATCTTCGGTTCAAAGGATTTTTCCGTACCTGTGTATTCCTTCCCTGTGCGACGTCACTGGTTTCCTATGCGATTATCTTCCGCTTCCTGTTTGCACAGGATGGACTGGTTAATAATGCGTTAGTGAAGCTCGGACTCCTGGATCACGGTTATAATTTCCTTGGAACTGCCTGGTCGGCAAAGATGGTAATCATAATCGCTCTGATTTGGAGATGGACCGGATATAACATGGTATTCTATCTTGCAGGACTTCAGAATATTGAGTATTCCGTATATGAGGCGGCAAAGATCGACGGCGCCAACGGCTGGAAGACCTTCTGGGGTATCACAGTACCGCTTTTGAAGCCAACGATTATCATGACATTTATCATGTCCATCAACGGTACCTTGCAGTTGTTCGACGAGTCTGTCAACCTGACCAACGGCGGACCCGCCAATGCGACAATTACAATGTCCCATTATATTTACAATACCTGTTTCCTGCGTGCCCCGAACTTCGGTTACGGAAGCGCCATGGCATTCTTCGTATTCATCATTGTTGCTATCTTAGCATTTATTAATCTGAAAGTAGGTGATACACGTGACTGAGAAAAAGAACAGATCTATGATTCAGCGCAGGCTGATTCCTACCTACATATTTTTGACGATTTTTTCTATCATCTCAGTATTTCCGTTCCTGTGGATGATATCTGCTGCCACGAATAACTACATCGACATTTCCAAAGGACGTCTGATGCCTGGTTCATATGCGGCAGAGAATTTCCGGAACCTGGTTGCGCAGCAACCGCTGGCACGTGCGATGACCAACTCTTTCGTTTATGCCATCTCAGTGACGATTATCTGTCTGTTTATCTGTTCACTGGCTGGTTACGGATTCGAGGTTTACCATGACAAATGGAAGGATAAATTATTCTCCATCCTGCTGCTTGCGATGATGATTCCTCAGGTAGCAACTATGATTCCATTGTTCCAGATGTTTTCCAAGGCAAAACTTCTGAACACGACAATCGGATTCTTCCTTCCTATGATTTCGACGCCGTTTATGATTATGATGTTCCGGCAGAATGCCCGTGCATTTCCGGTTGACATCATCGAGGCAGCAAGACTTGACGGGTTGACTGAGATTGGAATCTTCTTCCGCATGTTCTTCCCGACCATGAGGTCTACGTATGCGGCGGCTGCGGTTATCACCTTCATGAACGCATGGAATGCGTATCTGTGGCCAAAGGTAATCATGACAGACGGTAAGTCATTGAACATGGTTATGTTGATTGCCAATACCATTGGCGGTTACAAGATTGACTATGGTATGATTATGATGGGCGTATTGTTCTGCTCTATTCCTACGATGATCGTATTCTTCGTATTGCAGAAGCAGTTCGCAGAAGGTATTACCGGCGCTGTAAAATAAATAAAGATTATAGCTTACGGATGTCCGGCATGTTTTCCCGCACAGGCGGGCATACATGCCGGATATATTATTAATCGGCTCACAGCCTATAACAATGATAGGAGTATTTTAAAAATGAGTGAATTTATTCTTAATGTAATCCACCGTCCTGAGATGGTTCCGGAATATTCCGCAACCGTCACAGGACATGGAAAAGAGGAGGATATCGGAGACAAGAAGCTTCTGACGGAATCTCTGGATATCTTCAAGACCCAACAGCGGCTTGCCCACGAAAATGGATTAAAGGTCACAATCCATATGACCTACGCCGCCCTCTTTAACGCGGAGGCGGTAGCTATCGCCAAAAATGACCATGAAGTATACGGGGATGAGATTGCCCTCTCCCTTCTTGGGCTTCCCTGTGAGGAATTCCGCGAGAAATATAAAACAAAGGACTTCTGCATCTGGATGTTCTCCATGGAGGACAAAAAACGAATTGTAGACGACGTGTTCGTCAAATTCCATGATACCTTCGGATTCTATCCGGAATCTACCGGGTCTTACTATATGGACGCCGACCTGACCAACTATATCAAGGAAACCTACCCTTCTGTCAAATGTGCCATTGCAACCTGTTGGGAGGAGGGCCCGAAAGCGTATCACACCTGCAATAATTCCTGGTATACGCTTTTTGACGGCGGCCCGTGGGCGCCCTGGATTCCGTCTAAACAGAACACCCACGCGCCCGCGGCAGACGAGGCGGAGGACAGCGGCATCGTTGCCATCCCCCACTTATCCAGAGACCTTCTGGCATGTTATGACGGCAATGGCTCTAACTTCGGCACCCATCCCCAGAATGTACTTCGGGGCATGATTTATGACACAAAGACCTGGGAATTCCCTTATCTCTACAATCTGATTGACCAGTATAGGGCGCAGGAGAAGTATAACAACGGCTATGCCTACAATATGATGTTTGTAGGGCCCGGCTGGATGAATAAGATGGGACGGTGGGAGGCGCCTTACGAGCTTCTGCTGAAATCCTACTCGGACGGCTGTAAGTATTACGGTGATTTGAAGAAGGAGGGCAAGCTCATTGATATGACGATGTCTGAATTCGCTAACTATTACCGGAAGAAGAAAACCTACAAAGAGCCGGAATGTGCGCTCTGGCGGGATATCCTCTATGGGTCTGATAAGCAGGTGTTCTGGTATACCGACCCCTATATGAGAGCCGGCGTCAGCATGGACCAGGGAGGCGCTATCTTTGATCTCCGTCCCTATGCCGCGAAGCTTAAGTGGGAGGTGGGTATTGGAACAAAGCATGTGCAGGATGCCTCTTATCCGTTCTTGATTCAGGAGAAATATCGGGCAGGATATTTTACCCACTATGCAGGTGAGGGAACCATCCGGAGTGCGAAGCTAAGCTATCAGGGCGAGGAGGTTGACCTGTGCCTGTGCCGTACCAAGGCTCATTTCTCCCAGGAGGGCTCGACAAGGATTCTGACGCTTGATCCTGTGACGATTGAATTTTCCGACCTGTCCCTGACATTGCAGACCAGGGAATATTTTGAGGAGGGAAGCGGCTCAATTAAGATTGAGCGTACTGTCCTTGAGATGAGCAATCCGGAGGCTTTAGTTGAACTGAATGAGTATATGGTGGCTTGTTACGGGACGACGGAATATCCGGAGGATATGACGGGGATTACCCTGACATGTGAGGGCAGCGAGACGAAATCGATTGCGTATGAGTATCGCTGCCGTGAGGAGAGCCTTAACGGTGCAGCTTCTGTTTCTGCCGTGATTCCGGCTATTGAGACAAAGGTTTCTATGACGGCTTCTGAGGAAGCCAAAGGGTATGTCCGAGAAGGGTATGCGTTCTCTCCGATGTTTACTCTGGGGTATAAGAAAAATATAAGGGATAAGGAGATGTTTGCGACATGGCTCAATCTGGAAAAGGCAAATTAAATTATAGATGTCCTTCTTGTTTTATGCGGGATCTGGATATTGATATGTTTTATGATAAGGATAAGAAGGAGTATTATTGTATCCGGTGCCAGTATACGGGGACTGAGGAGGATGTGCTTAAGAAAAATGAGATGGTACGGACTCGGTATGGGGCGATGAATATTAGGTATACGAAGTTTGATTTTGATTAAGGAAAGAGAGTTCTAAGTCGTGGATGTGTAAAATAATCTGTGTAAATCATTACAGATTATTCAACACATCCATTTTTGTATCATACATACTCCTAACCTATATTGCCATTGAATATTCATAACTATTATTATATATGAATTCTGGCGCACAATCAATATCCCCATCATTCCAAGTGACTACACCATGATTTACAATAGGATTTTTAAACACATCTTCCTTTTTTAATGGCTCAAATACTTCCCCTTGTAAAATAGTCGCATCAAACAAACGTGTTTCACCTGTCGAAAAAGACACTAACATAATCATATCATCTAACGCTTTTACACTGGATACTTCTATACTTGTCATAGGCTCTCCACCATATACAATACCATTCATAGTATACATGTATAATTCCCCCCTATTTCAAAGGTTCTATTTTAGAAAATGGCTTTTCTCTTACTGCATTATTCCAAGCTGCATATAGTTCATCTTCATGCAATGCCATCCACCCAGATATCATTCTATATTGTTTTAATGGCAGCTTACCCTCTAACACTTCACCATCAAGCGATACAGAAGCTTCATATTCACCATAATAAACATGAACATGTGGTTTATGATGTTTTTCATTGTCTTTAAATATCATTTTTATTACAATACCATAAAATCTGCTTATTTCAGGCATTTTATTATTCCCCCGATTTATTATCAGGTACAACATCCAACAACTGATATATTTTTATCACTCATGTGCTGTTGCCTTTCTTTTCATTGACACCTATATTATATGCAATATTCCCAATATTTTCAAGCATTATCAAAAAGCCAGCAAAATTTTCGCAGAGTATCTAACTCTACAAAAATTCAAGTAAAATTAGCACTTGATATTTCTTCCAAAAGGTGCTATCATATAACACGGTTAAAGAATTAACAGAATAAGATATATCGGGGTGTGGCTCAGCTTGGCTAGAGCGCCTGGTTTGGGACCAGGAGGCCGCAGG
>CAJUBG010000058.1 GCA_910584575.1 uncultured Dorea sp.
CTACAGCACGATATATATATTATGGGTTTGCACCGATAGATATCAGATCTGAGAATGTGGGAAATCCACAGGGTTTCCTACAGAAGGATTCAGGTGATACGAAGATGATACCTACTACGGGATGGACTTCATCATCACGAGGATATGATTATTATGAAGCATTATTTGAGCAGGTTAAGAATGTAACTACGGTAGAGCAAAAAGAGTCGCTGTACCTTAAGGATTATTCAAATTATTTGAGAGTCTTAGGGCAGTTAAAAAGTTAAAAGAGAACAAATATGTGGATAAAGCAGGTAAATGATATAGCCTTTTGAAATATAAAATGCCCCAACTTCCAAGAAAAAGTAAAAGCGGCAATACTTTCTAAAATGGAGAGAATTGTGCTTAATTGGACAATGAAAAATAAGTGAATAACAATTTAGTGATAACAAGAGGGACTTCTTACATTGATTAACAGTCAAGTGTAAGAAGTCCCTTTTTATTTCTATTTTCGTAGAGTATTCTCCTCTTCGAAAAATATTTCTAAAGAACATATTTATTGTAATCATCCCACATCCATAAGTCAATACCTAAAATGTTTTTGTAATAATTTGGCGGAATTTCATATGAAAATAGAACGGAAATAATTATAAGATTTGATATGTTTTTTGATAATTCATAGATTTTAGGTATAAAATCGGTAAATTCAGCCTTGAAAACAGCAAAAATTTTCGCAGAGGAGAATACTCTGCGAAGCTGGAGGGATTGGTTATTTGGTACTTAATGGACTGCTGCGGGCAGGATGAGGCGGAAGCGGTTGTTTCATATAGAAAATATTTAACTTTAGAAGCGGCAAAAGACATTTTCGTACTGACATATGACAGGATGCGCCGCTATGAAGGGACGTGGCATACGGAAAAGAAACTTTTATTCCCCTCCTATGTGTTTTTGGATAGTGAAAATAGAAGGGTTCTTTTGAAGGAATTGGGAGAAAGTAGACGATTACTCTGTATCAGGCAAGCTGAGGAGGGGTTTTTAAGAGATTTATATGGAGACAGCCGCCACCTGAAAATGTCAAAGGGTATCGTCAAGAATGGTTTTCCCAAAGTTACAGAAGGGCCTTTGAAGGGATTGGAGCAGAGGATATGCAGGATTGACAGGCATAAAAGAATTGCGAAACTAATGATGCCCGCAGAGCAGAATATTGGCTATATCACGGCAGGTTTGGAAATCACAGAAAAGATATAGAATGTCCGTCAAGAATAGGGAGTGGATTGTATGAATACGAACTGGTGCGTAATGCGAACGATCCCAGGGAAAGAAGCAGAGGCGGCTGCATTGATGGAAAAGAAAATCAGCCGTAAGCTTTGGGATTTTTTAAGGATTCTTCGGAAACAGCAGCTATTCCGCACAAAAGGCATGTATCTCTTGAGTAAGAAAGAAATGTTTCCAGGATACATTTTTGTGCATACGGAATCGCCAAAGGAACTTAAGAAGGAGTTGGAGAAATCCAGGCAGTTTCCCCAGTTGGTCGGAAGTCGGGAGATTGATATCGTACCGGTAGAGCCGAAGGATTTGAAATTTTTGGAAAATGTCTGCGGAGAGAATCTGGCGCATGACATGAAGCTGTCTACGGTGCAGGTAGACGGCAAGGGGCAGGTAAAAAGCGCGGCGGGGGCGTTAGAGCCGTACTTAAACCACATTACCAGGCAGAGGCTCAGACATCGGTATGTGACGGCAAGGGTGAGCTTGTTTAACCGGCAGGAGGACGTGCTGTTCGGGATACGGGTGGAAGGAGACCCCAGGTAGGCGGATGAGAAATCAGGAATACTTCTTGAAGCATTGGCACATGAAGTAGGAATGATGGAAATAGAAGGATTATGACTGTGGCTGTGCGTACATACAGGTATGGATGGCGAAGCTATGTAAAAATGAAATGTCCAGGAGGAGATATGTGGTATGTAATGCAGGTGGTATCGGGAAGGGAAGGACATACAGTCCTGTTGATGGAGAGAATTCTTTCCCGTGGGATTCTTAAGAATTGTATTGTTCCCATGCGCAGGATGAAGAAGAAATATGAGGGGAGATGGCAGGAGGTAAAAGAGAAGCTGTTTCCGGGGTATGTATTCTTAATCTCAGAACAGCCGCAGTTATTGTATGACGAATTGAAGCAGATACCGGCGTTGACGAAGCTGTTGGGAAGCTGCGAGGAATATTTTACGCCGCTGTCGGATAAGGATGTGAGGTTTTTGATGAGATTGCAGAGTATGCAGCCAGGCGGATATGGGAAAAGCTCCGAAGGTTTACAGGAGGCAGAGAAAATCCATTCATTCAGGGAGGGGGAAGAACCAGATGCTTCGCCTGTGGGACTGTCGGAAGGGACAGAGGTTTCACTTGTGGAGCTGTCGAAAGTGGCAGTGGGAGAGAACCGGCGAATCAGGATTATATCCGGACCGCTTAAAAATCTGGAGGGACAGATTAAGAAGATAAATCTTCATAAAAGGATTGCGGTTGTGAAGGCAGATTTTATGGGAAACCGCACATTGCTTCATTTGGGGATTGAGATTGTTGAGAATAAAAGGAATTAGTTGTTATGTATGATTTTAAATCCGATAAAAGATTTGAAAACTTAAAACCATTTCAGGAGAAGCTTTGGCTTGCGTCGCCAACCATGCATGGCATAGAGCTTGAGTATATGACGCAGGCATATCAAACGAACTGGATGTCCACAGTAGGAAGTAACATAGACGAAATGGAACGGCTGCTGGCAGATTATGTGGGAGTGAAATATGCGGCAGGTCTTACAAGCGGTACGGCGGCGTTGCATCTTGCCATCCGGCTAGCCGGCGAGAAATTGTACGGTGCCCGTCGGGCCAAGGAGGGAACGTTGGCAGGACATAAGGTGTTCTGCTCGGATTTAACCTTTGACGCCACTGTAAATCCTGTTGCATATGAGGGCGGAGAGGCTGTGTTTATCGACGCAGAATATGATACCTGGAATATGTCCCCAGAGGCGCTTGAGAAGGCTTTTGAGATTTATCCGGAAACACGGTTGGTGGTGCTAGCCCATCTGTATGGTACACCAGGAAAAATCGATGAGATTAGAGGCATATGTAAGGCTCATAAAGCGATGTTGGTGGAGGATGCTGCAGAAAGTCTTGGCGCATCTTATAAAGGAATCCAGACAGGGAATTTTGGCGACTACGGTATCGTTTCTTTTAATGGAAATAAGATTATAACGGGAAGCTGTGGCGGGGCGTTTTTGTCAAATTCTAAGTCCGATACGAATAAGATTCGTAAATGGTCTACCCAGAGCAGGGAGGCGGCTCCATGGTATCAGCATGAAGAATTAGGCTATAATTATCGGATGTCCAACGTGATTGCCGGTGTGGTGCGAGGGCAGATAAAATACATTGACGAGCATATTGGACAGAAAAAAGAGATCTATGAGAGATACAAGAAAGGACTGGCAGATTTGCCGGTTGCCATGAATCCTTTAGGGACAGAAGGAATTCCTAATTACTGGCTGAGCTGTATGACAATTCATCCTAGCGCTATGTGTGAGTGTATGAGGTCTGAGACGGGGAAGCTGTACAGCCATAGGAAGGGTAAAACCTGTCCGGATGAAATATTGGATGCTCTTGCCAGTTTTAATATAGAAGGACGTCCAATCTGGAAACCTATGCATCTGCAGGCATTATACCGTGGAAACGGGTTCATAACCGCAGACGGAAGCGGCAGGGGAATTACGGATGCTTACATAGAAAATGAAAAGAAGTTCTCTGTAGGGGCGGATTTATTCGAGAGAGGTCTTTGCCTTCCATCGGATAATAAAATGACGGCAGAACAGCAGAATGTGGTGATAGATATCATTCATAGGTGTTTTTTGTAATGCAGGAGGACGCATGAAAAAATCAAGAGTGTTTTATTTCTTTATAGCTGTTGGTGCGGCGGCCGCTTTAGCAGGTAAAGTTACCAGAGAAAGGCAGATAAAAGCCCAAAAAGAAGGCAGACATATTCCCTATGGAGTGTACGAAGCAGTGATAAAAGAACCGTTAGACAGGATATTAGCAGGAATAGCGCTGATTGTATTAAGTCCTATGATGATTTTTGTTGCATTATTGGTAAAAAGGAAGCTAGGCTCACCAATATTGTTTTTTCAAGACAGACCAGGATTAAATGAGAAGATATTCAAGATATTAAAATTCCGTACAATGACGAACAGTCGTCGTGCCGACGGTGAATTACTGCCAGATGAAATACGTCTGACGTCTTTTGGGAAGATACTTAGAAGTACAAGCCTGGACGAACTGCCAGAGTTAATCAATATATTGAAAGGCGAGATGGCTATCGTAGGTCCAAGACCGCAGCTCGTCTGCGATATGGTTTTTATGAAGCAGGATCATAGAAAACGGCATGAGGTGAAGCCAGGACTTACAGGATTGGCGCAGGTAAATGGCAGAAATGAAATCGAGTGGGAGAAAAAACTTGATTATGACCTGGAATATATAAAGAAGATAACTTTTATCGAAGATGTGAAGATTATTTTAAAAACCATAGGAAAAGTTTTTTTGAAAGACGGTATCAACGAAATCGGATGTGCTACGGCATTGGATTATGGGGATTATTTATTAGAACGGAAGATGATAAGCCGTGAGGAATATGAGAAGAAACTGAATGAGGCAAAGTTATTTATTGAAGGGAAAGGACATGAATGAAGAATGGATGTGCTACAAACACACTATCTGTTCATCCATTTTCTGTCGCTATGTGCGTATATGCCGGCGACAATGCAGAATGGTTCGAGCAGGCATTACAGAGCATTACAATAAACCAGACGGTAAAACCGGATGAAATCGTGGTTGTTGTTGACGGCCCCGTCCCTAAGACCATTAGGAATGTGATACATAAATATATGGAGATTTCTGCTCAAGAGAGCTTTTGTTTTAAACCGGTCTGGCTTGAGAAAAACAGAGGGCTTGGCAATGCACTGAGAATTGCTGTTTCTCACTGTAAATATGAGATAATTGCCAGAATGGACAGCGACGACATTGCAAGGCGAGACAGATTTAAAACGCAGTTAGAAATATTGCATTTGAACCCGCATATCGATGTGGTGGGAGGCGATATCAGTGAATTTATTGGGGATAAACATAATGTGGTTGGAAAACGTACGCTTCCGGCAGCAGATAAAGAAATTAAAAGGTATGCAAAAAGGAGGTGTCCGTTTAACCATATGACGGTCATGTACCGAAAAACAGCCGTTATGAAAGCGGGGGGATATCTGGACTGGTTTTGGAACGAAGACTATTATTTGTGGATTCGTATGCAGGAGAGAGGAATGGTATTTGCTAATACGGGAACCGTTCTTGTAGATGTAAGAGTGGGAGAGGGAATGTACAGAAGGCGGGGAGGATGGAAATATTACAAAAGCGAAATCAGGCTTCAGAAATATATGCTGAACCATAAGCTCATCGGTTATGGAACCTATCTGATAAATTGTTGTAAGAGATTTATTTTCCAAATATTATTTACAAATCAGATGCGGGAATGGGCATATAAGAGATTGATACGGAGTAAGTAAGCGGCGTGTTGTGAGGAGAAAAAATGGATAAGTATAAAGTAGGGTATACAACGGGAGTATTCGATTTATTTCATATTGGGCACCTGAATATTTTGAAAAATGCAAAAGCCAGATGTGATTTTCTGATTGTCGGCGTGAGCACAGATGAGCTTGTATTATCTTATAAATTTAAGACACCGGTGATACCTTTTCATGAAAGGATAGAAATTGTCAAGGCCATTCGCTATGTAGATAAAGTGGTGCCCCAGGTGACGATGGATAAGCTGGAGGCTTGGAAAAAATATCATTTTGACGTGGTTTTCCATGGCAGCGATTGGAAAGGCTCAAAGCTGTATGAAGATATTGAAAGAAAATTAGAGGAGGTTAAGGTTGAGATGGTGTATCTTCCGCATACGACAGGAACGTCGTCAACCATGCTGAATGAAAAATTACAGGGGATGTGAGGAAACGGTGCAGTAATGGAAATTATTGAGAAGGCAATGTGCAGCGGCTGCCGCACTTGTATGTATGTTTGTCCGGTTAAGGCTATTTCGGTAGAAACGGATGAGTATGGTTTTGAGCATGTAGTAATAGATGATAAATTATGTGTTCAGTGTGAAAAATGTAAATCTGTATGTCCTATGCAAAATGGAAATGCTGTAAAGAATTTACGGGGAGAAAAGACAGAGTGCGGTTCGGCTTACGCAAAAGATATGGAGGAGAGATGGAACGGCTCAAGCGGCGGTTTATTCGGAATATTTGCAAAAGAAGTCATAAAAAATGCAGGAGAAGGGGTAGTTTATGGCGCGGCATTTGATGAGAAGTTGAAGCTTAAAGCCAGAATGGCAGAAACAGAAGAAGAACTATATCCATTATTCAAGTCAAAATATCTCCTATGTGATATTGACGATAAGTTCAGAGAGATAAAAGAGAAACTAGAGCAGGGTAAGCAGGTGCTATATTGTTCGTCTCCCTGTCAAATTGCCGGATTGAAATTATACTTAGGTAAAAACGCAGAGGAGGAATATCCCAATCTCTTTTTAATAGATTTTGTCTGTCATGGAGTTGGAAGCCAGTCATTATTTGACCAATCACTCCAATATACGGAAAAGAAGAAAGGGATTAAAATCCGCAAGGTAATCTTTCGGTATAAGGTCAAGCGGGCTGCATCAAATTATTATTACAATTATCTGTATAGTAGAAAAGGGAAATCTCTCGAAAAGAGGGATATTTTTTTGTCTTTTCCTTATTATTATGCATACTGCGAACGTTTTGTATGCAGAGAATGCTGCTATTTTTGTCCTTTTGCCAGCGAGGATAGAGTAGGGGATATTACGATTGGGGATTTCCATACAATACAGAACCATAACCCCAGGATTGACCGTTTTGCAGGCGTATCAATGTATGTCTTGAATACTGAAAAGGGCGAGCGTTTGTTTAAACAGGTGGAAGATAAACTTCATTATGACCGTTATGATTGGAATGTAATAAAGAAGGAGAATCGCTTTAACGGTGTTGAGAAAATTCCGGATAAGAGGAATCGTTTTTTAGAAGAAATAAGAATCCATTCATTTGATAAAGCAGTCCGAAAATATTTGAATCCGTTTCGGGATTGGAGATGGATTTATTATAAACTTCCAGGATGGATTCGTAAAACAGGTATGAAAATTTTAGGAGGCAGATCATGAATTTACAATTTATGCGTTCAAATTTGGAAAATGAATATGGTCTGGTTGAGCTTCAGGATAAGATTCTGGAAATAGCAGTATATATAGATAAATTCTGCGATGAGCATGGGATTGACTATTGCCTGATGGGAGGCTCTGCCCTTGGGGCAAAAAGGCACGGCGGATTTATCCCCTGGGATGATGACCTGGATATATTTATGACGCCAGACAATTATGAAAAATTCAGGCGTGAATTTAAAAGGTCAGGGGATCATGAAAAATTTTATTTGCAGGAGTGGGGACTCCGCAAAAACGGAGAAGTGACGATTCCAAAGTTACGAATGAACAGGACGGCGTATATAGAAGAATTGACAAAAGACTGGGATATCCATCAGGGAATTTATGTTGACATCTTTATCCTGCATACTTGTCCGGATAATAAATTTTTGCAGCTCTGGCAATGCTTTTGGGCAAAATGTGTCGTAATGAAGGGGTTAGCAATGCGCGAATACAGCCGACAGACAGGAATTAGAAGATTTTTAATCAACGTATCAAAGCTCATGCCAGAGGGTTTAATGGTATCCTATGGATTAAAGCAGGTATATAGATTTAGAAATCATCCTTCAAAGAACTATTGCAATTTTTTAGGCAAGGTTTTATATAAGAAAGGTTTGTATCCGCGGGAA
Source organism: uncultured Dorea sp. (assembly GCA_910584575.1). Lineage (GTDB taxonomy): Bacteria > Bacillota > Clostridia > Lachnospirales > Lachnospiraceae > Sporofaciens. The sequence continues at coordinate 7,896 of CAJUBG010000058.1, forward strand.
CTATTTTGTGAAACAGTGAAAATACCATTTGAGACAGTAAAGCTTCGCGTTCCGAAGGGCTTGACAAAATTTTTAACGCGACGGTTTGGTGATTATATGAAAATACCGTCCAAAGAAAGAATTAAGTGGGAACAGCACGCCTGGAAATGGGATTGCAAAAAATCATATGAGGAGTATATGCCTGTTGGAATGAAGCATGAGTTTAAGGATGAAAAAAAATTAGTATAAGGCGGTAGAAAAGTGATTTATGTTAATGTTGCTACATCCAATATAAGAGGATTTTTAAAGAATTTATTTGACTATCCGTTTCAGAAAATAAAGTTTGTATATGAAAATAATACTGTTTACGAGGTTCCCAAAGTTACACGTAAGCTTCTGTCAAAAGGAATCAAGTTAAAGGTATTCGATATCCTGGGCGTCTATCAGATTGTGGACGCCGAGAGTATGAAGGAGGATATTTCGTTTAGTTATAATCGGTTTCTTAAGACAAAAAAGCCGTACATAATCTTACTTGAAAATCCGTCGGCCTTAGTTAATTACTGTTGGGACCGTCCAAAGTACAGGATTGCCAGGCGGAAGCTTAAGAATTGTTTTCAAGATACTGCCTTGTATGAGATTGTCTGTATGTCAAGAGCCTGTTACGACAGTTTGAATCATCTCTACAATTTTATGGACTTATCGGAGGTTGTAAATATCTCTCAGATTTATCCTTTGGTAATAGAAGATATATCCTTTTCCCAACAGGATATGAAAGCAAGGTGTTATTGTGGAACTGTAGAATGTCTGTTTGTCTCGTCAGATTATTTGCTAAAGGGCGGGAGGGATATTCTATTCGCATTTCGCGAATTGGAAAAAAAGAATATTCCGATTCATCTTACGTTAATCACACGATTACAATCTATTCCCAAAGAAGATTTTGAAGAAATACAGAGTATGAGAACCATCAGTTTTCAGGAATTTAACTTAAGTAAAAAAGAGTTAGATGAATATTATAAAAAAGCAGCGGTTCTCGTCTATCCAACCAGGCATGACAGTTATTCGCTAGTGGTATTAGAAGCGATAAAATATGGTGAGGCAGTTGTGGGTACAGACGTATATGCGATTCGTGAAATGGTTCATGATGGTGAGAACGGATATTTAAAAAGCCCCATGTTTTGTTCTTGGATGGAGAATGGATTGCCTGATAGAAGCGATGTTAAATACAGAAAGAAGTATTTTTATACAGGAATTCTGGATGAAGCCTTGATTGAGTGGATGATAGAAAAGCTGATAAGCCTGGCAGAGAATCGAGACGAGTTATACCGTATGAATTGTAATTCATTTAGAATTGCCCGTAACGAAGATTTTTCACAAAAGGAAATTATAGATAAATGGGAGGCGTTAATATCGAAAGCGGCAAAGAAGCATTGATGGTGGGAATCATCATACTAAATTATAATGGATGGGAATTGACAAAACAGTGTATTGAGAGCATTTTGCGACATTTTAAAGGCCCATACAGAATTTATCTTGTTGACAATGCATCATCTATTGTTATGCCTGAAGGATACAAAGATATACTTCATAATCATAATGTAAAACTTATAGAAGGCAAAATGAACAGGGGATATTCAGCAGGAAATAATTTGGGAATAAAAGCAGCTCTTAAGGATGGATGTTCTCACATTTTGATTTCAAATAATGATATTCTATTTACCCAGGATATACTGGAGGAGTTATTAAACTTTTTTGAACAAAATAAAAAGGCCGGGATTGCAGCACCAAAAGTCATGCTAAAGGATGGCGTACCGCAGCAGGTACAGCTAAGGTGTAAACTGACACTGGGAGGTAAATATTTAAATATATTGCGGAAAACCCCATTAAAATTTTTGTCTAAAAGGTTTGTAAATGACTTTTATTATACTGGTAATGATAAAGAACCAATAAAAGTATATATGGTTTCGGGCTGCTGTTTTATGGTCAGTAAAGAATGTATCCGAAAGATTGGTTATTTTGATGAAAATACATTCTTATATGAAGAAGAAAATATAATGGGATGTAAAATGGAAAGAGAAGATTTTGCTTCTTATATTCTGCCCAATATCACAGTATTACATTTACATGGACAGTCTACGGAAAAAATGAAGGCATTTTCATTTGTCTGTATGATAGAGTCAGAAATATACTATTGCAGGCAATATTTAAGGTGTCATAAATGGTCTGTTTTGCCCCTTATTATGATAAGAGTTTGTGAATTTTTAGTAAAAGCTGTATCTGATGATGATTATAAGAAGAATATAAGCGATATGTTCTCAAAAGTATGGAAAGAAATGAAAAGAAACAGAGCTTAGAGAAGGAGAAAAGATGGCTTATTTGGTGGCATTGGTATCCCTATCATTTTTTTTGTTTAATTTTTATTGTGACAAGACACTGGGCAGCGCGAGTGTTTTGATAAATTTATATTGGGGAGTCAATGTATTTCTCTCTGAGTTAAGATTGTTTGATCTTCCTGATACGTCTCCTCAGGTTTATTTTATTATTTTGACGGGAATCGTATTTTTTAATATAGGCTGCATTTCTGCCAGAAATTTAAAGATTAAGAAGATAACCAAGCCGAAGGTTTATACGGTGAATACACGTTTGCTGAAATATGCGTTTATTCTAGTATTTATATATTTGTTAATATTCGATCTTGCGGTTATAAATTTAACACTGTCCGGAGTGGATTTCTGGACGATTCGATATTTGTATCTCAATGATATATTTACAAATTCAATTTTTGGTTTTGATTTGGCATATAAACTGAGACTCTTTCTAATAGACCCTATACTATTTGCATATGTTTCCGCCTTTTTTTCATCATTGGTAGTTACAGAGCATATTGATTGGAGATTTTTTCTTAGAGCGCTTTTATTGACTTTAATGGAATATTTTGCATTTGGCGGAAGGATGCTCTTATTATTTTGGGTTTCGGGCGCCTTGGTGTCTTATAGCTCGCTGAAAAAAATGTCTTTCATGTCAAATAAAAAGCTGATGAGATGGATGAAAAGATTATTGGTTGTTTTTGTGATATCTTTGCCAATGGTTATCATCATACGGGGCGGAAGGGGAGGACACATTTTTAAGAGTACATACACATATTTTGTGGGCTCCCTGCCATTTTTAACGCAGAGGCTTCCCTATATTGGAGATAAAACATATTTCGTATCCTCTTTTCAAGGAGTGCTGCGTCCCATTATGGGTGTTTTGCAGATTTTTAATATAGAATGGGAACTCTTTGAAAAGGCCAATCTATTTTTGCTGGAAAACCATAATACGGTAGTTGTTATGGGATATTATGGCGGGAAAGCAAATACCTTTAATTATTTTATTAATTGTTTTGGGTATTTTTTCAAAGATGGAGGATATATCGGCGTTGCTATTTTTTCTATTATATGGGGCGTAGCTGCGGCAAGTTTGTTTAAGGGAATGAAAAGAGATGGCAATCATTTATATCGTACGTATTTCTACATCATAGTTATTTATGCAGTTTTGATAAGTATGATGGATTTTGTAATGGTAGAATCTACGTTTGCCTGCTCTTTGTTTTATTATCCCTTTTTAGTAAAGAGAAAAAGAGAGGAATAGATTATGATTTATATTATTGCGAATGCATATACCACGTCGGGAGGGCCGGAATTATTGCATCAGCTTTGTTATCATCTGAATAAGAACGGTCATGAGGCAAGTATGGTATATTATAGAAAATTAAAATTTCCAACAGATGGGCCGACTGAAAATATCATTGAGAAGTATGGAAAATATGAATGTCCATATTCAACAAAAATTCTTGACAATAAAGAAAATATGATTGTTTTTCCAGAAAATGTGTTGTTTTTTCTGCCCAGATTTAAGCGGATAAAAAAAGTGATATGGTGGTTAAGCGTAGATAATTATTATAAATCTTTAAGTTCTAAGTATTCTAAATTTTATGCGCCGTTGGGTATGAATAGAGAAAAATATAATCCGTTTACCAGTCAAGTATTACACTGTGTTCAATCGGAATATGCCAGGCTGTTTTTACTTAAAAAGGGAGTTGATTTACATAGTATTTATACCTTGTCAGATTACTTAAATAAGGAATTTATTCTTAGTGCACGAAATGAAAAAAGCTGTATAAAAAGAGATGTAGTATTATATAACCCCTTAAAAGGGATAGAATTCACAAAAAAGATTATAGATTTACTTCCGGAGATTGAGTGGATTCCTTTGGAGAATATGTCCAGAGCAGAGATGATAAGCCAAATGATGAAGGCAAAATTATATATAGATTTTGGGAACCATCCTGGAAAGGATCGGATTCCAAGAGAAGCCGCTATATGCGGCTGCTGTATTATAACCGGATTAGACGGCGCGGCAAAAAACGAGATTGATATTCCAATCAGCAAAAAGTACAAATTTGAAGCTGATGACAGGAAGCTTGGGAAGATTGCAGACGAAATAAAGTTTATTATCTCTAATTACGATAGAATAAGAGAGGATTTTGATGATTACCGGACAATCATATTAAATGAGGAGGAACGGTTTGTTCAGGAGGTATTGGGGTTATTTAACAAACTGGCTGAATAAGTTTGTATGGAAACAGAAACAAAAAAATCATTTATAAATAATACGTTATTTAATGTTATATATAAGATATCCAATGTTATATTTCCGCTGATTATTTCGATTTATACGTCAAGAGTTCTTTTGCCGGAGGGAATAGGAAAAGTGGCTTCTGCACAGAATATTGTTTCGTATTTCACATTGGTGGCGGCATTGGGGATTCCCAATTATGGAATTAGGGAGATAGCGAAAGTCACAAGCTCAGAAAAGAAGAGAAATCAAGTTTTTTCTGAGCTGTTTGTGCTGAATTTCATTTCTACATCTATCTGTGTTATGTTATATTATATCATGATACTATATATAGAGTTTTTTCACGCGAATCGGTTTTTATATATTGTTTCAGGGATTTCAATTATATTGAATTATATCAGTGTTGACTGGTTTTACTATGGCTGCGAACAGTTTTCTTATATAGCGATCCGGAACATTGTGGTTAAAATTTTTCTGGCGTTATGTGTAATCATATTTGTTAAGGAGCAGGAGGATTATATAAAATATGCGTTTATCAGCGGTATTGTCAGCGCCGGAAATAATGTTTTTAATTGGATACATTTAAAAAGATATCATGTATCTTTACAATTTTTTGATATTTCGATTGCCAGACATTTCAGGCCGATTTTTACTATGCTTGCAACCGTAATTTCCATTGAAATATATACGCTTGTGGATACGACTATGCTGTCAGTGTTATGCTCTGAGGAGGTGGTGGGCTACTATGCCAGTTCCAGTAAAATCATACGGGTTATCGTCATTTTATTAACCGCTTTAGGAGGGGCGCTGCTGCCGCGGCTGACAGAATATTATCATAAAGGGAGAAAAGAAGAATGTGAAAACCTGATAAATCAAGTGTTCAATTATTTATTTTTTCTTGCTGTGCCATGTGGAATCGGAATGTTCTTTGTATCAGAATATATGGTACTGATTTTCTATGGTGAAGCGTTTCGCGAGGCAGCGGCAACAGTAAAAATATTTTCCTTTCTTTTATATGTACTGACTTTCAGTAATCTTTTTGGCACGCAGGTCCTTCTTACTGTCAATGAGGAGAAAAAACTTTTGATTGCTACGGTGATAGGCGCGGTTCTAAATGTTACGTTGAATGCCTGTTTGATTCCTATGTATATGCAGAACGGCGCAGCAACAGCATCAGTCATTAGTGAAACTGTCGTCACTATCATTACATTTATTTATGCAAGAAAATATTTTAATATCCGACTGCTGAATAGAAATATGATTGCTACATTCTTATCATCATTGTTTATGATAATTGTGTTATCTATCATTAATCACTGTGTGAATGGAAATATAAAAAAAATGATTTTAATGATAGTATTTGGAACGCTTTCATACTTTCTGTGCAGTATTGCGTCAAATAATCCAATGACAAAAATAATCAAGAGAGGAAGTTAAATGTATTCACTGGTTATATTTTTAGTAGTGTTTTTGATTTTTGTTTATAGCTGTATTTCTGATGGAAAAGAAGTAAGAGAGAAGGCAGTGTTTTCAAAAGAATATTCAATGTCTCTGAAAGGTATGCTGAGTATCATAATTGTAATCCATCATTATTCATTATCGTCTCTTTTTGACGAGAGTGTCCTGCAAACTTTTTATAGGATGATAGGATATCCTTGTGTAGCTGTATTCTTCTTCATATCTGGTTATGGGATTGCGTATTCTTTTAAAAATAAGGAGAACTATGGACAGAGGTTTGTGAAAGGTAAAATATGGAATATAGTCCTTCCATATATGGTTAGTACATGTGTGTATTTTACTGCCCGTGTTGCATGGGGGGGGGGGCAAAAATGAGATTCGTATCATAGTTGATGATATGAAAAGGGGACTTCCTGTTTCAGCAAATTCCTGGTATATTGTAGTGATTTTAATTTTATATTTGTTTTACTTTTTCTCCTATAAACTTAGAGAGCCATTTTATCATATTTGTGTCGGATTATTTTGCATCATATATTTTTTCATTATGAAAGACTTTTTGAAATGGCCGACGAATTGGTTCGGGACTTTTTTCTGTTTTTTTATAGGAGTTGATTTTCTGAAATTATCAAATAAATTTGAATGTTCTAAAAGAAGGAGGTGTATGCTCTTTTTAGGGTTCTTAAGTTCTTTTTCTTTTACGCTAATCTATCAGAATACAGAAGCCTGGCTGTATTTTGAGATTTTAGGCTCTGTATGTATTGTTCTGTTTTCATATTTTATCAGTACGATAATTGCTTTTAAAGATAACTCACTTCTGGAGAAAATAGGGAAGTATTCCTTATACATTTACCTGTATCATGGATTGGCGATACAAGTGATAAATAAATTATTTCCAAGTAAATGGATTTATTTGAATTGTTTTTTGGTTGTCTTTTTTTCGGTTATAGGAGGGAAATGTATCTATACTTTACATAATAAAATTCAAAAGATTATGAGTATTCATGGCGTAAACAGTAAATAAAGTCTTTACACTTTTTTATTTACTACTTAATAATAGTAATCAAATTAGCAAAAAAACCATGGGAGGTGCAATAAATGGTACACGGAGGAGAAATCCCAAATTCCAGAGCGTTGGAGTTCGTAATTTTTTGTATTGAAAACATTTCCTTACGCCTGAATATAGATGCAAGACGTGTCTACGATGCATTGGCAAAAAAGAGCGATATTTTAAACAGTTATATCGTTCCGGAATATGAGATTTTGCACACGCAAGGCAAAGATTATATCATAGATGACATTTTAGAGCTTATGGAGGAGAGGGGTGTGGAATTTTGATTTTATATCATGGTTCCTATATTGAAGTACCAGAGTCTAATTTAGAAATATGAATGCCAACCCCATTTTGTTACAAAAGAAGTATGCCCGCGTGGTTGAAGAATTTGCCAAAAGAGTTTGTATCACATTGGATGCCGCATTAGATTTTTTATCACTCAGAAGTTTATAGTCTCGTCAGCGAAGGCGTATCGGACATGCATTGTATGAGCGACTTATATCTGGCAGAAGAATTAGAAATAGAATACCGCGAAGCCTTTCTTGAAGAAAGAAAATAGACCGCCAATCATGACACAAGATATGGCAATCCACGAGAATCGTAATTTGCCATATCTTGTAAATTCCCTGCTTAAAAGCCGCAGTCCCTTCTTAATATTCTACCTCCACCGGCATCCTTACCTTTGCCGATTCCATAACCGCAAGAAGCGCAAGCACCGTATTAGCCGAATCTTTTAGCGTCACCGGAAATTCCTCCCCGGACAGCATACAGTCTACAAACCCGCTGATACTCTGGAATGCAAACCCATGATGCTTTCCGAAGATTTTATTCTGTACAATCACATCCGGCACCACCACCTTATGGTCCGTATATTCCTGAATCATATTATGGTTGCTGGCGTCAATACTAATCATACCTTTATCCCCGATTACGTTAAACTTAATATCATTCACACAGGGATTGGCGTTAGGTGTAATCCAGCCGTTTTCCATCTGGGCGATGCCTCCCTTGCAGAACTCGATGGTAGTCAGATACTCGTCCACCGTATCCACGCCCTGTCCCTTTAGAACGCCTTCACGGCTGACACTGTATACCCGCTTTACCTCGTCATGGAAGAACCAGCGCAGGGTATCCAGACTGTGGCTTCCTAAAAACCATAAAATCGAAGATTTTGCCGCCCAGGGAAGCATATCTGTGGCCACCCATTTGATATCGTTTAACCGCATATAAGCACTGTATAGATTGCCAAGCTCGCCTCGGTCTACGGCCTCGTGGGCGGCGTTAAACGGCGGACTCCAACGGTTATGTAAATCAACCATAGCGCGCACCTGATTCTTTTCCACCGCGTTTACAATCCGGTATACATCCTCCCTGGTTGTGGCAAGGGGTTTTTCAATCAGCATATGCTTCTTATGCCTGGCCGCGGACTCTGCGATATCGGCATGGGCAAAATCCGGCGTTACGATTGCCACGGCGTCGCAGTCCGCCTTTTGAAACATTTCATTATAATCGTCATATACCCCTTTAATTCCAAGCTTGTCGGCCATAGCCTTTGCTTTTTGGCGGTTCATGTCGCAGATTGCGTTTATTTCCGCAAAGGGATGCTCCTGGTAAATTCTGGCGTGATTCTCTCCCCAGATTCCGGCGCCGACAATAGCCATTTTAAGTTTTGAACTCATATTTGTTCCTCCTTTATCCTTTCACAGAACCAAATGTCAGACCACGGATCATATGCTTCTGTACAATGATTGCAAAAATTAATACCGGCAGAACGGCCATTACGCCTGTCGCCGCCATTTCTCCCCATTTTACGCCCGATACGGACAGATACATCATGACGGATGTAGGAATCGTTTTCGCCTGAATACTGGTCAGGAAATTGGCAAATACAAACTCATTCCACGAGTTAATGACACAGAAAATCGACGTTGCCACAAGCCCAGGAGTAATCAGCGGCAGAAGGATCTTAATGATTCCGGTAAGCCTTGAGCAGCCGTCCACCCAGCCTGCCTCCTCCAGCTCAATGGGCATATCCTCGATAAACCCCCGCATCATCCAGATGGTAAATGGGATATTAAAGGTCGTATAACAGATGATGAGCACCAGCCTGGTATCCAGAAGTCCGGCCATGGAGGCCATCATAAAGTAAGGAATCACGACTGCCATGGGCGGCAGGAATTTCTGGCTTAATACCCAGAAGGCGCGGTCCTCCCGTTTTTTCCATTTATATCTTGCAAAACCATAGGCCGCAAAGCTGCCAATCGCCAGTGAAATCAGAGTAGATATCACGGCAATGATGAGACTGTTCTGAAAGAAGTCCAGGATATTGCTGTCTTCAATAATAGCCTGATAATTTTTCAAAGTCGGCGTCACGAAAACCTTTGACGGGTCGAGAATATCTACCCTGTTCCGAAAGCTGACCATAATCATCCACACAAAGGGAAGCAGGCAGGCGATACACATCAAAAGCAGAAAGACTGTGCGGGCAATACTTAAGATTCTTCTTTTTCCTTTTCGATTCATTACACGGACTCCTCCTTCCTCATTCTCTTAATCAGGAATTTACTGATACAGGTTGTAAGGACAAGCAGCACAAGGGCAATGGCAGCCGCCCGTCCAATCAGGCCGTTCTGGGCGTTAGCCATACGGAAGATATGAAGGCTTAAGAACTCCGTAGCAGTTCCGGGCCCGCCCTGAGTCAGAACGTATGCAACGTCAAACAGCTTCAGACAGTCAATCACCCGAAACAGAAGGGTCAGGTAGACAAGCTTCTTAATCATAGGAATCGTGATATAAAATAATTCCTGAAGCCTCGTGGCGCCGTCAATGGCCGCAGATTCGTAAGGCTCGTCGGGAACTGAACGAAGTCCTGCATACACAATCAGCGTTACAAAGGGCGTATATTGCCATACATCCACCATGAGAATCGACCAGAAAGCCATTTTCTCGGAAAGCCATGTGACTTTCAGGCCAAACAGTGTATTCAGAAAATGATTTATGATTCCATATTCCGAATTCAGCATCAGCTTCCACATCTGAGCAGCGATACTAGGGGTGATGACAAGGGGAATGATCATAATACCAATTACGAGAGGTTTTAGCTTAAACTCCGAGGAGTTTAAGCATAAACCTGTCACAAATCCGAGGATTAATTCAACCGCCGTAGCCAGAACCATAAACGCCAGACTAATGAATACGGAATGCCAGAAATCTCTGTCAGCGCCGGAAAACAGTCTCACGAAATTCTCAATTCCCACAAACTCTGTTTTGGAAAAGTCCCAACCGAGCTGGTAGTTTGTAAAGCTGATGAGTGTCAGAAATATCGTTGGTATTACGGAAAGCACGATCATCGTCACCATTGCCGGTGCAATGTATTTTAAGTATTCTTTCTCTTTCCTTCGCATGAACCTACCTCTTTCTCTACTTAATTAAATCCTCAATATCCTTCTGCATATCTTCGCAAGCCTTGTCTGTGGTCGTGTCTCCTGTCAGCGCAGAGCTCCCGTAACCTCCCGCAATATCAAGAATCTGGTTGATAGAATCATGCTGTGGAATCCAGGACAGTCCCTTTTCTACCAGTCCGTTTGCAGCTTCAAGGGCTGTTTTCTGAGCCTCATAGGAGGGATTGGCTTTCTGAAGCTCGGTATCGTCAAATGCAGACGCCCTCGTTGCAACGCCGCCGTTTTCCACATACTCTTTTACCTTTTCCCTGCTTGCCATGTAAGAGATGAAAGCCCAGGCAGCGTCCTTGTTCTTAGATGTTTCCGGAATTCCAAGGTTCCAGCCTGCCAGGGCGGCGCCGTCTCCTGCCGGCCCCGTAGGAGTGGGAACGAACGCAACCTTATCGGATACGGTGGAGGCTTCGGGATCTGTAATCTGTCCTGCCAGGGCAGTAGCGTCCAGCCACATAGCCGTCTTTCCGGAGATGAAAGCGCCCAGGGCTTCCTCATGTGTGTAAGAGCCCACATCCGGAGGCGCGCATTTTAACAGCTCAACGAAATATTCCAGAGATTCCTTTGTCTCGTCCGTGGTGCAGGTTACTACCTCGTCGTCAGAACCAATGGTTTCCTGATCAAGAAATCCGCCGCCGAAGTTGTACATCAGGCTCATCCAGCCGGATGCGAAATGAATCCCTCTCTGGGCTCTCATGCTCACGCCGTAAAGCCCGTCCTCTTTTCCGTTAAAGAACTGTGCCAGCTCTAAGAATTCCTCCATAGTCTTTGGCGCTTCCTTATCGTATTTTTCAAACAAATCTGTTCTATAAGCGATAAATCTTGTCTCGCCGGCGGTTGGGATTCCGTAATTAACTCCGTTTGCACCGGCGATACCGTTGCGGTATGCAGGCATAATGTCCTCATAGTCGAACCACTTTGGAGTTTTCTCTGTATTTTCAGCATAATCGCTGATTGGGACAAGAACATTTTTTGAGGCGTATTCACTCATCCAGAAAGCGTCAACCATGAATACGTCATAGCTTCCGGCGCCCTGGGCGTCTAAGAGCTGTTTGTTCTTAAGGTTAGTCTCCTCAACAATATCCCATACGACCTTAATGCCGGTCAGGTCCGTAAATTCTTTCTCCATTTTCTTAAATGCATCGGTAGACGGGTGAGAAGCCATGGCTACCGTAATCTCGGTTCCGTCGAAATTCTTTTTTACAGCCGCGCCCCAGTCCTCTAAGGTCTTGCTTTCCTCTGCCGTAAAACTTAACCCGTTGCCGCCGCCGTCCTTATTATTCTCCGTCTCATCTTTATCCTTAGAGCCGCAGGCTGCAAGTCCCATTGTCATAGCGCCGGCGAGAATCAAGGACAATAACTTTTTCGTTCTGTTTTTCATACTTTTTCTCCAATCTTTGAACTTCATACCGTTTTGTGCTTCGTCCGTTATGCATAACTTCTGTTTGTATTATATAATTTCTTGAATCTTTTGTATTTATTGATTATTATTTGATTTTTACAAAATATTCTCCTATTTTCCTGTATTTGTGTTATATTATTAACAAAATTTTACATACAAAAAGCTGCTCTTGTATACTTTTTGACAAGAACAGCCTTTCTGTAATGATTGTTATATGACAAAACGGTTTTTTACAGACCTCTGATAACCGCTTGGCGTCATATTTGTAATCTGTTTAAAATTGCTGGAAAAATGATGGACTGAGCTATAATTTAACAGCCCTGCAATCTGTGTATAAGTATATTTGTCCTCGCTGATTAGCCGCTTGGCTTCTTTGATTTTCATCTGGCTGTAATATTCCATCACGCTTACGCCCATCTGTTTCTTGAACACCTTCAGGATGTAGCTTTTTGAGAAGGAAAGCTGGCTGCAGATATCATCCAGAGTTACCTTTTGATAAATGGAGGACAGGATGATTCCGACGACCTGGTCTACAATCATTCGTTCGTTGGCAAAATCGCGGTCCTGATATTTCTTTGGAAGCTTATCCTTAAGATAACTGTTCTGGATTAAAGTAAGTAACAGAAGCTCAAGAAGATTTTTTAATTCCTGCAACCCGCCGTAGGGCGCGTCTTCTTTTAAAATAAGCTTTTGCTGGTCAAAAATGTTATAAGGCCCCTTAAAAACCTTCTGGCCGGCTGCGTAAAGCCGTTTGACAATCTGGGTTTCTTCGCCGTAAAACTTTAGAACGCGGCTCTGGATGGCGGATAGTTCCTCACATTCACAGTCAAAGCTGATGATAAAAGTGCTGGCAAAATCACCGACTGATAAAATGTTATGAAGCTCGTTAGGGGCATGGAGATATCCTTCGCCGGAGGTCACGCAGTATTCTTTATTATTGGACACCACCTTTACATTTCCATAATCAATGTATACCAATTCCCAGAAATTATGGCTTTCCCCGATTCCCTCAAATTCCTTGACATATTCAAAATAGTGAAAGCTGATAAAATTCGATATGCACAGCTTGTTTTCTACGCTGGTTCTTTTATAATAATCCATTCTTTTCCTCGACCTGACATATGTATTTGTTTTATTATAGCACTAAAGCTACAGTAATTCCATTGGCATTAGATTGTAAAAAAATGTCTTGACATTATCCTCTGTATCCCGTAGACTGAAGCTACAGAGAATGGTTTCAGAGAAGCTGTCAATATGAAAAATTTTAGTTTTTATTTTTAGATACATTCTGATTTTCTAAGAACTCTTTCCTGGTTTCCGGGGAATTATCATATTAATTATGTAAAAATATAAAATTAATCTCCTTAAATGATTCATTTCCATTGTCTGTATCCATATTTTTTGTTATATTGGATTTAAAGATAGTTTCTCTGATTAATTTAGTAAAAAGGAGGAACTATATGGACGAAAACAAGAACAAAGAAAAGCCAGCCTCCATAAAACAGCAGGAGGATACTGCGCTTAAAACGGCGGTTCGGTTTTTTGCGGATGAGCTGCTGCCATATCTGGGGATTAAAGGTAAGGTAGTCGGTTATGCACCAACAGAGACAATACACCTGGAATTAAAGCGGTTCCTGCAGGATTTCAATCTGATTATGGCAGACGGTAGCTGGAAGCATTTTGAGTTTCAGAGTAAGAATGAGGGAACAAAAGGTCTGCGAAGATTCCGCAGCTATGAAGCTGTTGCCAGCTATCAGTATGGTGTAGAAATTACGACATATGTTCTGTTCTCCGGCAGGATTTTGAATCCTATGACAGAATTAAGGGAGGGCGTCAATACTTATAAGATTATCCCTATTATTATGCGGGATAAGAACGCGGACCAGGTGATTGCAGAACTTAGGAAAAAAGCAGATACAGGCGAGTTGTTGACCCGAAAGGACTTGATTCCCCTTGCATTGTGTATGTTGATGGGTGGGAATACTTCACAGAAGGAGAGGGTAAGCGCGGCCTTTCAGATTACAAAGGATGCAGTTGGTATCAGTAGTGAAGATATCATGAAGATTGAGGCGGTGGTGTATGTAATGGCAGATAAATTTTTAGACAAGACGGATATGGAGGAGATTAAGGAGGGAATTCGTATGACCAGGTTAGGGCAGATGTTAGTGGATATGGGCATTGACGAAGGTATTAGTAAGGGCATTGACAAGGGTATCGATAAAGCAAACCGTTTGTCACATATTCTGCTCAAAGAGAAGCGGTATGAGGATCTGGAACGGTCAACAAGAGATAAAGAATATCAGAAGCAGCTTTTTGAAGAATACAGTATTTTGTAAGAATCTGTTGGAATATGTAAGAATTCCGGTTTCTCGGTATAAAATCCCTTCATTTACAGATAATAGTATCATTACGAACAGTGATATGAAAATCTACAGATGGAGGAATCGATACTATGAAAGCGACAGGAATTGTACGTAGAATAGATGACTTGGGCCGAGTGGTAATCCCGAAGGAGATTCGGCGGACATTGCGGATTCGGGAGGGCGACCCGTTAGAAATCTTTACCGACAGGGAAGGCGAGATCATCTTAAAAAAATATTCTCCCATTGGAGAATTGTCAACATTTGCAAAGCAATATGCAGAGAGCCTGTCCCAGACGCTGAACTGTCTGGTGTGCGTCTGCGACATGGATCAGATTATTGCGTCGGCGGGGAATGGAAAGAAGGAGCTTCAGGACAAATATATCAGCAGGCAGCTTGAAAAGAGCTTAGGCGGCAGGACGCAGCTTGCGGCGTCTGCGGGGGATAAGGCATATATTCCTATTATAGACGCCCAGGATGAGGATTATGAGCACGAGATCATCAGCCCAATCATCTGCGAAGGGGACGTAATCGGCGGCGTTATCCTACTGTCCCGCGACCCAAAAAAGAAGCTTTCGGAGTTAGAGCAGAAGATGGCGATGTGTGCGGCGGGTTTTTTGGGAAGCCAGATGGAGCAGTAGTGAAGAAAAAGATTTTTTTGGGGAGATAAGCAGATTATCTTCCCTTTTCACGTTTCCAGGAATATATTCAACATTTCCGTCATACCTTGTGATAGACAAGGAGGGATGGGAATGGAAAGAAAGCTCCAAAAGGATTCGTGGGTCATGTGGGTATTAAAATCACTGTTGGTTTCTTATGTTATCACAGGAATATTGCTGCTTCTGCTGGCGGTTGCGCTGTTTAAATTTGAGCTGAATGAAAAGGCGGTGTCCGCGGCCATTGTAGCAATCTACATTATGGCAACCTTGCTTGGAGGAATCATCATCGGAAAATTTGCCAGGGTAAGGAGATATCTGTGGGGTATGGGCCTTGGAATCGGCTATTTTGCGCTGCTTCTGCTGATTACCCTTGGGGTGTACCGTACCATAAACGGCGATGCGGTGAATCTGGTAACCACGCTGATTCTGTGCGCGGGAGGAGGAATGGCAGGAGGGATGCTGTCCTGAGTTTTATTTTCCTTATTGCGAAAATGAAGATGTAATGTTATAATAACAGAAGTCTAGCAAAAATAAGGAGGAGCATGACCATGAAGCATGTAAAGACATTAAATACACAGACCATGAATAACAGTTTGAAAAAGGGCGGCTGCGGCGAGTGCCAGACGTCTTGCCAGTCAGCATGTAAGACGTCCTGTACAGTAGGCAATCAGACATGTGAGCAGAAGAAATAAGCTTGCGGTTATGCCGTAGGCTAAGAATCCCGTAAAGCGGGATTCTTTTTCTGTGTACAATAGCATATACAATGTGAAAGGGGTATATCATCTTGATACATCAGTATCAAAATAATGGATACAATATTGTTTTGGACGTCGTAAGCGGCGCGGTTCATGTGGTTGACCAGCTCTGCTATGATGTTATTTCCGAGTTAAATAAATTATGTGACAATCAGGAGGAGTATGCGTTAGAGCTGCTTGAAAAACCTCAGGCTTTTGACGGGTTAGTTCAGGCTCTGGGCGGGCAATACACGAAGGACGAGCTTAAGGATGCCCTGTCGGACGTGGTGGAATTGACTTCGGCAGGCCAGTTATTTGTAAAAGATACATATGAAAGCATGGTCGAGGAAGTGAAGAAGCGAAAGACTGTGGTGAAGGCTCTGTGTCTACACATTGCCCATGACTGCAACCTTGCCTGCAAATACTGTTTTGCAGAGGAAGGGGAATACCACGGCAGGCGGGCGCTTATGAGCTATGAGGTGGGGAAGAAGGCGCTTGATTTCCTGATTGCCAATTCCGGCAGCCGCAGGAACTTAGAGGTGGATTTCTTTGGCGGCGAGCCGCTGATGAACTGGCAGGTGGTGAAGGATTTGGTAGCCTACGGAAGACGGCAGGAGAAGCTTTATGACAAGCATTTCCGGTTTACAGTCACCACCAACGGCGTGCTTCTGAACGACGAGATTCAGGAATTTGTCAACCAGGAGATGGATAATGTGGTGCTGAGCCTGGATGGACGTAAGGAGGTCAATGACAACATGCGTCCGTTCCGCAACGGAAAGGGAAGTTATGACCTGATTGTTCCCAAGTTTCAGAAGCTGGCAGAAAGCCGCAACCAGGAGAGATACTATATTCGGGGCACATTTACCCGAAACAACCTTGATTTCTCCAAGGATATCCTGCATTTTGCAGACCTTGGGTTTAAACAGATGTCAATCGAGCCTGTGGTGGGAGATAAGAGCGACCCTTACGCCATCCGGCCTGAGGACCTTCCGAAGATTATGGAGGAGTATGATAAGCTGGCAAAAGTGATGATTGAACGGGAAAAAGAAGGAAAAGGTTTCAATTTCTTTCATTTTATGATAGACTTAGACGGTGG
>CAJUBG010000059.1 GCA_910584575.1 uncultured Dorea sp.
TTCTTTTCTCTCATATATATCACCGTCCTTTTTTGTTTTCATTATATAAGCAGACATCGCTATCATCAAATGTACGGGACTATGTAACACCAGAAAAAAGCTCTTTGAACAAGTAACTTTTGCCTTTTCAATTAGCAGGATTTTTAGCACGATTTTTGCCCCGATTAGCTTGCTAATCGGTGACGATAATTAACAGTTCAATTTCTCTTTAGTCAAATCTGATTAGCAAAAACCGCTCCTGCTAATCGGACATTGTTACGAGTTCAAATTTATTCGGAAAATGAGAAACGCCGAAAACCTTGAAAAATCAATGTTTTCGGCGATGTTTTCAGCGTCGCTAAGAGGATTTGAACCTCCGGCCTACCGCTTAGGAGGCGGTCGCTCTATCCAGCTGAGCTATAGCGACAATCAGATAAAAAATCTACATCACAACTGATGCTTTATTATTATACTTCAACACCTATAAATTGTCAAACCTTTTACACAACTTAATCCAATTATTTCTTCAGATATACATCTGCATAATTCACACCCAACGCCAAAGCTGTCGCATGATCATTTACATAGATATCAATATGCTTCTCTTTAATCGCACCTCCACAATCCTCGGCAGCAAACACATGTCCACCAATGATAACCTGAGTTCCATATGGAATAACCCTTGGATCAACCGCTATGGTTCTTCCTTCCACAACTGGCGCGCCGGTGGCAGTAATTCCAGTCTCAATATTACAGCAAAGTTCACATGCACAATAATAAGTCAGCTTAAAGGTACCAAGATTCTTTCCGTACATATCCTGTGTTGCATTCACATCACTGATACCGCCTCCCGCATATTCATAATCATTATCTTTTAAAACTCTGGTTGCCCATACTGCATTTTCTTTACTCACATCAGCCTGAACAATTCCCATATCCGTGCTCATAGCTTCAATCGTCTTTCCATCACCGGCATACATAACGACATGATAAACGTTTCCATTATTGGCATAGAAAATCAAGTCGCCTGGCAGAGCATCCTCTACCGGAATCTTCGTTCCAAATTGTGCCTGGTCCCGTGACACACGCGGCAGTTCATAACCATACTGCTTATAAATACTTTGGACAAATCCCGAACAGTCAGCCCCTTCTGTCAGGCTGGTTCCCCCCCATACATATGGATTGCCTACAAACTGAGCAGCAAACTCCACGATAGACCTCCTGATTTCTCCACTTGGGACTCCAGACTTTGTAGAAGTCAGTGTATAGTAACATGCCTTGTTATCTTCTGGTTTTATCTTTTCTTCTGCTAACGGAAATGTATCTTCATGCTTCTCCTCTACCAGTTCTGTAACCTTTTCATTATATTGAATCAAATCCTTTTTTACAAATCCACGCACATCTCCAGATTCCACATAGAGCCATTCTTCCTCGTTGTCCTCAAGTATATAGCACAGCCCTCCATTGGGTATAATACCAATTATTCGACTGTCCTCTTTTTTATCCTCCATCACTTCCACATCTTTATCTTTGGCAAGCGCATATTTTTTCTCTACAACTGTCTGATTTACAGTAGCCCTCAAATATGTATATGCTTCATTTTCCTGCCATGGCAGCCATTCCCGCGCCATGGGTGCTATATCCTCGATTCCTGTATATTCCTTTTTCATCCTTTCGGCTCTGTCTTTTGCCTTCTTTTGATATATCTCCAACTGCTTTCCTGCTTCCTCGTCGGTAACAACGTCCTTCGTCCGCACGAAGCCGCGTACCCTTCCCGATTCAATATACAGCCAGCCGTTTTCTTCCTCCTTCAAAATATACAAAAGTCCGTTTTTTCGCAATTTTCCAACTGCCCTTACCTGATCGTCCTCATCTTCTTCTGATACAATTGACTCCCGAATAATTAAATCTTCTTTTGCAAATCCATACTTTCTTGCAACTGTCCAAAAACGATGATCCTCCATCAGTTTAGGTAACTTTACCAGCTTTTGATTCAATACAAGCGACGCATTTTTTATTTTTTCTGGAGATATTTTCTCCGGCTTTAATTTATCTATAACTTCATTATCAAAATTCGTTCCCAATCCAGGTTTCAAATCTAATGACCAGGATGGATTGCTTGAATTAGAATTATCCTCAGGGGTAGCAGGTACGCTAGGTATCATTGGTTTTCCTGATACTTCAGAATCTTCTGACTGAGTTGGTTTGTCTGGATTCTCGGAACCATCTGTATTACCCGTATCTCCTTTATTATCAGAACCCTGGGATTGATCCGGCTGTTCGGAATTATCTGGATTATTCGGGTTATTAGAATTATCCGTATTTACCGAATCATCTGAATTGTCTGAGCCATCACCATTTTCTGAATCATCCGGTTTCCCTGAGCCATCACCATTTTCTGAGCCATCCGGTTTCCCTGAGCCGTCATCATTTTCTGAATCATCCGGTTTCCCTGACATATTCCCATTGTCTGAACTATCCGGTTTCCCTGGCACATTCCCATTGTCTGAACCATCCGGTTTCCCTGATACATTCCCATTGTCTGAACCATCCGGTTTCCCTGATACATTCCCATTATCTGAACCATCCGGTTTCTCTGACACATTCCCATTATTCTGGCCTCCTGAGCCATCACCATTATCTGTCACATCCGGTTTCCCTGACACATTCCCATTGTCTGAACCATCCGGTTTCCCTGACACATTCCCATTATTCTGGCCTCCTGAGCCATTAGGTCTCTGCGCCGCATTTCCATTGTCTGTTACAACCGAATGATTTGGTCTATCTGGTGTTACCGAACTACCTGGCTGATTTTCATTTCCTTTTATTTCACTTTCTCCAAAATTACCTGCTGTTTCAGATGTAACCGGAGTCACTGGCACCACTATCTTTTTTATATCATTTTTATCTGCATTCTTTGCTTGTGCATGATACCTCTCCGTTTCCATTTCATCCTTATACTTTATGACCGGCATAGACGTAACGACATTTGCAGCCAAAATACCTGCTACTCCTGCAGCGCACATCTTCTTAATTATTCTTTTCTGTTTATTCAAACACATTCTCCTCTTTCTTTTACGAGCTAATGTACTGACATATTTACTTATTTTTACATTTTAGAACATTTTACATCTAAAAGCAATACACCTTTTTTTACCAAACTAAATTTCAAACAAAATTACCAAATAAAATAATAAGTAAATCACCACTAAAAAAATCAGGTGAATAGCCTTATATTGTATCTTCGACTTTTCACCCAATTTTCTAAATTGTTTTTCAGAAATTTATTCTTCCCTGTAACCACATATTTCCTTTAAATCTTCTTCCAACCGCCGGATCTCCAATGACCTCTTTCACAGGGACGCAAATATCGAACACAAGTTCATTAACATCTAATCTCATCACATAGATTTCTTCTCTTGTATATTCATTAATAATCCTCTGCAATTCTAATATTTCGCCCATAATGGAATAATGATCACACTCAATTCCATAGGGCATAATATAAGTATCGACAATACTGAATACATCTTCACTGACTAGACGTTGTGATACTTTTGAATATGTATCAATATCATCCATCGTCAAGCTTTCAATCGCAGCCGGATCTCCTGTTCTTGCCGCACTTACAAGCATCATTCGGTTGTGAATTTCTTCCTTCTGCCTCTTTTCCTGTTCTTTATCCTTTAATACCGGAAGCAGAATCGTTCCCCCATTACACAGTCCTGATAAAGTTACTGATTTATATTTTACAGAGCTTTTAGCTTTCTGGCGTTCCTTGAGTAATTCTACGGTATTTTGAAGGTGGAAGATCAGATTGATCCCCACCTTAACATCCTCACATATTCCGGCATACGCCTCTCTATCCATTCTTCTCTCTATATAAACATCCGCGTGGCTGGTAATTCCAGTCCCTAAAAAGAATGGATAATAATAGTTTTTCTCGAATTCCTCATGGATATCTCTGTCACCGAACATTGCAATACCTATTCCGGCGCCATACTCCTTCTGGTATTCGCATATGTCCATTTCTTCATCCTGTGCAATCAAATCATGCTGTGTAAATGAAGTTCTCACCTGGGTAAGAATATTTTTCAATTCTCTTTTGCTGTTAATATTGCCAAATCCAATGGCATTCATATATTGATGCATATTATTATCCTTATAAATGCAATTTTTTAGCTACAAGCACTTTATGGGACAGTTATCCACTTAAATGTGCCGTTTATCTTTTAGGTATAAGAACCTCTGTACCACCCATATATGGTCTGAGGATCTCTGGAATTCTGACGCTTCCGTCTGCCTGTAAATTATTTTCTAAGAATGCGATTAACATTCTCGGAGGCGCTGCAACCGTGTTATTCAAAGTATGAGCAAAATATTTTCCTTCTTTTCCTTTTACGCGAATACCAAGTCTTCTTGCCTGAGCATCTCCAAGATTCGAGCAGCTTCCAACCTCAAAATACTTCTTCTGTCTTGGAGACCATGCCTCTACATCACAGGATTTTACTTTCAGGTCTGCAAGGTCTCCGGAACAACATTCCAGAGTACGAACCGGAATATCCATGGAACGGAAAAGGTCTACTGTATTCTGCCACAGATTATCATACCATTTCATACTTTCTTCCGGCTTACATACCACAATCATCTCTTGTTTTTCAAATTGATGAATTCTGTATACGCCTCTTTCTTCGATTCCATGCGCGCCTTTTTCTTTCCGGAAACAAGGAGAATAGCTGGTTAATGTCTGCGGAAGTTCTTCTTCTGTCAGCATCTTGCCAATAAACTTTCCAATCATCGAATGTTCACTGGTTCCGATTAGATAGAGGTCTTCACCCTCAATCTTATACATCATGGCATCCATTTCTGCGAAGCTCATTACTCCGGTTACCACATTGCTTCTAATCATGAACGGTGGAATACAGTATGTGAAGCCCCTCCCAATCATAAAGTCACGGGCATAAGCCAATACAGCCGAATGAAGCCTTGCAATGTCTCCCATCAAATAATAAAAGCCGTTTCCCGCAACTTCTCCTGCACTCTCTAAATCGATTCCATTAAAACTTCCCATGATATCCGTGTGGTATGGAATCTCAAAATCAGGAACAATCGGTTCGCCATACTTCTGTATCTCGACATTTTCACTGTCATCTTTTCCAATCGGTACGGAAGGATCAATGATATTCGGAATTGTCATCATTATCTTTTTAATTTTTGCCTCTACTTCTTTTTCTTCCGCAGATAGCTTCTCTACCCGTTCTGCATTCTCCTGTACCTTCTTTTTTAATTCCTCTGCTTCTTCCTTTTTTCCCTGTGCCATACATGCACCAATCTGTTTGGAAATAGTATTGCGTTCTGCGCGGAGTCCTTCTACCTCTTGCTTTATATCTCTATTCCGCTGATCCAATTCTAATACGTCGTCCACCAAAGGTAATTTCTCGTCCTGGAATTTTTTCTTTATATTCTCTCTCACTACATCCGGATTCATTCTTACAAATTTAATATCTAACATGTCTTTATCCTCCTCATAAATTAGTATTATTTTTTGGCATCCTTAACATCCATCTCATAATTTTCAAAAATAGCCTTATCTAATGCTTCCGCTTCTTCCTCAGCTAGCTCGACATAGCTTTCGCCTTTAATGATTTCCTTAATATAAGTATAACACCCTTCTCTGCTGTGCATGGCATTCATAATCCATCCATTATTATTCTTATCCAAAAGTGCGACTGCAAAGCTTAGTTTTCCACCCATTTCATTAAATGCGTCATATTTTACAATACCTGTTTTTTGAAATCCTCTTTCATACTTTTTAAATAAATCTTTGATATCTGACCGGTTCTGTTTTGTTATTTTAAGAATGGAATCTACTTCTCCAAATTTCTCTTTTAAACTTTCTTCAAGAGTTTTCCCATTTCTTCCTTTCATAAACGTGTTATAACTACTTTGTAGTTTATTATATTTTACAGTAAGGTTCACATACAAAACAAACAATACGACAATTAAAATTAACAGAAATAAAAGTATGAATGCCGGATCTATTCCTAATGTGACCAGTATCTTACTCTCCATATATTATTCTTCCCTTCGTATACTCATTATCATGTCGAACATCCGTTCAAGTTCTTTATCTGAATAATATTCTATCTCTATTTTACCTTTTCCATTTCCTTTTGAAGAAATATTGACCTTAGTTCCCATAACCTCCTTCATTTTATCTTCGATATCTCTATATATAAAAGGATTTTCTATTGGTTTCTTTTCTTTTGGTTTCTTTGGATTCTTGATATCTTTAATTAGTTTTTCAGTTTCCCTTACGCTAAGTTTTTCATCAAATATCTTATTTGCAAGTATGTACTGCTGTTCCTTACTATCTATTGCAAGCAAAGCTCTTGCATGTCCTGTTGATATCATATCATCTATGATCATCTGTTGAACTTTTTCATTCAGCTTCAACAATCTCATAGAATTTGTTACTGCTGTTCTGCTCTTGGAAACTCTTTCAGCAACTTCATCCTGCTTCAAATTAAATTCTTCCAAAAGCCTTTTAAATGCCATTGCTTCTTCAATCGGGTTCAAATTTTCCCGTTGAATATTCTCAATTAATCCAATTTCAATTATTTCTTGTTCTGAATACTCTTTAATAATTACAGGTATTTCTTTGATTCCGGCCATTTTAGCTGCTCTCCATCTTCTTTCACCTGCAATAATTTCATAGTAATCATTTCTTTTTCTGACCAGCAATGGTTGTAAAATTCCAAACTGTTTAATAGAATCGGCTAATTCTAATAAACCGTCTTCCTCAAATTTTTTACGCGGTTGTTCTCTATTAGGTTCTACCAGATTTATCTTCATCATCTGTTCTCCGGAATTCGATTCTGTCTCCGTATCACCTTTTGATGAAGGTTCTTGTTCCGTAGATTTTGACCCCCTATTATCAGGAATCAGACTGTCTAACCCTTTTCCAAGTCCTTTTTTCTTTACCGCCATCTATATCCTCCCCTTATGATTCCCTGCTAATCACTTCTTCAGCAAGTCTCATATAACTTTCAGCGCCTGCTGACCTTGGATCATATTGATTAATTGGTGTTCCAAAACTTGGTGCTTCTGCAAGACGAATGTTTCTTGGAATAATAGTCTTATATATGTTCTGTTCCAAATTATCTTTTACATTTTCCACTACTTGCAGCGATAAATTAGTTCTTGCATCATACATTGTAAACACAACACCCTCTATTTCTAATACGGGATTCAATCTATCCTTCACAAGTTCAACAGTGTGTATTAACTGGCTCAAACCTTCCAAAGCGTAATATTCGCATTGGATTGGAACTAATACGGAATCCGCCGTCGTCATAGCATTAACTGTCAGAAGGCTCAATGAAGGAGGACAATCTATAATCACATAATCATAGTTATCCCTTATTTTCTGAATCGCATTCCTGACTACAAATTCCTTATTTTCCACATCAATCATTTCAATTTCTACTGCTGACAAATCGACATTAGAGGGCAGTATATCCAGATTTTCAATCGTATTTTTATGGATTACTTCTTCTACATCAGACTCTCCAATGATCATATCATAGATTGTCCCATCTATCGAATTCTTATCCAGACCGAGTCCACTCGACATATTTCCCTGTGGGTCCATATCAATAGCAAGAACTTTTCGACCCTTTTCTGCAAGAGATGCCGACAGATTAATTGCAGTTGTTGTTTTACCAACACCGCCCTTTTGGTTAGCAATAGCTATAATTCTTCCCATCTATAATCACCTTTCTTTTTCGTTGAAATTAGTATAACACTTTTCTTTCCACTTATCTAGCAAATGTTTTAAATATAAAGTAGATTTTATATTTTCAATAAATGTTTCACGTGAAACATTGGATTTTTAGTTATTCTTTATTCTATTCATCCATATAATTCAATACATAGACAAACCAAATGGAACATGCTATAATATTTTAAAGGAATTAATCACTAAATAATATATTTGTTTATCAAAATGTTTCACGTGAAACATTTATAAACTATTTATAATCTATATGAAAGGAAGTGTATTCATGAATTGGAAAAAGAAAATTATAAGCATTACCACTCTAGCAAGTTTTACTACACTCACAATTCATATAATTAATAAACTCATTTACTTTTCAGCAACTATGGATAACCTATTATCCAACACTTCTGGCTCTTATTATAATTGGAAATTTGGAAAAATATATTATAAAAAAACTGGTTCTGGCCATCCTCTCCTATTGCTTCACGATTTAGACACTTACAGCTCAGGACATGAATGGAATAAAGTTTTAAACGAACTTTCTAAAACAAATACTGTTTACCGAGTTGACCTCTTAGGATGCGGAAGATCAGATAAACCTAACATTACATATACTAACTACCTTTATGTACAATTAATCAACGATTTTATCAAACAAGTCATTGGAGAAGAAACCGATATTCTTGCAACTGGTGAATCAGGCGCATTTGCTATTGCAGCCTGCCACTACAATAATTCAGCCATTCGTAAACTTATACTTGTCAATCCACCAGACATTGAAAAACTCGCAAAAATTCCTGATAAGCGCAGTAAATTATTTATTAACCTATTACAACTCCCCGTCATCGGAACTTTTATATACAATTTACTTACAGGATTGACAAATACGGACAAACTTTTCCATGAACACTATTTTTATAATTCTGATTTCATCGACCATGATTTAATTAGTACATATTATGAAACGGCACATATGGATGTGGGTTCTAAATATTTATTAGCAAGTATTCGAGGACACTATACTACGCTCAACCTCAAACACTGTTTAAAATCAATCACAAACAGTATTTACTTTATTATAGGAAGTGAAAAAGAAAATATTGAAGAAAACGTAGCTATATATCATACCATCATGCCATCAATAGAAATTGAAAAAATAGACGAAGCAAGACAACTTCCACAATTAGAAAAACCATACGAATTTATGGATAAAGTCAAAATATTCTTAGAAGACGAATTTTAAAGAAAAATAGTGCTTTAATAAAAAATACAAGATACATCAAAATCCAAATCAGGATAAATGCTGTATCTTGTATTTTTTATCGTATTGGCTCCTTTGCAGGGGTACCAGATTTACGTGGATATTTTCCACTCGTATTTTTTATTTTTATAATTTTTACAAACGACCTTCCAATATCCGTTTCCGGAAGCTGAAATTTTATAACATCTTCTATTCTTCCTCCTAATACCTGTACAGCTTTTTCAGATTCCAATATTTCTTCGTCAATATTTCCCGATTTATATGATATAAATATTCCTCCTCTTTTTACATATGGAATACAATACTCTGATAATGTAGCAAGATTAGCTACCGCCCTGGATACGCATAAATCAAACTGTTCTCTATATTCTTTTTGTCTTGCATAATCCTCCGCACGTCCATGAATTGTGTGAATATCTTTTAAACCTAATTCTTCAATTACATGGTTCAAAAATCTTATTCTCTTATTCAAAGAATCTAACAAGACCATTTCAATATCAGGAAATGCTATCTTCAACGGAATTCCTGGAAAACCAGCGCCCGTTCCAACATCAATAATTTTACTTACGCTATCTAAATTAAAATTTTCTACAATAGAAAGGCTGTCCACAAAATGCTTATCTACAATTTCCTCATACTCTGTTATACTTGTGAGATTCATTACTTTGTTCCATTCAACCAACAGTTCATAAAATCTATGAAATTGCTGTATCTGTCTATCATCTAATTCAATATGAATCCCTCGCATTTTTTTCTCTAATAAATTATACATTATCAACCTCACACTAAAATCTTTTTCTCCTGCTTTTCAATCATTGGCCAATAATATCAACAGATTATTATTACTTTAATACGTTAATTTGTTAAATAAGAAAATCACCTTATACTTCCCATGTAAACTAACAGCACAGATATATCCGCAGGCGACACCCCTGATATTCTTGACGCCTGCCCCACAGAAACCGGACGATACTCCTTTAATTTCTGAACCGCCTCAATCCGAAGACTCTTTATCGCGTCATAATCAATATCTATTGGTATCTTCTTATTCTCTAATTTCTTAAACTGCTCTACCTGTTTTTTCTGTCTGCTAATATATCCTTCATACTTAATAAAAATATCTACCTGGTCTATCACATCTTCTCTTAATTCCTCCGGAATTTCAGGACGCTTCTCATCAATCTCCTCCAACGCCCGATAAGATAATTCAGGACGGCGAATTAATTCCGCGAGTGATGTTCCAGATACTAATTGGGTGCTTGCATACCTTTTCAGCAAACTTTGAACTTTTTCTGACGTTCCTACATTCGTATGCTTCATTCTCTCAATCTCGACTTCTATCCATTCTTCCTTCTTCAGAAGTTTTTGATATCTCTCCTTTGTAATCAGTCCAATATCATACCCTATCTTCGTTAATCTCTGATCTGCATTATCCTGTCTCAGCAACAATCTATACTCTGCTCTTGAAGTCATCATTCGATAAGGCTCATGACTCTCCTTTGTCACCAGATCATCAATCAGCACACCAATATATGCCTCCGAACGATCCAAAACAACTGCTTCTTTTCCCTGCAATTTTCTCGCCGCATTGATGCCTGCCATCAAGCCCTGGGCAGCCGCCTCCTCATAACCTGAACTTCCGTTAAACTGGCCGCCGCTGAACAATCCATCTATTTCTCGAAATTCAAGAGACGGTTTTAGCTGTCTCGCATCAATACAATCATACTCAATCGCATAGGCATTTCTCACAATCCTCACATTTTCCAGACCAGGCACCGTTCGATACATGGCATACTGAACATCCTCCGGAAGCGAACTTGACATACCTCCAATATACATCTCATTCGTCTCCAACCCCTCCGGCTCAATGAATACCTGATGTCTTTCCTTATCAGAAAATTTTACCACCTTATCCTCGATAGACGGACAATACCTTGGGCCTGTTCCCTCTATCATTCCAGAAAACAACGGAGAACGATCCAGATTCCTTCGGATAATATCATGGGTATTCTTATTCGTGTAGGTCAGCCAGCAGGAAACCTGGTCAATCTGTACCTCGTCCGGGTTTGTGGTAAATGAAAACGGTACTACTCTCTCATCCCCAAATTGTTCCTCCATCTTACTGAAATCAACCGTATTTCTGTCTATTCTCGCCGGTGTTCCTGTCTTAAAACGGTACATATCAATCCCCAATTCCTTCAGAGATTCCGTAAGATAATTCGCCGCCTGAAGTCCGTTTGGCCCAGTATTACTACTCACCTCTCCATAGATACAACGCGCCCGAAGATAGGTACCGGTACACAAAATGACTGCCCGACAGGGATAGACTGCTCCTGAAAATGTCTGTACCCCAGTCACTCTGCCCTCCTCTGTCAAAATCCTTACAACCTCCATCTGTTTGATTTCAAGATTCTTCTGACTCTCTAATACCTGACGCATCGTGCGGCTGTAATTTGCCTTATCAGCCTGCGCCCTAAGAGAATGAACCGCCGGCCCTTTTGACCTGTTAAGCATCTTCGACTGGATGAACGTCTTGTCAATTACCTTTCCCATCTCTCCTCCAAGAGCATCCACTTCTCTCACAAGATGGCCTTTTGAGCTTCCGCCTATATTGGGATTGCAGGGCATTAAAGCAATACTGTCCACACTCACTGTAAACACAATTGTACGAAATCCAAGTCTGGCACAAGCAAGCGCTGCCTCACAGCCTGCATGTCCTGCACCTATTACAACCACATCATATCCGTCCTCATTTTCCCATACAAAATTTGCTGAATATCTCATTTACCAAATCCTCCCCTATCTTTTCACCTGTAATATAACCAAGCGACTCATATGCATCCAACAAATCAATCGAATAAAAATCCTCAGGCATACCAGAATGAATACTGTCCTTTACTCGTTCCAAAGCAGAGAAAGCATCCTGCAAAGCCGTCTTATGACGAACATTCGTAATATAGATTTCATCATTAAATGAAAGATTTCCTTCAAAAAATATAACCTTCAAAGTTTCTTCAAGAACATCTATTCCCACATTCTCCTTTGCGGACATTGAAATAACGGGGATAGTAAACTTTTTTATTTCTTCTTTTTCACTTATTGAAGGATTACTTGCAAAATATAGTTTTTTTACTTTCTCCTCTGTCACCACTGTATCCAAGTCAGATTTATTCAATAAAATGATAGATTTTTTATGACCAATCAAACGGAAAATCTCCTGGTCATTCTCATCCAGCGGCGTCGAGCCGTCAATCACATAAAGAATCAAATCTGCCTGTTCTGCATATTCCTTTGCGCGCTCTACACCAATCTTTTCCACAATATCCTCTGTATCCCGAATTCCCGCAGTATCAATCATATTCAGAGATATGCCTTTTAGGTTAATATTTTCTTCCAGAACATCTCTGGTTGTTCCTGCAATCTCCGTGACAATCGCCCTCTCCTCTCCCAAAAGGGCATTGAGAAGGGATGACTTACCTACATTGGGTTTTCCAAGAATTACAGTCCGAATTCCTTCTTTTATCATCCTTCCATTATCATAGGTATCTACCAAATCTCTGATTTGTCCCATAAGATTTTCCACAGTTATCAACAACTTTTCCCCATATCCATCTACACTGATATGTTCAGGATCATCCAAAGCTGATTCAATAAATGCGGTATGGTAAATGATTTCATTTCTTATCTCACTTATTTTATTCTTTATATTCCCCTTTAACTGATTGACAGAGCTCTGATGGGCATACTGATTTCGGGAGGATATCAGATCCCCCACTGCCTCTGCCTGGGACAGATCCAGCTTTCCATTCAAAAAGGCCCTCTTTGTAAATTCCCCTGGTTCTGCCGGTCTTGCACCTCTGTCAATAAGTAATTCCAGTATTTTCTTTACAACGTACACTCCCCCATGGCAGTTAATCTCCACCGTATCTTCTCCGGTATAACTGTGAGGTCCCTTCATCAGCATAACAAGCACTTCGTCTACCATAGCTTCTCCGTCCATCACATATCCGTAATGAATCGTATGGGTTTTCTGGTTTACCAGCGACTTTTCTCTCTTTCCTCTGTATACTTTGTCTGCAATGGAAAATGACTCCGGACCACTCATCCTCACAATCCCGATTCCTGCATCACTCATCGCGGTGGAGATTGCGGCAATTGTTGTATTATTAAGACCTTCCATTTCTGCCTCCTTACGCTTTATATCAAAAAATAGGGGTTTCTTCAACCCCTATCTTCTAACATCCTACCTATTACGTACCAGAGTAACTACTACTCTCCTGTAAGGTTCTTCACCCTCGCTATGTGTTGAAACCGCAGGATCTGCCTGCAACGCTGAATGGATAATTCTTCTCTCATATGGATTCATAGGCTCTAAGGACACAGTTCTTCTGCTTCTCTTGACCTTACTTGCAATATTCTTAGCAAGATTCTCAAGAGTCTCTTTCCGTCTCCTTCGGTAATCCTCTGTATCAAGCTTTACCCGAACATATCCATCCTGCATCTTGTTGGCAACCCTGTTCGTCAGATATTGAAGTGAATCCAAGGTCTGTCCTCTCTTTCCGATCAGGATTCCCATATTGCTTCCCTCCATATCAATAGAAAGGGCGCCTTCTTCATCCACCACGGAGGTAACTTTTACGTCCGTCATATCCATTGCCTTCAATACGTCGCTTACAAACTTCTCACAAGCCTCTATGGTACAAGCCTCTACCTTGGCCAGTTCTACCTCTTTTTTCTCAGGGCCATTCGATACATGCTGCTCTTTTACAACAGCCTTCTTCTTGGGCTCTTTTCTATGACCCTCCTTCTTTACATGCTCTTTCCTGGGTGACTCTTTCTTTCCGTTCTCTTTTTTCGCCGTCTCCTTTTTTTCTTCTTCTTTCTTCTCAGGCTCGCTTACCGGAGAAATGTCTTCCTTCAAAAGCTCAGGCTCAGGCTTTTCTTCCTTAACTTCTTCTTTCCTGCGCGCTTTGATTACTGCCTGCTTCATCCCAATACCAAGGAATCCGGCGCTTCCTTTTTCAATCACCTGATAATCTAATTGATCACTCGTCACTCCTAACTGAACTAATGCTTCTGTAATCGCATCATCTAACGTCTTCGCTGATACAGTAATATATTCCATGAATTAAGCCCCCTAATTATTTTCATTGAATTTTTTAACCATGTTAGCCTTTGCCGCAAGGCTGCCCTCCTTGGCATTCTCAGCACGCGATCTTGCCTGTTCTAATTTTCTTTCTCTCTCTTTCTCACTCATTCCCGTTGTATTCCTGTTGGCAGAATCCTTAATACTCCTGGTATTCGTCTGTGCCATAGCGTTAATCTTCTCAGCCTTTACGCTTCGCTTCTCACGCTTCTTCTCAGCCTTTTCTTTATTCTTCTCAACCAATTCCTCCACAGAAATCTTTGCCAGATGCTTATTAATAATCACCTGCTGTACAATCCTTACCACGGCGCTGAACACCCAGTACATACCAATACCTGTCGGAAGTGAAAATACCATAAATACAGAGAATAACGGCATTGTAATATTCATAGTGTTCATAGTGCTTGCCATCGGATTATCCTTGTCCATCTGCTGTCCGGAAATCGCCTGTGAAATCTTGACACTCAAATACTGTGTAAGTCCGGACAATACAGGAACGAGAATCGCCGTAATAATAATGACAGCCGGTGCAATCCCATAAGAACCGCTGTTCTTAATCATCGTAATCGGAGATATTGTCATATCCGGAATCGTGAGAAACCGATTCACGCTTGCCGGCGCATCTTTAATTGCCGGAACATATCTCTGGATATCATAGATAACCGGATACAAAGCCAAAAGCAGCGGCATCTGAATCAACAGTGGAAGACATCCTCCCATCATGGAGGTTCCGTACTTGTCATATACCTGCTGAATCTCCTCCTGTTGCTTCATCATTGACGCCTGGTCTTTTTTGTTCTTATACTTCTTCTGAATTGCCTGAACCTCAGGATTCGTCACAGCGGACAACTTCTGCATCCTCTGTTGGCTGATGGTCATCGGCAGCATCAATGTATATACAAATATTGTATAAAATATAATAGATAAGCCAACCAGCCCGTTATCACTTGGAAGTACATTGTCCAATATCGTATAGATAAAGTTCATGACCTTCCCCAATAACCAGCTAATCTGACCTACAATCGGCCAGTTCGCTGCCGACAATAAACTAAATGTCATACTCATTCCTCCAATGTATTCTATTCTTAAGGTACGGGGTCGTATCCACCCTTTGCAAAGGGATTGCAGCGCAAGATCCTCCACGCCGCCAAAGCAGTTCCTTTTAACGCTCCATATTTCTCGATAGCCTCTATTGCATACTGAGAACATGTGGGATAATAAATACAGGACGAATATCCCTTAAGAGCCGACAAATATTTCCGATAGAATCTGATACAGCCTAACAGAATATATTTCATAATACGTTACCCCTAATCTATAATGGCATGAAGACGGCCCAGATGCAGCATTGCGCTGTCAATCTCATGGTAATTTCTCTCTTTTGCACTCGCTCTGGCTATCACGACGATATCCAGTCCGCATCTATACCGTTCCTCTTGCAGTCTATAACTTTCCCTGATTAATCTTGTCAATCTATGTCTTACGATACTATTGCCTACTTTCTTACTTACAGAAATTCCTAACCGGTTCCTGCCGGTTCCATTCTCTAACACATACATTACCAGATACTTATTCGCACAGGATTTCCCTCTGCCATAGACATTCCGGAAATCCTGGTTCTTCTTCAATGATTCGGAATACTTCATTCGCACACCATCCAATTTTTATAGAAGAAAAGGCCACATATATGCGGCCTACGCTGATAATCTTTTTCTTCCTTTTGCTCGTCTGCTAGCAAGAACTTTTCTTCCACCTTTGGTGCTCATCCTGGATCTGAATCCGTGGACTTTAGCCCTCTGTCTTTTCTTTGGCTGGAATGTCATTTTCATAGATATCCACCTCCTTATATACTAAGGGAAACTCCCTACAAATTTTCCTAAGACATCAGCCTTGATTATATAGAAAAAATGCGTCTGAGTCAAGCTATTCCTGGATTTTTCTAAATTTATTTATCCACAAATTGTGGATAATATCCGGAATTTCTGTGGAAAAGACGTGGAAACAAATATTTTAGTCCTCAATTTCCTTGAAAAATTACAATTTTCCACTGTGTATTACGTTTTCCACATTGATTTAGAGATTGCTTAATTTGCTATTTTGATGTAAAATAAGTAGGATAGCAAAACTGGGGTTATGATGTATATTTTGACATTAAGAGAGATTAGGAGTTTACTGTAATGGATATTGTGAATGAAAAATGGCCGGAAATTATCGAGCATCTAAGGGTAGAACATGAATTATCCAATGTCTCATTTACCACATGGATACAGCCCTTGAAGGTATATGAGATTATTGACAACACCGTGTTCATACTGGTGAATATGAATGCAAGCGTTGAATATATTGAAAAAAAATACCTTCTCCCTCTGAAAGTATGCATTTCTGAAGTTACGGGGATTGACTATGAAGTCGTATTTGTATCAGAGGACGATTCCAGAATCAGTGAGATACGGAGTATGTCAGCAGATGCAAGCCATAAAAAAAAGACAAGGACCGCAAGTGAGAAGGCTGGCTTGAATCCCAAGTATACCTTTGATACCTTCGTGGTTGGCGGCAATAATAATTTTGCACATGCCGCTTCCCTTGCCGTGGCAGAATCTCCAGGCGAGGTGTATAATCCCTTATTCCTATATGGAGATGTTGGTCTTGGCAAGACTCATCTGATGCATTCCATTGCACATTTTATACTGAATAAGAATCCTAAGAAGAAGGTATTGTATGTCACAAGCGAGACATTTACCAATGAGTTGATTGAAGCCTTGAAAAAAGGTAAGACTGCGGATAACGAATCTGCCATGGCGCAGTTCCGTGACAAGTACCGCAACAATGACGTCCTGCTGATTGACGATATCCAGTTTATTATCGGCAAAGAGAGTACCCAGGAGGAGTTTTTCCACACATTTAACCACCTCCACACCTCAGCCAAACAGATTATTATCTCCAGTGATAAGCCTCCCAAGGATATAGAGACGCTGGAGGCGAGACTTCGTACCAGATTCGAGTGGGGATTGATTGCGGATATCTCTGCGCCTGACTATGAGACACGGATGGCTATCCTGCGCAGGAAGATTGAGCTGGACCATCTGGACAGGTACAACATTCCTGAGGATGTACTGACCTATATTGCCGAGAACATCAAATCCAACATTCGCGAGCTAGAAGGCTCACTTAATAAACTGATTGCCCTCTATAAGCTGAACAATCCGGAGACTATTGATATTCCTCTGGCTGCCGAGGCTTTGAAGGACATCATATCTTCTTATAACAATAGAGTCGTGACACCGGAATTGATTCTTGATATTGTATCCGACCATTTCAATATTACGATTGCCGACCTCAAGGGGAATAAGAGAAGCGCCAGTATCTCCGTACCCAGGCAGATCTGCATGTATCTGATGCGGACCCTGACTGAGACGCCGCTTCAGGCAATCGGTATCATCCTTGGCGGAAAAGATCACTCAACCATCAAGTATGGTGTGGAAAAGATTGAGAAAGAGATGGCGAAGGACGAGACCCTTCACAACACCATCAGTATTAT
Source organism: uncultured Dorea sp. (assembly GCA_910584575.1). Lineage (GTDB taxonomy): Bacteria > Bacillota > Clostridia > Lachnospirales > Lachnospiraceae > Sporofaciens. The sequence goes on from CAJUBG010000059.1 coordinate 17,708, forward strand.
TATGAAAAAGATTAATCCTGCTTAATGTGAATAACATTGTGGACAACGTCGGGATAATGTGGAATAACTACTGGAAAATAATTTTCTAAGAAACAAAAAAGTTTTTTTAGACAAGTTTTCACCACAACATCCACATCTTGTCTCTCACCAATCCACACAGTTATTCTAGCCGGAAACACTGTTAAATCCTGGGATGGAGGTGGTTTTCCACTTTTCCACATCCCCTAATAAGAAGGAGACGGAATTCTTTAATACATAGATATATCCGTCTGCGCCTGAAAGGAGTTTTACACATATGAAGATCATCTGCAGCAAAGCAAATCTTTCAAAGGGAGTCAGCACTGTATATAAGGCTGTACCCTCCAAGACTACAATGCCAATCCTGGAATGTATCCTGATTGACGCTACCAACGATATTATAAGATTAACAGCTAATGATATGGAACTGGGAATACAGACGGATATTGAGGGAGTGATTGCAGAAAGAGGCATGATTGCCATTGACGCAAAGATATTTTCTGAAATTGTGCGCAAGCTTCCGGACAATGAGATTAAGATAGAGACGAACGAGAATCTCCAGATGACGATTACCTGTGAGAAAGCAAAGTTCGATTTGTCAGGAAAGCCAGGAGAGGAGTTTTCTTATCTTCCGATAATTGAAAAAGATGAATCAATAGAAATATCTCAGTTTACTTTGAAAGAAGTTATTAGACAAACTATTTTTTCTATTGCTGATATGGAGAGCAACAAATTAATGACGGGGGAATTATTTGAGATACGCGGCAATATATTGCGGGTAATTTCCCTTGACGGGCATCGTATTTCCATTCGCAGGATTGAGTTGAAGGATGAAGTAAGCGATAAGAAGCTAATCGTTCCCGGTAAGACATTGATTGAGGTCAGCAAGATTCTGTCAGGAGAAGCAGAGAGTATGGTTGCTATCTCTTACACAAGTAATCATATTGTGTTTGAATTTGATAACACGGTTGTGGTGTCAAGGCTGATTGAAGGAGAGTATTTTAAGATTGACCAGATGTTATCCAACGATTATGAGACAAAGGTGAGAATCAACAAGAGGGAATTGCTGAACTGTATCGACAGGGCGACCCTTCTGGTGAAGGAGGGGGATAAGAAGCCGATTATTATTAATATTGGCGACGAGGTGATGGAGCTTCGGATTAAGTCCCAGATAGGCTCTATGAATGAAGAAATTTTCATCAACAAAGAGGGAAAGGATCTTTTGATTGGTTTTAATCCTAAGTTCCTGATTGACGCCCTTCGTGTAATTGAGGATGAAGAAGTAACGCTTTATCTGATGAATGCAAAGGCGCCGTGTTTCATTAAGGATGATGACGAGAGTTATATTTATCTGATTCTGCCTGTGAATTTTAATGCGGCTGCATAGAGAGGTATAAAAAGTGGATGTTATTAGATTGAGAGACGAGTACATTAAGCTCGGACAGGCTTTAAAAGCCGCCGGACTGGTTGGCTCTGGTGCAGAGGCGAAGGAGGTTATTCTTAAGGGAGCCGTCAGTGTGAATGGGGAGACGGACGTAAGGAGAGGCCGCAAGCTGTATGCCGGAGATGTAATCACTTTTAACGGGGAAGAAGTGAAAATTGAAGATTAAGTCTTTAAAGTTAAAGAATTACAGGAATTATAATCTTTTAAAACTTGATTTTGATGATGCTGCCAATATATTCTATGGGGATAATGCGCAGGGCAAGACGAATATTTTAGAGGCAGTTTATCTTTCCGGAACCACTAAGTCCCATCGTGGGGCAAAAGACAGGGAGCTCATCCGTTTTGGGAAGGATGAAGCCCACATTGAGGCTGTGGTAGAAAAAAATGGTATTGATTACCAGCTTGATATGCATTTGAAAAAAAACGGGCCCAAAGGAATTGCCATTAATAAGATGCCGATTCGCAAGGCAAGCGAATTGTTTGGTATCGTGAATCTTGTTTTTTTCTCTCCGGAGGACCTTAATATTATTAAGAACGGGCCTTCCGAGAGAAGGAGATTTATCGACATGGAGTTATCTCAGCTTGACAAGGTGTACCTAAGCAATCTGTCCAATTACAACAGAATTGTGAATCAGAGAAATCATCTTCTTAAGGAGATGCGCGGGGATAATGAGGGGAAGCTGAGAGATACGTTGGAAATCTGGGATATGCAGCTTATCCGGTATGGGAATCAGCTTTTAGAACGAAGAATGGAATTCATACATGAGATTAACCAGATAATTTTTTCAATACATAGAAAGCTGACTGGCGGACGGGAGGAGATTCAAGTAATCTATGAGCCCAGTAATGGGAGTCTTACATTAGAACAAGCATTATCAAAGAACAGGGAAAGAGATATACGTATAAAGAGTACGTCGGTAGGTCCCCACAGAGACGATGTGTGTTTTTTGGCGGGGGAGTTGGATATCAGACGTTTCGGGTCACAGGGCCAGCAGAGGACTGCCGCGCTTTCGCTAAAGCTTTCGGAGATTGAGTTAGTAAAGCAGACAGCAGGGGATACGCCTGTACTATTACTTGACGATGTTTTGTCTGAACTGGATAAACATAGGCAAAACTATCTATTAGACAGTATAAATGATATACAGACGCTTATTACCTGTACAGGGGTAGAGGATTTTGTGAATCATCGTTTCTCTATAAACAAAGTGTTCCATGTCCATAACGGGCAGGTAACGAATGAAAACTAGGAGGAGAAGAATGAGTACAGAGAGGGTACAGCATGAGTATGGTGCAGATGAGATTCAGATATTGGAGGGGCTTGAGGCGGTAAGAAAACGTCCTGGCATGTATATCGGAAGCACTTCATCGCGCGGGCTTCACCACCTTGTATATGAGATTGTGGATAACTCCGTGGACGAGGCGCTGGCGGGTTTCTGTGATACCATATTTGTGACCATCAATCAGGATAATTCTGTGACGGTTCTGGATAACGGCAGAGGGATTCCGGTAGGAATTAATCATAAAGCAGGGCTTCCGGCGGTGGAGGTGGTATTTACCGTTCTCCATGCAGGCGGAAAATTTGGGGGTGGAGGATACAAGGTATCAGGAGGACTTCATGGTGTGGGCGCCTCTGTCGTTAATGCACTGTCCAACTGGCTTGAGGTTGAAATCTGCCATGAAGGAAAGGTGTATAAACAGCGTTATGAGCGTGGAAAAGTTGTGGAAAAACTGGCGGTCATTGGGGAATGTGAGCCTGACAGGAGTGGTACGAAGGTTGTGTTCCTGCCGGATGATACGATTTTTGAAGATACGGTCTTTGATTATGACGTATTAAAGCAGCGTTTCCGTGAGATGGCGTTTCTGACAAGAGGGCTTAAGATTGTGCTGCGGGATGAAAGGCCAGAGGACGGCGCGGTTGAAAAGACGTTCCACTATGAGGGCGGAATCAAGGAGTTTGTGGCATACCTGAACCGGAGTAAGACGGCTCTCTATGAGGATATCATTTATTGCGAAGGGATGGTCAACAACGTATCTGTCGAGGTAGCCATGCAGCATAATGACTCATATAGTGATAATACTTATGGCTTCGTCAACAATATTACTACTCCGGAGGGCGGAACTCACGTAGTAGGCTTCCGTAATGCTTTGACGAAAACATTTAACGATTATGCAAGAAAGAATAAATTGCTCAAAGACAGTGAGCAGAATCTTTCGGGGGAGGATATACGAGAAGGTCTGACAGCGATTATCAGCGTCAAGATTGAAGATCCTCAGTTTGAGGGACAGACGAAGCAGAAGCTTGGCAACAGCGAGGCAAGGGGCGCGGTTGACAGCGTGGTGAGCAGGCAGCTTGAGATTTATCTGGAGCAGAATCCGGCTGTGGCAAAGCTTACGGTTGAAAAGTCTGTGATGGCCCAACGTGCCAGGGAAGCGGCAAGAAAAGCGCGTGAGCTGACCAGGAGAAAGTCAGCGTTGGACGGAATGTCCCTTCCGGGGAAATTAGCGGACTGCTCGGACAAAGATCCTACAAAGTGCGAGATTTATATCGTTGAGGGAGATTCCGCCGGCGGATCTGCCAAGACTGCCAGGGATCGGGCGACCCAGGCGATACTGCCGCTTCGGGGCAAGATTTTGAATGTGGAGAAGGCAAGGCTTGACCGGATCTATGGAAATGCAGAGATTAAGGCAATGATTACGGCTTTCGGAACAGGTATCCATGATGATTTTGACATTTCAAAGCTTAGGTATCACAAGATTATTATCATGACGGATGCCGATGTTGACGGCGCCCATATCAGTACCTTATTATTGACGTTCCTTTATCGTTTTATGCCTGATTTGATTAAAGAAGGATATGTTTATCTGGCGCAGCCGCCTCTTTATAAGCTGGAGAAGAATAAGAAGGTATGGTATGCATACAGTGATGAAGAACTGGACAGCATCCTGAAGGATGTAGGGAGAGACGGGAATAATAAGATTCAGCGTTACAAAGGTCTTGGAGAGATGGACGCTGAGCAGCTCTGGGAGACGACAATGGATCCAGAGCACAGGATTCTTTTAAAGGTCACGATGGACGAAGAAACAACGTCAGAGCTGGATCTTACATTTACAACGCTGATGGGGGATAAGGTAGAACCGAGACGTGAATTTATCGAAGAAAACGCGAAGTATGTAAAGAATCTGGATGTATAGAAGGAGAATGACGATGGAAGACAATATTTTTGATAAAGTCCATGAAGTGGATTTGAAAAAGACGATGGAAAACTCCTATATCGACTATGCCATGAG
>CAJUBG010000060.1 GCA_910584575.1 uncultured Dorea sp.
TCCTCTTTATTCTCAGAGAACTTCGTAACACCCAGAGCCTCAGGAAGCGCCATGGTAACGGTAGCTTTTGCATCCTTCCCTGGAACCAGAATTGGTGTAATCTCCCCGATTACACTGCAATCGTCCTCATTAGTGCTCTTTGATACAAAAGAAGTCGGGCCGGTCAGGAAATTAGCCGAGCCAGACAAAATACGCTTGTAAGCATCCATGCCGGAGGAAGTCTTATCTGCAGGATCCACCAGCTCATCCTTAATCAAATTCTCCTCATACTTCAGAGCCGCAAGCACAGAATCCTTATTCAAAGTCCCGTCATCGTTAAATACAACGCCGTTCATAGTATAGGCAAGCCACATCAGATATGTGGAGGTCTTCTCCTCTGCATTCAACGGCAGGGCAAAAGGATAATCACACACACCCTTCTCTTTCAGGGTCTTACAATTCTGGTAAACCTCATCCCATGTCTGAGGCTCGCCGCTTATTCCCGCGTCCTCATACTGCTTTGTATTGTAGTAAGACAGACGGTAATCATTGGCATACGGAATAGCAAGCACTTTTCCGTCCTTAGTAAATGTCTCCAACGTCGGCATATCTGACTTTACATCATCAGCTACCTCAAGGGGCTCCAGCCAGTCTGCGGCATAGAATTCACCGACCCAGGACCAGTCCACCTCTACAACATCCGCCACGGCCTGTCCCCCCGCAGCCGCTGTTACCAGCTTGTCACGGATATCATCCCATCCAACCTCATTTACAACGACTTCGATCCCCGTCTCGTCGGTAAATTCTTTGAGCTGCTCATCTGCGGGAATCGCCCAATCGGGAGCCATAAAGGTGATACTGCCCCCTTCTTTACTTTCTTTCTCATCCTTGTCCGTACTCTCTGCACCGTCCGTATTAGGCTGCGTATCGCCGGAATCCTCTTTACCGCCGCAGCCTGCTGCCATAGACGCAGCCATAGACGCAACAAGTAACATACTGATTAATTTCTTTTTCATTGATTTCCTCCTTCGCAATGACATACAAATAAGTTTCTCCAAACATTATATCAGTATACGTTTCCGGCTTCAAATTGATATAATCAATATATAGATGTATTTATTAATTATATCTATATATTATTTATTTTGAAACAGAAACTCCCTGGGGCACGTCTAATATATAGAAGGATAAAAAGGAGGGAAACAGCGCATGGATGAATTGGTACAAAAAGCCAAGCAAAAGGATGCAGAAGCTTTTGAAAAGCTAATCCGCCTGCATATGCAGAGTATGTACAAAGTCGCCAAGGCATATCTCTCGTCTGACGAAGATGCCGCAGACGCGATACAGGAAGCCATTATAACATGTTACGAGAAAATCTCATTTCTCAAAAATAATGCTTATTTCAAAACATGGATGATAAAAATACTTATGAGTAAATGCTATAATATTTTAAGAAACAAAAAAATGTCGGATTTCTCAGAAAAACCGACAGAGCAGCCGATTTATGACAGAAGCTTTGAAGCACTGGAATGGAAAGAGGTTATCCGGCTTTTAGATGAAAAATACCGCTTGGTTATGGTGCTCTACTATGTAGAAGGTTTTCGTACCGGAGAGATTGCCCAGATTCTTGACATGAACGAAAACACAGTACGCACCCGCCTGAAACGCGGACGGGAAGAACTCAGGAACATTTATCTCAATGACAGAAGGAGGGAGAAGCCGAATGGAGGAAAGAAAAATATGGCTCGAAAAGCTGCAAAAGGAAATCGAAATACCGGAAATTGTATATCAAAAAGCGGAACAGGCTTTTGACATAATTCGTACAACGCAAAATACGGCAGACGCCGGAAAGCCTAAGAGAATAACAAGGGGCCGCAGAAAGAAATATGCCATCTTCATACTGGCGGCAGTTCTCATGATTGCCACACTGTCAGTCAGCGCCGCCACATATTTTCACTGGAACGATAAGTTTAAGGAAGAATATAAGGTCACACCAGAGATAGAGAAAAAACTGAACGAAACTAATACAGCAAAAGAAATAAATCAGTTTACAGAACACGACGGCATACGGTTTGAAGCCGTCCAATCCGTTGCAGACGATACTGCCGCCATTATCGTTGTAAAAATCTACGGTAACGAGCAGTTTCCATTACGGACACGTATGAACTTCCGCAATGTTGAGGTAAATGTGGGAGATATGGAAGACCAGGTTTCCATGGTGGGAAATTTTCTTGAGTCAGACTCCTCGGATGCACAGCCGGACGATATATGGCGCGATGGGTGGACATATGAATTAATACTGGTAAATACCGAGGAGGGCAGCCTGCTTGGCAAAGAAATAACCTTAACCTTCACTGATATTATCGACTCCTACGAAGAAAAGCAGACCCTCACAGAATTGCCTCCCCTTCTGGAATCTGTATGGGAGCTTCCAATCGTTCTGGACAATGAGAACACCGGAAAAGAGTATGAGGTGAACCAACAGATAGCAGGAACAGAAGCAAAAGTAAACAAAATCCGTGTATCCCCTGTCTCCTTCACAGTGGATTTTGACTGGAAACGCCAGATGAAAACAGAAACCGCCTTAGGTGCAAACGGCGAGACAGAAACCTTCGAGCATGCCGTGAATCCGCCTGAACTTATGGGAATCGTTCTCAAAGACGGAACAGTGCTGGAACATATCACAAATTTTTACAACGGACATTACACCAATGAAGCATTTACAGAGTACCAGGCAAGAGGGGTATTCACCCAATTCATTGAATATGAGAGCGTACAAGAGCTGATTTTTTATGTGGAGGGTGAAATCGGTATGGAAGCTGAGAAAGTACATGTGCCGATAAAATAATATAAAAAATTTATTTAATATGCTTGCAATTTTTCCTCACTGGGTATAATATAAATATGTCATAACATAGTTTTAAAAACTACATGTCATGTTTTATCATACTAGGAGGTAGTCATATGTCACATACACTCGAAGAACATATTAAAGACCCAGGAAGCGCAATCACACATTTTATCGGAATGTTAATGGCAATATTCGCGGCTGTTCCTTTACTAATCAAGGCGGCCCATGAACCCGGCAAGATTTACGTAATCTCCATTGCAGTCTACGCTGTAAGCCTGATTCTGCTGTATGCGGCAAGCACCACATACCATACATTTAACCGTTCGGAGAAGATTAATACGGTATTGAAAAAGGTAGACCACATGATGATAAGCGTCCTAATCGCCGGAAGCTATACGCCCATCTGCCTGTTGGTGCTCGGCGGCAGAACAGGGATTACCCTGCTTTGTATCGTATGGGGAATCGCCCTCGTCGGTATCCTGATTAAAGCCTTCTGGGTGTACTGTCCAAAATGGATATCCTCCGTCCTCTATATCGGAATGGGATGGACCTGCGTGCTTGCGTTTACCCAGATTTTAAACTCCATGTCTGCTGCCGCCTTCGGATGGCTTCTGGCAGGCGGGATTATCTACACTGTGGGCGGAGTTATATACGCATTAAAGCTTCCGCTGTTTAACAGCAGGCATCGGTACTTTGGGAGCCATGAGATTTTCCATCTGTTTGTAATGGGCGGAAGCGCGTGCCATTTTGTTGTAATGTATGCCTTCGTACTGTAAGGCAAATACTGCTAAAAGAGGGAAACGGATAAAACTCAGACCCGTTTCCCTCTCTTATTTCTTATCCGCCTCTCCTGCAACCAGCCTCTCCTTTTCCTTCTTCCCCATTCTCTTAATTGCGCACTCCCGTCTCATTGCCTCCTCCCTTGTCGGAAACTCCTCGCAATATACCAGCTTTACAGGACGCCTTGACTTGGTATACTTAGCGCCTTTTCCAGAATTATGCATCTTTATACGCCTTTTAATATCATTCGTCCACCCCGTATATAAAGTCCCGTCCTTACACCTAAGCATATAAGTATAATTCATAACCATTCTCCCGATTCATTCGTATATCAAGATTATATCCTATATTACAAAAAAATCAAATAAAGATATCCCATATAGGCAAAACTGCCTGCATGGGATACCTGAACAAATTCAATCTTTCTGACTTATACCGCTTACTCCTCCAGATACTCAACCGGATTAATAGGCTGTCCGTCCTTACGCATCTCAAAGTACACGTTGCTTCCTTCAACACTATAATATTTCGTAGGCTGGCTTACATATCCAATCACACTTTTCGCCTCTACATAATCCCCGACTTTCACCGGAACCTCCTTAAGCTGCCCGTAAAACAGCTCATATCCATTCCCGATATCCACGTTGACCGTCGTACCAGTCTCAGCCGTCACATCAATAGACTTCACAATACCTGTTGTCCCGCAGAGCACCTGGTCGCCCTCTGCGCCGGAAATAATCACAGCCGGATTGTACTTATACTGATCCAACGTCTGGAAATACACTGTCTTGTCCATACTGTAACTCATAATAATCGTGCCGTTTACTGGCCACAACAGTTGGCTGTTCTCGTTAAATGTAATTGCTCTGCTAAGCCCTTCCGTCTGCTGTACATCTGTACTGTTTGTCTGCTCTGTCGTATCCTCTGCCACCGGTTCCTCCGGCTTTTCCTCCGGCTCGGCTTCCTCCTTATTATTAATCACAAGGTTATTCGCTTCCTCTGCCGGTTCCTTCTTCTTATCATCCTTTGTATCATCTTCTTTTTCTGCCAGTGCAAGCTGCTCCTTTTGCTGCGTCCGTTTGTAGTCATTGAATGTATATGTTCCCACTAACGCAATAGCTGCCACAAAACAGACCACAGCCGCAACAGTAGCACCCTTCCTTTTCTGTGAAGGTCTTTGCCTTTTGTTCATCTTATCACCACCTCTGACTATATTTTTGCCAGATAGTGATAGACTTATTCTACGTCCAGTAATATTTCTGCGACTTCTTTTATCTCGGTTCCTTCAAAAAAATATTGCAAAATAGAATCGTATGTACCTCCCTCCTTTGCCATCTCATTTGCAGAATACTGGCTCATTCCAAGTCCATGACCTTCGCCTCTCGTGGTAATCCGAATCTGTCCGTTGTAACGCTGCAGCGTGAAACATCCTGAAGCAAGACTGTAATTATTACGAAATTCCTCCCCACTGATATTCTCCTGTCCGACCCGCACACTCAACACATATCCGGCAGTATCCGTCGCCGTAATCTCCGCATCCATATCCTCCGCCATCACGGTACGAATCTGCTTCTCGTCCTCAATATCATAAGGGCAGTCCACAATCTTAAGATACGGATAGTCTTCACTCCCTAAAACCTCCTTCCCGTCACGGGTACAGCCATTACTCAGGCGAAAGAACGGCGTCAGCGCTAGATTTTCCCCATAAAGCAGCACCATTCCCTCCGTATCCTTCCATGCCTCCTCAAGCTTACGGTAATACTTCGGGTATTTACTCCCCCAGGCATCCTCCATCTGCTTCTGCGTCCAGAACTCCTCCTCAAGCACAGTAGCCTTTCCCGACTCCTTAATCTTGCGGTACACCTCCGTCCGTACCAGAACAGCCTGTGCCTTCAACGCCTCCTTCTCGTAGGATGCCGGAATCACCTTAGCCATAATCCCGATACAGTATTCCTCAATGGGCATCTCCACTTCCTGTTCCCCACTCTTTACCCTCACCCTTGCACTGTCAACGTGAGAATAAGAGGTAATGCTTGACCCATTTAAAAACACTGTAATCACATATGGAAGCAAAATAATGATAATCAAGTAGCATCCCAGTCTTTTAAGTTTCAGCCGCATAAAAAATACCCTCCCATACACTGTATGGAAGGGTTAATTAATTTATGCATAAATATTTTAGTATTCTTCTACCTTCACGTCAATCTTTACAGGATCAAGTTTCCAGATATCCTCCACATACTCGCGAATCGTACGGTCAGAAGAAAACTTGCCGCAGCATGCCGTATTTAACAGAGCCATCTTCGCCCATCTCTCTTTATCGCGGTAGGCTTCCTCCACCTTGAGCTGCGCATCTGCATAAGCACGGAAATCCTTCAGAATAAAATACATATCTGCCCGATTTCCACCCTTTGTCGTAAGCAGAGAATCGTAAAGGTCACGGTACATCTCCGTATTGCCGTTCGCATAAGTGCCGTCAACCAGTTGATTAACCACCCTGCGCACATCCTCGTCGTTGTTATATACATCCCATGGATTGTAACCTCCGTTCTGCTCGTAATTGATAACCTCATCCGAGCTCAGACCGAAGATAAATGCATTCTCAATACCAACTTCTTCTACAATCTCCACATTGGCGCCGTCCATAGTTCCCAGAGTCGGCGCGCCGTTCAGCATGAACTTCATATTACCCGTACCGGACGCCTCCTTAGAAGCCGTAGAAATCTGCTCGCTCACATCCGCCGCCGCAAAAATCCACTCTGCATTGGATACACGGTAATCCTCGATAAATACCACCTTAATCTTTCCGTTGATGCTGCGGTCATTATTAACCACATCCGCAACAGAATTGATGAGCTTGATAATCTCCTTTGCCCTGATATATCCTGCGGACGCCTTGGCACCAAAGATAAAGGTTCTTGGGAAGAAATTCTTCTCAGGATGCTCTTTAATCTGGTTATACAGATACATCACATGAAGGATATTCAACAACTGCCGTTTATACTCATGGAGACGCTTCACCTGTACGTCGAAGATAGAGCGAGGGTCTACCTCAATTCCATTATGCTTCAAAATATACGCTGCCAGGAATTCCTTATTCTTATACTTAATCTCCATAAATTCTTTCCAGGCTTCCGGATCGTCCGCATACTTCTTAAGTCCGGACATCAGAGACAAATCTGTAATCCAATCCTTTGTGCCAAGCTTCTCCGTTACCCAATCCGCCAGCCTTGGATTACCATGCATCAGGAAACGTCTCTGGGTGATACCGTTCGTCTTATTATTAAACTTCTCCGGCATCAACTGATAGAAATCCTTCAACTCCTGGTTCTTGAGAATCTCCGTATGAAGCCTTGCAACACCATTGACCGAGAAGCCCGCAACAATGGCAAGATGCGCCATCTTCACCTGGCCGTCCCGCAAGATAGCCATCTTCTTGACCTTGTTCTCATCACCCGGATAGGTCTTGCGCACATACTCGATAAATCTGCGGTCAATCTCCTGCACAATCTGGTATACACGTGGCAGCAGTCTTGAGAACAGGTCAATCGGCCACTTCTCCAGAGCCTCCGCCATAATGGTATGATTGGTGTAGGCACAGGTTTTCTTCGTAATCTCCCATGCTTCCTCCCATCCAAGACCTTCCTCATCCAACAGGATACGCATCAACTCTGCAACCGCAACCGTCGGATGTGTATCATTCATCTGGATGGTCATCTTCTCATACAGCTTCTTAATATCATCGTGATGCTTCTTATACTTTGCAACAGCCGCCTGAAGACTTGCAGATACAAAGAAATACTGCTGCTTCAGTCTCAACTCCTTACCTGCATAGTGATTGTCGTTGGGGTAGAGAACCTCCACAATATTCTTCGCAAGATTCTGCTGCTCAACTGCCTTGTGGTAATCGCCGCGGTCAAAAGACTCTAACTGGAAGTCAACGATTGGCTCTGCATCCCAGATACGCAGGGTATTGACAACATTGTTATTGTAGCCCACAATCGGATAATCATAGGGAACTGCCTTGACAGACTCATAATTCTCCTGCACAAAATGAATCTTGCCCTTATCATCATATTCAACACGGATATTTCCGCCGAAACGAACCTCCTTCGCATATTCCGGCCTTCTAAGCTCAAACGGGTTGCCGTTCACAAGCCAGTTATCCGGCGTCTCAACCTGATATCCATTCTCAATCTTCTGCTTGAACATACCGTAGCGGTAACGGATTCCGCAGCCATACGCCGCATAGCCAAGAGAAGCCAGAGAATCCAGGAAACATGCAGCCAGACGTCCAAGACCTCCGTTACCAAGAGCCGGATCCGGTTCTTCATCCTCAAGAAGATTCAGGTTCACGCCCATCTCCTCCAAAGCTTCCTTCACTTCGGTGTAAGCCGTCATATTAATCAGGTTATTTCCAAGAGCCCTTCCCATCAGGAACTCCATGGACATATAATAAACAATCTTCGGATCGTCCTTCTCATACTGCTTCTGTGTAGCAATCCAGTTATCGATGATTGCCTCCTTCACGGCATAAGAAACCGCCTGATACAACTCCTGCTGTGAAACCTCCTCAATCTCCTTGCGGAACAGATGCTTCACATTCTGCTTAACTTCCTTCTTAAATGCCTCTTTCTCAAATCTCGGATTATACATACTTTTCCTACCTCTTTCTTTCCCCTGCGGGGCAGGAAAAACCCGCCCCCCAAAGTAATGTTATTTCCTCTCAACTCCAAGAGTTACCATCTCACCGTTAATCTTCCATTCCTTCACATATCCTGCCGGTGCAGCTTTTGTAACCTTCTGCGCAAGAGTTTCCTCTCCAATGGTATCTCTGTTAGCGGCAAATACCGCCTCTGCCTTGTCAGTTCCCTCATAGGTAATCTCAATCTGATCCATAACCTCGAAACCGGCTTCTTTACGCATAGTCTGGACTTTACTGATAATCTCACGCACAAAACCTTCCTCAAGAAGTTCTTCTGACAGGTTTGTATCCAGCACAACCGTAATACCGTTGTCATCCTCAGACACATATCCCTCCATCTGCGCGCTCTCAATCAGCAAATCTTCCCGTGACAGTACAACCTCCTGACCGTCAATCTGAAGCTTCAAGGCATCCGTAGCATTTAATTCATCCATAGCAGCATTGCCATCCACAGAACCAAGCATTGCCCTGATTCCATTTAACATTTTACCATACTTTGGACCCACTGTCTTTAGTTGAGGTTTAAAAGAATATGTTGTAAAATCGCGTACCTCTTGTGTAAATGTCATAGATTTTACATTCAATTCATCTTCTACAATCTTCTGGTAGAATTCCGGAAGTTCAAAATCCGCCTTCACATACATCCTGCCAATGGGTTGGCGATTTTTAATATTTGCCGTGTTCCGGCACGCGCGGCCCATGACAACCAGCTTTAACACCTTATCCATGTTCGCCTCAAGCTCATGGTCAATACATGACTCGTCCGCCTTCGGGAAATCACACAGATGGATACTCTCCGGCGCGCTCTTGTCCACACTCTTTACAAGATTCTGGTAAATGTCCTCTGTCATGAACGGAATCATCGGCGCCGCCGCCTTACTCACACCAACCAAAGCTGTATAAAGAGTCATATAAGCGTTAATCTTATCCTGCTCCATTCCCTTCGCCCAGAAACGCTCGCGGCTTCTTCTTACATACCAGTTGCTCATATCGTCCACGAATTCCTGCAAAGCCCTTGCTGTCTCCGGAATCCTGTAATTCTCCAAATGGCTGTCCACCTCCTGAAGCAGCGTATTGAGCTTGGACAAAAGCCACTTATCCATAACTGATAACTTATCATATTCCAACGCATATTTTGTTGCGTCAAATCCGTCAATATTCGCATACAATACGAAAAACGCGTAAGTATTCCACAGAGTTCCCATGAACTTTCTCTGTCCCTCCACGACAGCCTTTCCGTGAAAACGGTTCGGCAGCCATGGCGCGCTGTTCACATAGAAATACCAGCGGATAGCGTCAGCGCCATATTTCTCCAAAGCGTCAAAAGGATCTACCGCGTTGCCCTTGGACTTGCTCATCTTCTGTCCCTTCTCATCCTGCACATGTCCAAGAACAATAACGTTCTTATAAGGCGCCTTGTTAAAAATCAGCGTCGAGATTGCCAACAGGGAATAAAACCATCCGCGTGTCTGATCCACCGCCTCGGAAATAAAGTCCGCCGGAAACTGCTTCTCAAACAATTCCTGATTCTCAAAAGGATAGTGAAGCTGCGCAAAAGGCATGGCGCCGGAATCAAACCAGCAGTCGATTACCTCCGGTACCCTGTGCATCTCTTTGCCGCAGACCGGACACTTGATAGTCACTTCGTCAATGTACGGGCGATGCAGCTCAATATCCTCCGGACAGTTATCCGACATCTCTTTTAACTCTGCAATACTTCCGACAGAGTGCTGATGTCCACATTCACACTCCCAGATATTAAGCGGGGTTCCCCAGTAACGGTTACGGCTGATACCCCAGTCCTGAACATTTTCCAGCCAGTCTCCGAAACGTCCCTTTCCGATGCTCTCCGGAATCCAGTTGATGGTATTATTGTTTGCAATCAAATTTTCCTTCACGTCCGTCATCTTGATAAACCAGGATTCACGGGCATAGTAGATTAACGGAGTATCGCATCTCCAGCAATGAGGATAGCTGTGCTCGAAATTCGGCGCGTCAAAAAGCATTCCCCTTGCCTCTAAATCCTTCAATACCTCCGGATCTGCCTTCTTCACAAATAATCCGGCAAATGGCGTCGATTCCGCCATATTTCCCTTTTCGTCAACCAACTGAACGAAGGGCATATCATATTTACGGCAGACCTTGGCGTCATCCTCACCAAACGCAGGCGCAGTATGAACGACTCCCGTACCGTCTGTCAGCGTAACATAGTCGTCGCAGATTACATAAAAGGCTTTCTTGTGCTGATTGGCGATTCCGTCTGCCGCGCACTGATACAGCGGCTCATACTCCTTGTACTCCAAATCCTTGCCCTGGTAAGTCTCAAGCACCTCGTAGGCTGCTTCTCCCTCCTTCGCAAGAGAACCAAGCACCGTATCCAAAAGAGCCTCGGCCATATAATAGGTATATCCGTCGATACATTTCACCTTTGCATAAGTCTCTGTGGGATTCACACAGAGTCCCAGGTTAGAAGGCAGGGTCCAGGGCGTTGTCGTCCACGCCAGGATATATGCATCCTCCCCCTTTGCCTTAAAACGCACGATAGCGGAACGCTCTTTTACATCCTTGTAGCCCTGGGCCACCTCCTGCGCGGAAAGAGGCGTTCCGCACCGAGGACAGTAAGGAACAATCTTGAAGCCCTTGTAAAGCAGTCCCTTGTCCCAAATCTGCTTTAAAGCCCACCACTCAGACTCGATAAATTCATTGTGGTATGTCACATAAGGATTCTCCATATCTGCCCAGAACCCGACTGTACTGGAAAAATCCTCCCACATTCCTTTATATTTCCACACACTCTCCTTACACTTGTCGATAAACGGCTCTAAGCCATACTCCTCAATCTGCTCTTTGCCGTCAAGGCCTAACGCCTTCTCCACCTCAAGCTCTACCGGCAGGCCATGGGTATCCCAACCAGCCTTTCTCGGCACCTCGTACCCCTTCATGGTGCGGTATCTTGGAATCATGTCCTTGATTACACGGGTCAGAACATGACCAATGTGAGGCTTACCGTTGGCTGTCGGCGGCCCGTCGTAAAACATGTAAATCTCATTGCCCTCTCTCTCCTCCATACTCTTTTCAAAGATATGGTTCTCCCTCCAGAACTTCTCAACCGCTTTCTCTCGGTCAACAAAGTTCAAATCTGTTGAAACCTTCTTATACATATTGACCTCCTTCATGTAAAAAAGCCCCCGTCCTGAATAGGACGAGAGCTAATGCTCACGCTTATAAACCACCTAAACATACAATCATATGCCTTCCCTGTAACGGGGGAACTCCGTCAGTATCTACTCGAACGTATCCTGCGCACAACATCTTTCGACAACTGCAGCTCGGAAGTGATATTCAGATATACCCTACTCGCATCAGGCTCCCACCATCCCCGACTCGCTGTATCTTTCTGATATATCTTACTGTCTCCGTCAACACTTTTTCTGTGTGGGTTTAATTATAGTCAAAACCCAGGATATCGTCAAGAGATAAATCTTAATTTTCCACCATATTTTGTCGATAAAAAATATAGGAGGTGATTATTTTGAACTTTTTCATGATGCAATCATTGGGCAAATATACAAAAACTATGGAAATGCAGATGAAGTGGCAGCAGAAGAAAGCAAACAATGACTTTACTGCCGACGGCACTACAAAACTTACGGATCCAATCGCACGGCAGGCTGAAGAAATCCGTTTAGCCCAGGCGGACGGCTCATCCAAGCTTTCTTCACAGATACGGGCGAAGCTGGCCTCCGGCAAGAAATTATCGCGGGAGGAAATGGAATATCTGCAAAAGAATGATCCTCAGACATATCAGAAAGCAAAAGCTCTGGAGGAGGAACAGAAAAGTTATGAGGAGGATCTTAAAAGGTGTAAGACGAAAGAAGATGTCCAGCGCGTGAGAATGAATCGCACGGCAGCCTCCTTAAGCGTAGTCAAAAGTGTTGAGAGTAATTCTGCTATACCCGAAAGCGCAAAGCTTGGAATCATGTGGCAAGAGCTCATGAAAAGCAAAGCTCTGGAAGAAACCATAAACACATTTATACAAAGCGGCAGATATGCTCAGCTTCCCACAGAAGCAGAAAAGCTGGAGGCAGAAAAGGCTCTCGAAGAAGCAAAAGCCTCAGAACTTGGAGTCGAAGATTTCGATACTGATACGAACGAAGCA
Organism: uncultured Dorea sp.; assembly: GCA_910584575.1. GTDB lineage: Bacteria > Bacillota > Clostridia > Lachnospirales > Lachnospiraceae > Sporofaciens. The sequence goes on from CAJUBG010000060.1 coordinate 12,475, forward strand.
GATACAGATAATATGACGGAGGATATCTCAAAGGACGAAGCAAATGATACTTCCCCCCATGAAGCCGAGCAAAGAAAGAGAGCTATTTTACAAGAGCACAGAAAGACCCTTGCGGAGGCGGAGACAACGCCGGAAGCCTTAAAAGTAAAGCGCGCCAAAGCCCATGCCGCGTATAGAGACAACCATGCCCAAGTTTCTGAACAGATTATGGACTTTAAAAATTAGAATAAAATAGACCGCTGTAAGTCTCGTATTTTAAGTCTTACAGCGGTTATTTACTTCATCAGCGCCTCTTTCTTTTTTCGTCAAGAAGCAATTTCACAAGAACTGCCACTAACACGACAAGCATGACTACGGCAGCCCCAAGAACACATTTCTTTACAATCTCCCTGTTCTCAAGGAATCCGGCCTTCTTATCCTTATCGCCTTTGCCGTCCTTAGCCTCCCCCTGTTTCTGCGCATTTTCTGCCTTTTCTGCCTCTAGCTTCTCATAATAAGCCTGACTCAAGACTGCCCGGACACTTCCCACAGGATTGCCCTTATAGCTGTACGATAAAATTGCCTCTCCGTCCGTTTCTTCATCCGGAACAATCTCCATGTCCAAATCCTGGAACTCAACTCCATTAGGCACGATAATATTCTGCTCGTCCAAAATCTCTGCCACATCCTCCGACTTCTCATTCTCTGCCGGAAGCGCCTTACTGAAATTGGCAAACGCATATTCAAACAGATTCCTGGTATCCGGATAAACATTCACCCCGTGGGTCTTAAGCACCACGCACACAAGCTGCATGTTCCCATTGTCCGCCATGGTGACAAGCGTTGACATTGCCTCCGAGGTATATCCGGTCTTTCCGCCAATCGCAAACTCATAATAATTGGCGTTTCCCTCCTTCAGCATCTTATGCTTTTGCTGAAAAACATGCTCCTCCGTGGTCTCGGACGCCGGAATCGTATACTGCAAAGTCTGGACTATATCAAAAAACTCCGGATGCTTGAACAGCTCTCGTCCGATTAACGCCATATCCCTGGCACAAGTATAATGGTTCTCGTCATGCAGCCCGTGAGGATTGGCGAAATTAGAATTCTCCCCGCCAAGCTCTCTGCATCTGTTATTCATTTGTTCCAGAAACCATGCATAATCATGCCCCAGATTCTTTCCCACATTCTCGGCAACCGCATAGGCGCCCTCATTGGCCGAAGCAAGGAGAGTAGCATATAAAGCCTGCTCAAGCGTAATCTGGTTGCCCTCCTTCATCCCAATATAGGCATCCCCTGGCTCTAAAAACGCAAGGCTCTCATGGGAAAATACCACAGGGTCCGCAAACTGGCCGTTCTCTAACGCCACCAACGCTGTCAGAAGCTTCGTAATACTCGCCGGAAAATGATGGTCGTCAATATTCTTCGCATACAAAATCGCGCCTGACTCCACCTCCATGACGATGGCTGCCTCGCCATACGTCCCCGGCGCCTGAGGCCAGCCCTCTATCTCGTTGGACTGAACCGGCATTGCATAGACTGCGTCCAACTCCTGCTGAAGACGCTGCTCGTCTGTCAGCTCAGCCTGTTCCGGAGACGGCTCACTCTGCCCTGCATCAGTGGCAAATGCAGCCGTCCCCAGACATACCCACAGGATTGCCGCCCAGACGGCAATCCATATCCGTTTTCTCCGTCCCATATTTACTCGGCTTTTTCCTCTTTCTTCAGATAATAGAAGCCAAAGGCAGGAATATTGACGCCTCTTGCCTCCATCTCCTTGCCGGAAATCAAATCAACATACATACCGTCTTCTTCATTAATCCATGCGGTCTTATCATACTCGCTGAAATTAAACAAGCCAATCAGCTTTTCGCCTTCAAAATACCTTCCGATGCACAGAACGCCGGCTTCCCAAGTCTCAATAGTCCAAGTATCTGCGGTAGATACAAACACCTTCTCAGACTTACGAATCTTCTCCAACTGACCCAATCTCTGGAATACCTTGCCCTCCACGGTATCTGCATCCGTAATATTCTCGGCAAGCTCCCATTTCATTGCCCCGCGGTGGATATAACGGGAATCAGCCGACTTATGCGGATCCTCCTTATAAGTATAATCATTTACCTGTCCAATCTCATCTCCGCTGTAAAGCACAGGAATTCCAGACTGCATAAACATATACGCATGAAGCATAATATCCTTTTGGATTGCCCTTTCCATAGCCTCGGCATCCTGCTCAAAACCAGCCTTCTCGATACCACACATAGAAGCAGTCGTTCCGCAGAACCTTGCGTCGCCAGTGATTGGGTCTGCATTATACAGCTCTCCACGGCTGGTACTCTCACCTACGTATCCCTGGAAATAATCATTCAAATACTGCTTGTGAGGACGCTCACGGATTCCCTCCCGTAAAAGAGAAGCATAATCCAATCCCCATCCAATATCATCATGGCAGCGCAGATAATTCAGGAACACATATTCCTTTGGCAGACGGTTTACAATGTCTAACTGCTGCCGCAGAAGCCCCACATCCCTGGTCGCCACAGTATGCCAGGTGGTAGCCATGGTCGTAACATTATAAAGCATATGGCACTCCGGCTTCTCCACGGTTCCGAAGTACGGAACCACCTTCTCCGGCTCCATCACAACCTCACCGAGCAGAAGAACGCTCGGACAAACAATCTCACCAATCATACGCATCATACGGACAATGGTATGTACCTGAGGAAGATTCCTGCACTGTGTATTCAGTTCCTTCCATATATAAGGAACCGCATCAATACGGATAATATCAATTCCTTTATTCGCCAGGAACAGGAAATTATACATCATCTCATTAAATACCCTTGGGTTCTTATAATTCAAATCCCACTGGTACGGATAGAAGGAGGTCATAACAAAATGCTCTACCTCAGGAAGCCATGTGAAATTCCCTGGCGCTGTCGTCGGAAATACCTGTGGTACAGTTTTCTCATACTGAGCCGGAATCGAATAATTATCAAAGAAGAAATATCTGCTCATGTACTCTCCGATTCCCTGTCTTGCCTTCTTAGCCCACTCATGATCCTCCGAAGTATGGTTCATAACAAAATCCATGCAGACGTTAATACCCTTCTTATGGCACGCCGCCGTCAGGCTCTCCAGATCCTCCATAGTACCGAGCTTCTCCTGCACCTTACGGAAATCCGCCACCGCATATCCACCGTCAGAACGCCCTTCCACTGTATCCAGGAACGGCATCAGGTGAATATAGTTCACATTGCTCTTTTCAAGATAGTCAAGCTTCGATTCCACACCCTTCATGTTGCCGGCAAAATTGTCGATATAGAACATCATGCCAAGCATATCGTTCTGCTTATACCAGTCCGGACGCGCCTCACGATTCCGGTCAATCTCCTTCAAATCCTCGTTACGTTCTTCATAAAAACGATAAAGATTGTCGCACAGCTCGGCAAACATTGAGCTGTTCCCGTACAACTCCATATAGAGCCACTTTAGTTCGTCGAAATGTCTGGCAAACCGTTTCTCATAAGCAGCCCTTTGCTCTGCCCTCCTGAATGCTTCCTCGGCTTCTGAATCTGCCGCTTCACACGTACTCTTTTCTTCGGCTGTATCTTCTTCTGTCTTTACATCTTCACACGTACTCTTTTCTTCGGCTGTATCCTCACATACCTTCACTTCTTCTACGGCACTCTCAGAAACCGCTTCTGTCGTCTTTACAGCTTCTTCCTCTTGAGTTTCCACTTTAACAGCTTCCATATTCTCACTCTCCACCTTTGTTTTGACCTCTGCTGCCTGCACCGCTACATTCTGTCCTGCAATATTCTGTTTTCCCGTGTTCTGCTTTGCCGCAGCCTGCTTGCGCTCTTTTCTTGATTTCTTTGCCATAGTATTTCCTCATTCCATATATTTATCTCCTCCGGACATTCAAAAGCATATGCCCTTCGGGTGAGTGGACAGCAAAAGCAACCGTAATCGTACCAATTCCTTCCTGCCAATCCTATTATACTAAAATAAATCTTAGGTGTAAAGTTCCTGGACGTGATTCTGTCAGCTTCTCAATACCAAAATCAACAAATCCTTATATCAGCTTCTCAGAATCACAACCCCCTTCTTCTCAAGCTCTATGCAGTCTCCGCTTCTATACTCCTTCCCGTCAACCAGATTCCGGCAATCCCTGTCCAGAACCACCGAACTGCACTCCTTCCCATGGTTGAGTAAAAACAGCGTCCTGCCCTTCTCATTGACGCGGACAGCCGCCTCAACTCCCTTCGGAGTGTCCATAACAGGCTCAACCCCTGCCTCCTGAAAAACATTTTTCAGAAAATGCAGATAAAATTCCTCATTTGACCGAGTTCCCACATAATAGGCAACTCCGCTTCCATAATGATTCCTGGTCAAAACAGGCGTCCCTCTGTAAAAATCCATTTCATACTCGCTCATCTCCTGGGCGTCCTCCAAATGCATCAAATCACAAATCATAGAAGCCGGATATTTAACGCCGTCATAGACAAAAGAGTTACTCTCCCCTTCCGGCAAGGCGTCATTCTCCTCCACCCATATTCCAAGCACATCCCTCAATTCCCCCGGATATCCCCCATCAATCACCAGGTCATGCTCGTCTACAATCCCGCTGAAATATGTAGTAATAAACGTTCCTCCCTGGTCAACATACCGATTCACCTTCTGGGCATATCCTGACTTTGTCATATAGAGCAGCGGCGCAATCACCACCTTATAGGGAGACATGTCATCCTCAACGCTGATGATATCAACCGGAACATTCTGCTCAAATGCCGCCGTATAATAATCCTTCACAGCATCCAGATATTTCATAAGAACACTCGGCCCTGCGGAATACTCCACAGCCCACCAGTTATCCCAGTCAAACACAATCGCCGTCTCAGAAGGAGTACGTCCCTCAAGGAACTCGTCCTTCAATTCTTCAAGCTCTTTTCCCAGAGCCTCCACTTCAAGAAATACTCTGGTATCATCCCTTCCCGCATGGTCAATCACCGCGCCATGATACTTCTCACACGCGCCGCGGCCTCTGCGGATTTGGAAAAACTGGATGGCGTCAGCCCCGTGAGCCGCCGCCTGAAGGCTTAAAAGACGCATATCCCCTGGCCTTTTCAGCTTATTGTAATGATGCCAGTTCGTCACACTGGGCGTCTGCTCCATTAACACAAACGACTGCTGCCCCTTAATACCACGCATCAGGTCATGGCGCATAGCAATCGCCGCCGGACTGTCTGACGGCTCTGGATAGCTGTCCCAGGAGACAAAATCCATCTCCCTCGCCCATTTCTGATAATCCAAATCCTTGAAAAATCCCATCAGATTCGTGGTAACAGGAACATCCGGCATCACCTTCTTGATTGCATCATATTCCAGACGAAAACATTTCAGAATACTGTCTGACATAAATCTCCGATAATCCAGAGAAATCCCCTGGAACATCGTGCGCTCGCCCACATCTCCATGGATAAAATGCTCGCTTTTCAGATTGGGAAGCACAATCTCATCCCAGTCATAAAACGTATGCCCCCAGAATTCCGTGTAAAAGCAGCGGTTGACCTCCTCAATCGTTCCATATTTCTCCTTAAGCCACTCCCGAAATGCCTTCTCACAGTTTTCGCAATGACATTCCCCGCCGAATTCATTGGAAACATGCCATGCGGCAATATTGTCATAATCCTTGTACCGCTTCGCCAGCTCGCCCGCAAGCCTGGGCGCATACAACCGGTAAGTGGGGCTGTTGGGGCAGGAATTGTGCCTGCCTCCAAAGACCCGCCTCGTACCGTCTGCATCCGTCCTCAATATATCCGGATGCCGCTTCGCCATCCACGCAGGATGGGCCCCTGTCGCCGTCGCCATGCAGACCTTAAGCCCATTCTCCCACACCAACTCCATAATCTTGTCCAGCCGTTCAAAACAATAGGTATCCTCATTCGGCTGCAGGGACGCCCAACTGAACACATTCAGCGTGACCATGTTGATATGTGCCTTTTTCATCATCCGCATATCCTCACGCCAGACCTCCTCCGGCCATTGCTCTGGGTTATAATCCCCGCCATACAAGATTTGCTTTACATTTTTTCCATATGCCATAAATGTCCCTCCATTATTAAATTAATTTGTCATTTCACATCAATGGCAGGTTGTTATCTGCCTGCCGCCTGCTACTCCTGCTGTCCGATAAATACGCTCAATGTGTCTGTTTCATAACTATACCTAAGAATCTTTACATCTGAAAGCTCTTTCGCCCCTTCCACAATATGTTTAAGCCCCTGCACTAACGACGGCATCATGGAAGCCATACGCGGATTATCCTTACCTAAATACGCGAAATCATTGTCACATAAGCCAATCAGCACACCTGAGCACTTATGTGTTTCGCAGAATTCCCGAAGCAAGGGCCGATACAGCGCACCCGACGCACAGCGTTCCCTGAGAGAACCGGTGACACACCATACGCGGCTTTCTTCCTCTGCATCTTCCATTGCCTTGGCAATTCCCCGAATAATAGGAAGTTTATCCTTATCCTCACAAAATTCCTCAAATTCCCGAAAATACTCTGAAAACGGAATAATCTCCGTATGCATAATCGTAACCGTACTCTCTAAAATGGCGTGGAAAATATCTTCTTCTGACATCCCCTCACATTCTACATCCGCCGGACTTAGATAAACCGGCTCGAATACATACTTACTAATCAACTCAGGGTCAAACATAAAATATACGACTGACACGCCGTATTCTGTCCGGTATCGGTATACCTCCGGACTTAAATCCGCTGTTTCCAGTTCCATTGTCAGTAATGCTAATTCGTTTTTCTTCAACATCTCTTTCTCTCCTTACACTCTTGTTTTTTCAACCACTTTGTCATATTCATAATCTTCTTTTAGGTACTTTGATATACTGTATATTCTACTACGTTACGACGACATTTGCCACATTATTATAGTCGAGATAAGACTATTTTATCAACAATCATTTTAATCTTTTCTATAATGGGGGAAAGGTGTGGTGATTAGAACATGATATTCGAGAATATCCGAAATTTACGGGAAGATAATGATAAGACACAGAAGGAACTGGCTGAATACTTAAATATCAAACAGACAACATATTCTAAATATGAGTTAGGTAAAATCTATATCCCTGTTGAAATGCTTATTAAGCTGGCTGATTTTTATGATGTATCCCTTGATTATCTGACGGGAAGGGATTCCAGAAAAAACAGAGCATAAACGGGGATGCCGCCTTAAGCAAAAATGGTATATTTTATGCTTAGTGTGACACCCCCCGTTTATCATTTGCTCGTATTGAGTTATAGTAAATAATTATTCTCTTTGTCAGCCACCTGCAAGGCCGCCAGCGTATACGTCGCATACCCCTCGGCCACAAGCGGTTCTAACTTGCAAAGAGCTTCAGCCTCCTCATAGCTCTGCGTTTTAAAAATAACCATGCCTGCAACACCTGGATAGCCTTTAAACGGGCCGCAAAGCACTATTTTCCCATCGGCGTCTAAATTTCTCAGATTCTCTACATGCCTTGTAATTACCGCCTTTGTAACTTTATTATAGGCTTTTCCCTTCTTTATTATCATTACATATAACCATTTTTCCATATTCTCTCCTCCTAAATACTGTCAGTTACGTCAGTTTTCATCCAAACTGCACAAAATTACATATAGATTTTAACAATATCAGCCGCCCTTTCTTTGAGCATGGCGCGGGCTATCTCCGGCTCAATAATTTCAACATACTTTCCAAAAGATAGAAGATAATTAAAAGTCCAGTTGTTCAGCTCATATTGAACTGTGACGTAATAGCTTCCATCATCACATAAGCAGACTTGGTCTTCTTGAAATTCATCGTATAACCTATGTGCAATTTCAGGTGAAAATTTTAATATAAAAACTGGAAGATTACATTCCTCTTTACATTCAGACGTCAATGAATACTCCAAAGGCAGCTCACGCTCAAAAATTTCCTCTGTAACCTTAAGACGCTTTATCCTGGACAGGCGAAATATCCTAATTTCTTCTTTATCTCTGCAAAATCCTACAATATACCAAGCATGTGATTTGAAAACCAACCGTAAAGGCTCTATTTCTCTCTCTGATTTTCTTAATTCAGAATTGAAATAACAAAACGTAATCACATGTTTATTGAGAATCGCATACTGTATATCAGAAATTTTAATTTTTTCTTTATCATCACTTCCCCAATATGAAAAATCAACATCAAGCCATTTTGATTCCATCACATTTCTGAAAACAGCGCTGATTTTACTCAATGCCGTCTCTGCGTTCGGGAACTTTGTGGATTGTAGTATCTGCAAACCTTGATAGACGCTCTCCTGTTCTTCTTTGGACAATATAGATTTGTCAATCGTATATCCGTCTATTAGGGATATGCCTCCGCCAGTTCCCTTTGTAGATAATACTGGGATACCGGCTATGGTCAGCGTGTTGATATCCCGATATATTGTTCTTGTAGATACATTGAAAAAATCGGATAATTCCTTCGCTGTTACGTGTCCATGATTGATAATATAAAAAACCATCTGGACTAAACGCTCAATCTGCATTGCGGCCACTCCTTATGTTACAAATAAACTATATCACAACTAATATGACATGTAGCTGTCGCATTAAAAAATCTATTTTTCCTTATTACAAAAAACAAAAAGGCTGTCTAAAAAATGGAGAAGCGGCGAACAAACCACTTAACGCAAACCCGTAGAGAGTTTAATCAGGAGTAGATGGGGAATTTTTATCCCTAAAAATGAAAAAGGCATAGCCCCAATACGCCGATTGAACTAAGCCTTATGGAATGGAGTATAGGGGATTCGAACACTCAACTCCTCCAATTAAAGTTCTATACTCCCTTTTCCTCAATTCGGAATTTCTATGCAAACCAACTTTCAAATATTCATTTGTCGCCGTCTTGTCGTCGCTTATTCCTAGAAATTATTGACAGTATACACCCTGTTTTAATGAATATCAAGCCTTAATTTCCTTGAATGTTTTGTATCATTAGAAGCTTTCGCTACTAGCTTCAAGCATAAAACGATACTTTTTATATCCGTCGTAACCAATTCTTGGTTACTCCAATGACGTTTTGTAAAGGACTTTTTAATCATATTCACAGAAAATTTACATTTCAGAGCAAAAAATAGAGCCTGGAACCTGTTTTTTAGATTCCTGGCTCATTAGTGCCATTTACATATTCTGGTCTGTTTTCAATTTTCTCACTTCGTCAACTGAAAGGCCAACAAATTCCGCAATCTTTTCAAGCGTTATTGTTCCATCTTCCAGCATTTTTTTTGCAACATTTATCATTCCCTCTTTCAATGTCTGATTCCTCATATCTTCCATAGCACGGCACATAATCTCGATTCCCTCCTTGCTCTCTTTGAAAAATCTCACCCTGTCCGCCAGTGTCCCATAGTACATATCCGCTGCGTCTGTGCAGGAGAAGTCATGCATTAACTTCCCGATTGGCGTATCTCCACGGTAAGCGCCATTTACATACAGTATGTGCGAACCGTCCTCAAATCTTTCCCCAGTTCCTAAAAAGCACCTCTCAATTGGATAAAGCGGCAACCCCTTTTCCATTACGTCATTCTCTGTGATAAAGATTACCCACGTTTCCGGTAGCTTGTCGAAGTCCTCGCCTTTTTTCAAAAGATTTGCGTCCATC